>DATLIY010000008.1:300000-600000 GCA_035539175.1 Acidisarcina sp. | reverse complement strand
GATGATGAACTGGATATACACCTTACCCTGCTTATACAGCGGCGGCCGGACCGCCTCGGGGATCAATGGATCCCAGGTGCGATAGGTTTCGCGAACGACGCGCTGCATATAGGGGCCGAAATCGACTCCCAGGGTATCGCTCAGAATCTCGTAGCCGCTCTGCAGGCCAGGATGCTTCGGTTGTGCTCCCTGACCGTAGTCCCCACCTGCTCCGCCGGCTCCCCTGGCGTCGCGGGCTGCCTGGCGAATGGCCTCTCCCGGCGACATTGCACCGGAGTTCATACTGGGCGCGGAGGGTGCGGGGTGAGGCGCCTCCAGCGTGGACTGCTGGTTGGAGGGCAGGGGCTGGCTGGGCCTCTGCTGCGGCTCAGGCTGCTGCGCCATCTGCTGCTGAGGCGGTACAGGCGCGGCAGGCTGCTGCGAGGCCGGAGGGCCGGGCTGCTCGGCGGCACGCGCTTTGCGCATTGCCTGCAACTGCTCGAGCGTCTTCTTATCCAGCGTCGGCTGCTTGGACTGGGCGACGCGATCCTTATCCGAGATCGCCTGCGAAGACTTTGGCTTGACCTGCTTCAGCGCATCCGGCGGCAGATCCAGGTAGGTCAGATCCTTGCGGTCCTTGAGCGCGTCCGCAGGATTGATCACGTGAGGCTGATGAAACAGATAGCGTGGGCCGTAGAAGAGGTACCAGGCCAGCGCCATGTAGATGATGATGGAGATCCAGATCGACTCTCGCAGGCGAGCCTTGGCCCGTTCGTCCTCATACTCCTCGATGAGCGAGAAGATCTCATGCGGCTCAAGCTCATCGTAGCGATGGCGTTTCCGTTTCGACGGGCGCACCGGCGGCTGCTCTGGAGGGCTAGTTGGAGTTTCGGTGATAGGCATCTACTAGATAAAGCACTGCTCTGGCAAATCTGTTGTGCCGTACGGCCAGAACTCACGGAGTCTAGCATTTATTCTCTCATTCTTTTGCTGCCCGGCTGCGGCCAATTTGCTGCCCGGTTCCTATTGGCGGGCAGCAAATCAGCCCAATCCTGCCAGAAAGATGGAAGATGCTGGCGTTTGCTCCCGTCCTCGGTGGAGAACCCATAAGGTGAAGAAAAGGATCGCCGGGATGGACACTGTTGGCGTGGAATCGCCGGAAAAACCCTTACAATCGGGAGATATGCCCACCGCCACTGTATTGACCGTCAGCGACTCCTGCTCCAAGGGTGCGAGGGAAGATCTGTCGGGCCCGGCGGTGGCCACACTGCTGCGGTCGCATGGCTTTGCGGTCGACGGGTGCGGCGTTCTCCCCGACGAGCAGGCCCCAATCGAGGAATGGCTGAAAAGCGCCTGCGGCAAGGCTGCCCTGGTGGTGACCACGGGAGGTACTGGGCTTGCTCCCCGGGATGTGACTCCTGAGGCTACGAGGAACGTCTGTGACCGGCTGGTGGATGGAATCTCCGAACGGATGCGCTCCGAGGGGCTGAGGCAAACACCCTTCGCGCCATTGAGCCGGGCTCTCTGCGGAACTCGGGGCACGTCGCTGATTCTGAATCTGCCTGGAAGCCCCCGAGGCGCGGTCCAGTCGCTGGAGGTCGTCCTGCCCATCCTGTCCCACGCGCTGGCGCTGCTTTCCGGGGCATACGGGCAGCACTCCGAGGGCGAGACGGGCTCTACTTTGAAGAATAAGGAATTGGAAAGACCGTGAAACACTCCATCACCACCCTCCTCCTCAAGTACAAGTTGTATCTGCTTACCGCTCTGAAGCCGCTGGGGATATGGGGTGTTGGGATCATCGCCTTCGTGGATTCGTCGTCCCTGCCGGTGCCTATGGATATTGTGATCGCAGGCTACGCGTGGGGCGATAAACGCCATGCCTACGCCTATGCCGTGCTGGGGGCGCTGGGCTCCTGCCTGGGAGGGCTGGTTCCCTTTCTGCTGGGCCGGGCCGGGGGCGAGCTCTTCCTGCTGAAGCGGGTGAACCGCGAGCGTTTCGAGCAGATTCGCGATCGCTTCGAGCGGCAGGAGTTTCTCGCGATGCTCATACCGTCGATGCTGCCTCCGCCGACGCCGTGGAAGGCCTTTGTCTTCGGCGCGGGCGTCTTCGAGATGAAGATCATCAATTTTCTCGCCGCTGTCTTTTTGGGGCGGCTCATCCATTACGTGCTGCTGGCGTGGCTCACCATGCGTTATGGGCCGGAGATGGTGCAGATCGTGATGAAGTTTGCCCATCAGCATCTCGGTGGAGTTCTGATGACGATCAGCATCCTCTTTGGGATGGTGGTTATTTACTATGTCCGCAAGAATATGGCGAAGCGCAAGGCTGGGTCTGCCGAGGAAGCGGAGAGTTAAATCGCGAGCTGCGCGGTCCCGGGGGATATGCCAAAAGCAGGTCCTTCGCTTTGCTCAGGATGACAAACCTAAGCGGTGCTTTGCTCAGGATGGCAATACCTAAGCGGTGCTTTGCCCCGGTGACAAACTTAAGCGGTGCGTTACTGAGGATGACAATACAGATTCGCTCAGGATGACAGGCCTGGGAGCTGGGGGACTCAAACAGGAAAGGGGCGAACTGATCTTGAGTTCGCCCCTTTCCTGTTTGTACCTTGTTGCGTTCTTCGTTTTACGCGGAGACGTGGTGTTTCTCGGGTGTCAGCAAGTGGCGTGCCAGCGCTGGAAGGCCGAAGGCCACACCGAGGACGAGAGCGGTCGAGATCAGATCGTTGCGATAGAACGGCAGAGCCGCGGTATAGCAGGCTGCCAGTCCCGCGATGCTGTGGGGATACATCCCCGAGCCCGCCCAGACCGCGTAGTTGCTGATGGCGAAGAATGAGGTCGCCGAAAGCAGGGTCGCCGCTCCGCCCCGCGCCAGCGAGACTTGGTCGCGCAGCAGAATCCTGCCCAGCAGGATAGCCGCCGCATACCAGACCCAGGTCAGCAGATAGCCCTGCACATGGAAGGCATAGTTGTACGCATAGACGGTGAGGTAGTAGTCGGTACACGCCATCAGCACGAGAGGCACAATCGCCTGGCGCAGCGGACGCCTGGCTCCGAAGTACAGCAAGGAACCGCCGACCGCCGTGAAGTTCCACCACGTATGCGGGAGAACGCGGCTCGCTATAGCAAGCAGAATGAGCAGAAAAGAGGACATGGGCACCTCATGGAATCAAGATTGAGTCGAGGAAATGGGCTGAAGCCGGCGCCCGACGTATAACTTATTAATTCTGCGGATGGATCCTTGCAGGGTCAAGCTCAAACGTTTAGCTCCATTGAAATTGATATTGACGCTATGCATACGAATTGCGCGGACCGACGATATGGGGGCCGGGCTATTTCTGTTCCCGTCCATCCATCACCGTGGCTTCAATCGTGCGGTTGGGAGCAACCACGACCCAGGCAGAGAGCGGAGAGCGGTTGCCCCGGAGAAACATCGCGGAATAGGCAAAACGCAGGTCGCGAAACTCAACGGTGGTTCCCTGGGGCGAGGGGCTGTCGTCCAGGCCGGGAGGAACTTCGTTCCCCATATCCTCGACCACCGGGAAAGAGGACCAATCCAGGTAGACGTGGCCAAGCCACGACCTCTTCGCCGCCAGGGTGGCCAGGGTTACCGGCGGCTTATAGATCAGGGTGTCGTTGGCGCGCGCCTCGCCGCTTCGGGTATTCACCAATCCCGTCTGGAAGTAGTCCGGCGTCTCCACCACGGCAAACCAGCGGAAGGGGTTGAGCGGAAAGGGCTGCACGGCTGCCTTGAGAATCTTTGCGTCGGCGAAGGTGCCATTGCGCACGAGGTTCAAGGCACGCTCGTGCTCGGCATTGCGGACGACCCAGACCAGGACCATGGTAGATAGAGCGAAGATCGCCCAGCCCCGCCCATGGAATTCGCTGCGACGTGCGCTGATCTCACGATCCGCAAGGCCCAGCAAGGCCGGAACCACCAGCGCCAGAAGCAGAGCAGCGAAGATGACAGGCTCAAGGATGAAGACGATATCCCACGAGTACCACCGCGGATTGAAGGGGAAGAAGGGACGCAGGCCGTAGTTGTTGGTGAAGTCCAGCAGCAGGTGGCTGAGCGCCGCAAACAGGGAGAAGGCGTACAGCAGCTTCCAGCGCACCGGCTGCTGCGGTTTCTTCTTTCGCCAGCGATGGTAGAGCCACACCACGGCGACCACGAGCAGGGCAATGAAAGGCGCGCCGACAAAGGTGTGCGTGATGCCGCGATGGTGCTCGAATGCGGCCACGGGGCCGCGCACCTCCCAGAGCATATCGATATCGGGAGCTTCGGCGGCGAGCGTCATGGCGAGGGTTGCATAAGCCGTTTTGCGATTCAAGCCGGTGCGGGACAGGCAGGCGCCGGTCATGAAGTGGGTTATGGGTTCCATCGTGCGGCTCTTCCCTCCACTGGCAGCGGCCACGCCGGAAATTCGACTGCCTGCTCCTGGCTCATTGTACGTTTCCCACCGCGGACCGACGACAAGGCTTAGCGCTCGGGCGAGGCGTTTTCTATAATCCCTGCAATGACGCCCGCGCAAAGAGTGGAAGAGCTACGAGAACAGATTCGCCACCACGAGTACCTCTACTACGGGCTCGACGCCCCGGAGATTTCCGATGCCGCCTTCGATGCTCTCACCCGCGAGTTGCAGGAGCTGGAGGCGAAGCATCCTGAGCTGATCACTCCCGACTCGCCGACCCAGCGCGTGGGCGGCAAGCCAAAAGAGGGATTTGCCAAGGTAGCCCACTCGCGGCCGATGCTCTCGCTGGACAACGTGAACAGCGAAGCAGAGTTGCGCGACTGGGACCGGCGCGTGCGCGAGCTGGCCGGGGAAAAGCATGGCGAGATCCGCTACACCACGGAACTCAAGCTGGACGGGCTTTCGCTGGCTCTGCACTATTCACCTGCAGACCCGGCAAGCGCAGACTCGGCGAGCAAGCCTTCGCTGCTGCGGCGGGCGCTGACGCGGGGCGACGGAACGATTGGCGAGGACGTGACGACCAATGTGCGGACGATCCGCTCGGTGCCGCTGTCGATCTCGGCGGCACGGAGGCATGCGGCGGGTCTGCCGGCGGCGTTTGAGGTGCGCGGCGAAGTGGTGATGCCGATCTCGGCGTTCCTGCGAATGAACGAGGAGCGCGAGGCACAGGGGCTGGCTCCGGCGGCGAATCCCCGCAACGCTGCCGCAGGCACAATTCGCACGCTCGAACCGAACATCGTGGCGCAGCGCCATCTGGATTTCTACGGCTACTTTGCGTATGAGAATGGCGAGACGATCTTCCCCAGCCAGGTAGAGACGCTGAATGCACTTTCGGCGGCGGGCTTTCGCGTCAACCCGCACCGCGAGGCGCTGACCACGATTGAAGATGTGCTCGCGTTTATCCAGCGCGCCGAGCAGCAGCGCGCCAACCTTGGATATGAGATCGATGGCGTCGTCATCAAGGTGGATTCGACGGCGTTGCAGCAGCGGCTCGGTTTTACCGGGCGCGCTCCACGGTGGGCTGTGGCGTATAAGTTCACCGCCCGCTCGGCGATCACGCGCGTTGACGATATCCGCGTGCAGGTGGGGCGAACGGGCAAGCTCACGCCGGTGGCCGTGCTGTCGCCGGTCTCCATTGGCGGAACGACGGTGAGCCGCGCCACCCTGCACAATGCCGATGAGATTGCCCGTCTGGGCCTGAAGATCGGCGACTCGGTGCTGGTGGAGCGCGGAGGCGACGTGATTCCCAAGGTCGTCGAAGTTGTGCCGGACCCTAACACGGACTCCGGGGAAGAGAAGCAGCATCCGCGCGAGCGGCGCGAATTTCATTTCCCCACAACGTGCCCCGTGTGCGGCAGCAAGGTTGTGCGTGCCGAGGGAGAGGCCGACTACCGCTGCGTCAACGTGGATTGCCCGGCACGCCTGCGCGAGAGCCTGCTGCACTTTGCATCGCGCGGCGTGATGAACATTGAGGGACTGGGCGAGGCGGTTGTGACGCAACTGATGGAGCGCAAGCTTGTGACGAGCATCGCGGACCTGTACCGGCTGGATGAGGCCACGCTGCTCTCCCTCGAACGCGTCGGCCCGAAGTCCGCGCAGAACCTGCTCCACGAGATTGCCCAATCCAAAAAGGCGCCGCTCGATCGCGTGCTCTTCGGGCTCGGTATTCGCTTTGTCGGCGAAAAGACGGCGCAGTTGCTGGCCGAAGAGTTTGGCTCACTGGACGCGCTGATGCACGCCTCCGCCGAGGAGCTGGAGCGCGTCAACGAGGTGGGTCCGCGTGTGTCGCAGGCTATTCTCGAATTCTTCGCGGAGCAGCGCAACCGGAACCTGGTGGAGCATCTGCGTGCAGCGGGCCTCACCTTTACCGCGGAAAAGAAACAGCGATCGTCACAATTAGAAGGACTGACCTTTGTCCTCACCGGAACGTTGCCCGGCATGTCCCGCGAGGATGCCAAGGCAAGGATTGAAACCGCTGGAGGCAAGGTCTCCGGCTCGGTCAGCAAGAAGACGAACTACGTAGTAGCGGGAGAAGAAGCCGGGTCGAAGCTGGACAAAGCTCGCAGCCTGGGAGTGCCCATCCTCGATGAAGCCGGCCTGCTGGCGCTGTTGCGATAACGCGCATCCCTCAGGTCCCGCACCTTCAGACCTCGCACCTCAGCCGCGAGAGATGCAGATTGCCTCTTGGCAGGCGGGGCATTTAGCAAACAGGACTTCCAGCAACCCGAGCTTCGCCGGCCTGCTGCTGCTAGGCGTCTGGTCCTGGGTCGTGCGCGAGATTTTCAAAGCGCGTGTAGTCCGAGAGGAACGCGAGGAAGACGGATCCGGTTGGGCCGTTACGCTGCTTGGCAATGATGATCTCCGCCTTGCCCTTGGTATCCGGATCCTCTTCGCCGTTCTCGTCCTTGTTGTAGTAGCTTTCACGGTGGATGAAGGCGACGACGTCGGCATCCTGCTCGATCGATCCCGACTCGCGGAGATCGGACAGCATCGGCTTCTTGGTGCCTTCGCGCTTCTCCGAGGCACGGCTGAGCTGCGACAGCGCAATGACTGGCACCTTAAGCTCCTTGGCCAGCGCCTTTAGACCGCGAGAGACAGCGGAGACCTCCTGCGTGCGATTCTCAAAGCGCTTGCCTCCGGGGCCCGCGCTGCTGGCGGTCATCAGCTGCAGGTAGTCGATGACGATCAGGTCCAGGCTTCCCTGAATCTGCCGCAGGCGGCGCGCCTTGGCCCGCATCTCGGTAAGCGAAATGCCCGGCGTGTCGTCTATGAAGATCTTCGACTCCACCAGCTCGTCGAGCGCGTTGGTGAGCTTCTCGCGGGCGTTTCCCGCCAGGTAGCCCATCTGGATATGCCGGGTATTCACCATGGCCTGCGAGGCGAGCATGCGGCGCAGGAGCGACTCCTTCGACATTTCCAGCGAGAAGATGGCAACCACGTGGCCGCTTTTGACAGCGCAGTTCTGCGCTATGTTGATGGCCCAGGCGGTCTTGCCCATGCTGGGACGGGCGGCGATGATGATCAGCTCCGACTTCTGCAGACCGCTGGTCATGCGGTCGAAATCCTTGTAATGCGTCTCCAGGCCGGTGATCTCGCGCCCCTGCTTGTACAGGTTGTCGATGGTGCCGAAGGAGTCGCGCACGATCTCGGGAATGCCGGCAAAGCCGCTGGTGATGCCGCGTTCAGTCACCTCCAGCAGAGACGACTCGGCCGCGTTGAGCACCTCCAGCGCCTCTTCGCTCTGGTCGGCCGCGCGCGTGATGGAGTCGGTGCAGATGCCCATCAACTGCCGCAGCAGGGATTTGTCCTTGACGATGCGGACGTACTCCTCGATGGAGAGGCGCCGGGGCAAACCCTCGGTCAACGAAGCGAGATAGGCGACTCCGCCGATGGACTCCACTTCCTTGCGGCGGGAGAGCTCGTCGGTCAGCGTGACGATATCGACGGCGCGGCCGGCATCGATCAGCTCCGCCATGCGGGCAAAAATGCGACGGTGCGAGTCCAGGGAAAAGTCTTCCACGCGCAGCCGCTCGGCAGCCTCGTTGTAGGCGAGGTTATCGAGCAGGATCGCGCCGAGAATCGACCGCTCCGCATCGAGATTTGCAGGAAGACCGCGTTCGAGAGTGAAGTCCTGGGAGGTGGCCATTCGGAAAATGCCTCAAAAGAGAAGTTTAAGGGAAATAGCTGGAAATGCGTCCTGTGCGAATCAGCGTCGATAAGAGGAAAACGCGTCGGCTGGTATCATGGGAGGTGCAGTCCTACAAAAAAATGATCCATCCATTTCACAAATTCTCTCTTTTTCTCCTCAGTGCTTGTGTTGTCGCTACTCCCGCATTCGGCCAGCAGGCTCCTGTCGTCGCCGCCTCCACCACATCCCAGCCTCCTGAGATCAAGCAGATGCAGCACCTGGAAGATCAATGGGATGACGCGCTGGCGAGGCATGACCAATACGGATTGGAGCTGGTGCTCGCGCCCCAGTTTATCGACATCTCATCCGCCGGCGACGTGACCACGCGCAACCAGCAGATTGCACGGATCTTCCTGAAGGATAATGGCGCTCCGGCGAGTCTTCACCAGAAGGTCATCACGGTGCGCATGTATGGCGATATCGCGATCGTAAACGGCACCTATACGCTGCAGAAGCACGGGGAGGGTGGACCGGTGGAGGAGCGCGGGGTTTTCTCGCACGTCTTTCAGCGAGTGCGGACCGCGTGGCAGTGCATCAATTCGCAGCGAACGCTTGTGGTGGAGGAGAGCCTGACCAAGCCCAAGACCCACAAGAAGAACAGCGCCAGCAATGCCGAACTGCCCATGCATGTGCCGGGACTCTACCAGGGCTCCGAGGCGGTGGCATCCCCCGCGCCACAAGGCGCGAAGCAGTAAGCCCCAAGAGCGGCAGCCTGGGCAGGTTCTGAGCCTTCCTGCGGCTGACCATTCCGCTGCTTAAGCCTGCGTGGCCTGTTGCTTCCCCTGAATCTGGATGTAGACGTGGATCAACGTCAGCGCCGCAGGGGTAACGCCGGGGATGCGGCTGGCCTGGCCGATGGTTTGTGGGCGCACGCGCAACAGCTTCTCCTGCATCTCGCGCGACAGGCCGCTGACGGCGGTGTAGTCAAACCATTGCGGAATGACGTGCTCTTCCGCCTTCTTCAACTTCTCAATGGACTTGCGCTGCTGGTCGAGGTATCCGGCGTACTTGATCTCCGTCTCGACCGACTTGAGCTCGTTGCGCACGCTGGCGGTCAGTGCGACATCTTGCGCGCCGCCAAGCGAAGTTGCAAGTAGCGGGGCGAGCAGTTCCGCATCGGGCATCTCTGGCAGATCCTGACACAGCAGGGGGTAGAGCGCCTCGATCGTGACCTCGGGCCGCTTCAAGAGCTGGCCATACGTCTGTCCTGCAATCGTGCCCGGCAGGGAGGCTGGGAGACAGGCTGCAAGACGCTCGGGATTGACCTTACGGGTGGAGAGCATCTTCTCGAGCGCAACGGCGCGGGCCTGCTTCTGCTCGTAATCCTGCCATGCGGCATCGCCAATCAGGCCAAGACGGCGGCCATGAGAAGTCAGCCGGCGGTCAGCGTTGTCGATCCGCAGGTGGAGGCGGAACTCCGCGCGCGACGTGAACATGCGATACGGCTCATTGGTGCCCTTGCTGATCAGGTCGTCGATCAGGATTCCGGTGTAGGCCTCGGTGCGGTCAAGGGTGAAGGGCTCCTGTCCGCGCACCCACAGCGCGGCATTGATGCCCGCCATGATGCCCTGGCATGCGGCCTCTTCGTAGCCCGAGGTTCCGTTGATCTGCCCGGCGAGATAGAGCGCATCGATGCTCTTGACGGCGAGCGAACGATCCAGCTCGGTAGGATCGATGGCGTCGTATTCGATGGCGTAGCCGGGGCGCAGCATATCCGCATCTTCCAGCCCGGGGATAGAGCGCACGATCTCGTACTGCACCTCCATGGGCAGCGAGGTGGACATGCCGTTCACGTAGATTTCGTGGGTATCCAGCCCCTCCGGCTCCAGAAAGAACTGGTGCTGCGCCTTGTCCGGAAACTTCACCACTTTGTCTTCAATCGATGGGCAATAGCGCGGGCCGATGCCCTGGATCTGGCCGGAGTACATCGGCGAACGCGAGACATTCTCGCGAATAATGCGCAGCGTCTCGGGCGTCGTATATGCGATGTGGCAGGAGATCTGGCGTTGCCGAATCTCCTTTGTTCGGAAGCTGAAGGGCGTGGGATCGGCGTCCCCGGGCTGCTCCTCGAAGCGGCTCCAATCAATCGTGCGGCCATCGAGGCGGGGCGGGGTTCCGGTCTTGAGACGGCAACCACGCAGGCCGAGACGCTTGAGTGCCTCGCCGAGCAAAACGCTGGGCGGCTCGCCGCTGCGGCCTGCCGGGTACTGCTGTTCTCCGCAATGGATGAGGCCGTTCAGAAAGGTGCCGGTGGTGATGATGACAGCATCGGCGAAGAGTGTGCGGCCATCCCGCAGGCGCAGGCCACGAACACGGCGCGGAGATACAGTCTCATCCATCACCAGATCGGTCACTTCGGCCTGCTTGATGGCGAGGTTGGGCTGCGACTCCAATACCTGGCGCATGTGGTTGCGATACTGCTGCTTGTCGCACTGGGCGCGAGGCGACCACACCGCCGGACCACGCGAGGTATTCAGGAGGCGGAACTGGATGCCGACCGCGTCGGCCACCTCACCCATAATGCCGCCGAGGGCATCGACCTCGCGAACGAGGTGCCCCTTGGCAATGCCGCCAATCGCGGGGTTGCAGGACATCTGCGCGATGAGATCGAGATTCAGCGTGATAAGCGCCGTGCGCAGCCCCATGCGGGCAGCAGCCATCGCCGCTTCGCAGCCAGCGTGACCGGCTCCGACAACAGCGACCTCGTATTGTTCGGTAAATGCCATGCGTATGGTTCATTTTAGAGCATCGGCGCTGGGGGATTTGCGCCAGCTCCGGGCTAAAAGACAGAGCGGCGGCCGAAGCCGCCGCTCTGGTTGAAACTGCAAGGTTTAGAAGTTGAGGCGCGCCGCAATCTGCACCTGACGCGGGTTGTAGGTGTAGTTGGAGTTCGCGTTCTGGTAGCTGCCGAAGGTGGGGTCGAAGGTCAGCGTGGGCGCAGCGGCGGTGCCGCCGATGGTGTATCCATGAGTGCTGACCACTGTAATGTTCTGGTGATTCAGCGCATTGAACAGCTCGCCGAAGAACTCAACATTCATCTTCTCGGCGATGGCTATCCGCTTGGAGAGCCGGAAGTCCAGAACGCCTGTGCGGGGATTGTTATAGGAGTTGCGTAAACCCGGGAGGCGGGATACGCCCGTGCCGAGCGGGCCTGAGTTTGCGCTGCCTGCCGCGCTGCCCGTAGCACTGAGGGTAAATGGCAGGCCGGACTGCGCCTGGAAGATGGGCGCGAGCGTCCAGCCATTGGCCAGATATCGCTTAAGTCCGCTTACCTGGAAAGCAGGCTGGTAGACGGCGTTGAAGACGAAACGGTCCCGGACATCATTGTTCGACGAGGCGTAATCCGCGCGGGGATTCATGGGATCAAGCGGGCTGTTGAAGGGAGAGCCTGTGCCGGTGTACTGGTTGAAGTCCATCGACTTGGCCCAGGTGTAGTTGGCCGTGAACTGAAGCTGAGAGGTAAACCGGTGCTTTACCTCTGCCACCATCGCGTTGTAGCTGGAGTTGACATTGCTGATGACGTCGATGATGCCCGCGTAATTCGGGTTGGGGCGGTTCTTATTGGTATAGAGCTTGTTGGTGACGAGGGAGCCAGCGGGCAAGGGACCGGCCTTGGCGCCGCGATACGGGCCAGCGGCCTGGCCGACAACCGTATAGGTAATGGTAGAAACCGAGGAGGTATCGAAATTGCGGTCGATACCGTTGATGAGTTCCCGTCCGAGGCTGCTGACGTAGCTGACGGAAAGGACCGTGTTCCAGCCAAGATCCTGTTCCACCGCGAAGTCGATCTCGTGAATCTGCGGGGCCTGGAAATTCTTGTCGAAGTAGGCAATCTGCAGATTGGTCGGGCTCTTCGGCGGCGCGCTGAAGATGTTCGGGAAGGAGGGTCCGCCCGTTGTGGGAGTGAAGCGCGGGAAGCTCTGTTGCCCCTTGGGGCTGCCCGACGCGATGTAGGTGGTGAGGACGTTGGAATTGATGATGCGGCCGTAGTACATGCCATATCCGCCACGAACCACCGTCTTCCCTGTGCCGAAGACATCCCAGGCAAATCCGACGCGCGGACCGATGTTGTTCTTGTCGTCGGGCGACTGGGAGGTGAGGCGGTTCATCGGTATCCCTGCAAGCATTCCCGTTGTTGCCGCCGAGGTATCCGGATTGGGCACGAACTGCGAAGGTATGCTCTCGTACTCGTACCGGAGGCCGAGATTCAGCGTCAGGCGAGGCAGAATCTTCCAGTCGTCTTCGGCATAGAAGGCATAGTCCTTGGTGTTGAGCTGGAAGGCGGTGGGTCCAAAATTCTGCACGTAGGCGCTATAGGTGCCGACGTAGTTGGACGGACCAAGGCCCTGCGTGGCGTGGTAGTAATCCGACAGGTAATCCCCGATGAAGTTGTAGGTATAGCCGCCGTTCTCGTTGTAGAGGTTGTTGATGTAGTCGCCCACGTTGTTGAAGTCGACGCCGAACTTGAAGTTCTGGTTTCCCCGCAGGACGCTGACCGTATCGGCAAACTGGGTTCGCCGCTCATCCGGATAAGCCTTGCGCTCAAGGAAGAGCACCTTGCCTATCTGGAAGCCTGCACTGCCATCGATCGCAATATTTGCCGGCCGGCCAAATGGGTTGCTGGTAAAGGGCTGCTCATATGCCGTCGGCGCCTGGCTGATCTCGTATTCGAAGTCGCGGCCATATTGAAAACGCGCTTCGTTGAGGATGGAGGGAGTCAGTATCGACTCCAGCTTCGCAACTCCCCAGTCTTCCTTCACATAGTCGCTACCAAAGCTGGCTTTGCCATAGGTATTGGAGCTTTGCGTCTGGATGCCAGCGGGGGAGGACCAGCGAATGCGGTTGTACTCAATCGAGGCATGGTTTTTGGAATTGACCTGCCAATCGAGTTTCGGGAAGTTCACCATCTGATCGCCAGTACGTGGAACGGCGCCAAGAGTGCCCGCGGCCAACCCGGCTATGCCCTGCACGTCATAGGTAACAGCCGTTGCGTAGCTGCTCAATTTCAGCTTGGTATAGAGCTGGCACGCATCCTTGCTGGCCTGGTACTGCGGGTTGCCGGAACCGCCGAAAGCCGCGGCCGAGCTGCCGATGTTGGAGCAGGTAACTCCGGTGGGAAGAGTGGCTACAGGCTGCGCAAAGAAGGCCGATGGTGTACCTACCTTGGCGGTGCCGGGAAAGTTCCGCTTCGATTGGTCGTATGCATAGAACCAGAAGAGCCTGTTCCGCAGAATGGGTCCGCCCACGCCAAAGCCCCACTGCTTGCGCCAGTCCTTGGGCTTGTAGACGTTGGTGGAGAACGCCCCTGTGGTTGGATTCTGCGTGGTCAGCGTGGTATAGCCGTTCTTAGTGCCCCACGCATTGTCCCGGTCGCGAAAGAATGCCTGACCGTGGAGTTCATTAGTGCCGCTCTTGGTGACGGTGTTGATCACGCCACCGGCAGCGCGGCCATACTCCGCGGAGTAATTCGAGGTGTTCACCTGGAACTCCTGAATTGCCTCTTCGGAGGTGGAGTATTGCAGACGGGTGCGGCCGCGCTCTTCAGAAAAATATGCCTGATTATTGTCGGCGCCATCCACGGTTACGTTGTTGAGCAGTGCCGAGACACCACGAAAACTGAGCAGGCCAAAACCGGACGAATCGCTGACCACGCCCGGCGTCAGGATCGCGAAGCTGGACCAGCGGCCACCATTGATCGGGAGGTTATCAATCTGTTTGGTGTTGATGGTGGAGTTGAATACAGCGGAGTCCGTGTTGATGACCGGCGCTTCGCCACTCACCGTTACGGTCTGGCCGGCACTTCCGATTTTGAGATGGGGCTGCAACGAAGTGGTGAGCCCGATGGAAACGATCGTGTGCTCGGCTGCGTAGTCCGCAAAACCCGGCGCGCTGACCGTGACGAGGTAGGTTGCGGGGTTCAGATGAATCATGCGGAAGTAGCCATTCTCATTGGTCGTCGTGGTCGTCTCAGCATTGGTGCCTTCATTGCGGATGACGATGGTGGCCTTGGAGATGGCAGCGTTGTGTTGATCGAAGACAGTGCCGTCAATCGCGCCGTCCGTGGTGGACTGGGCACTGGCGGGAGTGGAGAGCACGAGGGGGAAAGCGAGAAGAATGAGAACGAGGATGAAAACGGGGGTAAAGCCCAGTCGGAAACGATGCATCATCTGGATCTCCTTAAGCAAGCACTTGCGGGGATACCGTTGATTGACATGGATCGGCTTTCATCCGATCTACGGGGATCTTGAAAGCCATTGAGGGGGCAGTCTACCTGTGACAAATTCAGTAAATTCAGGAATGCGTACGACAAAACGAATGGAAACAGCGATAACTCACAGTGAGCAGATTCTGTTTTTTTGACGTACACGCGAACATTGCCACAGGAGCTTTAAGTTGCCGTGAAATCCACGTTGAAGGAATATGAATGGCGACCTGCTACAAAAACGTCCCACAAAAACGCCACACACGCCGCCGCTTACTGGAGCCGCGCGCTGTGCTCCTGGCTTTAGAAATGGAGGCGTAGGGCGAGTTGCATTTGCCGCTCTCGCAGCAGGGTGGTGCTGTTCGCGTTGGTCACGCTGCCGAATCCGGTCAGGTACGTCATCCGCGGCATGGAGAACGGCCCGGAGGCTCCGTTGAGGACATAGCCGGCGGTATCCATGTGGCTGGCGTTTCTGTGATTCAGGAGATTGAAGGACTCCGCCATAATCTCCAGGCTGAACTTCTCGCTCAATCGGGTGCGCTTGGAGGCACGCAGATCGATGCCGAAGGTTGCAGGGTAGCGGAAGGTGTTGCGTCCCACCTCTGCCAGCCGGTTATCTCCGCCGGAGCCATTGATGCTGGCGCCGAGGCCGCTCACCGTTTCAATGCGGCTCAGGCTGTCGATGACCTTGACGGAAGGCACCGATCCGATGGTTCGCATGGTGTAGGGCAGGCCGGTCTGGATCTGCGCCACGGGCGCGAGCGCGTAGCCGTTCGCGAGCATCCCCTTCCAGCCATGCGCCTTCCACGGCGAGGAGAAGACGGCTCCTCCGGTCAGGCGCTGCCGCACATCGAAGCGCGAGGTTCCGTACTCCAGGCTGAAGTTTCGCGGGTCGAGAACATCGTTGCCATCGGCAAAAGGACTCTCATTCTGGTTGTAATCGGTGGCGTGCGAGTAGGTGTAGTTGGCGTGGATCTGGAGACTCCGCTGCATGCGATGGTTGAGGCGGACGAGGACTGCCTGGTAACGCGAGTTGGTCTCAGAAAAAATGCTGGTGACCTGCTGGTATGCCGGATTGAGCCGGTGGGTAAAGAAGGGTGCGATATAGGTGGCGCTCTTGATGGGGCCGCGACCGGTAGAATCCGAAACCTGGTAGGTGATGCTGCCCACCTGTGTGAGATCGATGTTGGCATCGACAAAATTCGGGAGCTCCCTGCCCAGACTGGCTAAGGCACTCACGGAGATGCTGGTGCCGTGCCCCAGCGATTGCTCCAGAGACAGCTCGGACTGATGGATCTGGGGATTCTGGAATCGGCGGTCGAAGAAGACAGCGTTGGGCGCGACGCTGACCGCGGGAGCGGTGCCGAAGGAATACGGGAAGGGCGGTGCGCCAACGCTGGTGGGACGGAAGTAGTAGCTGCGCTGCGCATTGGCGGAGCCGGTGCTGGTCAGCGCCGCGAAGGCCGTCGAGTTGACGATGCGTCCGAAGTAAACGCCATAGCCGCCGCGAAGAACCGTGCGTCCGGAACGGGTCAGATCCCAGGCGAAGCCAAAGCGCGGACCGAAGTTGTTGCCGTCGTGAGGCAGCGATGCGGTCTGCGGGAAGTCAGGGTTGACCAGGTTTTTTTGCGTGTTGGGGAGCTGCTCATACTCATACCGCAGGCCCAGCGAGAGCGTGAGTGAGTGGCCGGCCTTGATTTCATCCGTAAAGAAGACAGCGTAATCCGCGCTGGAAAACTCAAAGATGGCGGGGCCAATGGCCTGCGAGAACCACGAATAGCAGGGCAGATTTCCCAGCCCTGTTCCGGCGGCGTCGCAGTGGTTTGGCGCGAGCAGATCGGCGGCAAAATCGAGGACGTTGGTGTAGTTGTACGTCCCTGTCTGGTTGCGCAGGTTGTTGCTGTAGTCGTTGACGTGGTTGTAGTCGTATCCCAGCTTGAAGACGTGGCTGCCATCCACCCAGGTGATGGTGTCGATCAACTGGTTGCGGCGCTCGTCAGGATACGCAACGCGGTCGAGATATGCCGGCTTGCCGATGGTGAAGCCATTGCTGGAGCCGGCGATGGAGACCTGCGGCGGCCGGCCCCACAGGTTATGCGAGAAGGACTGCTCAAAGGGGGTGGGCTGCTGGCTCATCTCCGACTGAAGATCGCGCCCGTACTGGTAGCGGACTTCGTTCACCATGTTCGGCGTCAGGAAGAAGTTCCACCGTGCGATGACCCAGTCGCCACGGGCGACATCGTTGCCGAAGCTGGTTATGCCATAGCTCTGGGAAGGCTGCGTCTGCACCCCGGCTGGCGAATCCCAGTGCAGGTGGTTGTACTGCACGGTCAGGTGATTCCGATCGCCAATCTGCCAGTCGATCTTGGGAAAGAAGACCGTCTGGCTGGAGGTGCGAGCCACCAGCCCAAGCTGTCCGGCAAGACTGTCCAGCACGGCGTTGTAGTTGGTCCGGGCGGTCTGCGTGTCGGTACGGGTGCGTGCGCCCAGCATCTGCAGGCTCGCCGCGCTCGGCATGGCAAAGAACTTGTCCGGGTGCAGCGCCCGCGCAATGCCGGGGAAGTCCCGGTAATGCTGGTCATAGGAGACGAACCAGAAGAGCTTATTTGCCCGGATGGGCCCACCGACCCCGATGCCGCCCTGGTAGCGCATATCCCGCGCCTTATATGGAACCGTCTGGTAGACTCCCGGAGCTGTCCGGGTGGTAAGCGTGGTGAAGGGGTTGCGCGCGCCCCAGTTGCTGCTGCGGTCGTAGTAGAAGACCTGCCCATGCAGCGTGTTGCCGCCGGAGCGGGTGACGGTGTTCACGACGCCACCTGCTGCGCCACCAAATTCGGCGGAGTAGTTCGAGGCATTCACCTGGAACTCCTTGATCGCCGATTGGCTGGTGGAGTAAGCGACGCGGGTTCGGCCGCGCTCCTCCGAGAAGAAGGCCTGGTTGTTATCCGCGCCGTCGATCACGCTGTTATTCAGCAGGGGGCTGGTGCCATGGAAGCTGACCAGGCCGTAGCCATTCTCATCGGGCACGGCGGCCGGGGTCAGCAGGGCAAAGTCCGACCAGCGGCGGCCATTGGAGGGCAGTGCGTCGAGCGTTGCCTGGTCGATATTGGTGGCGACGGAGGAGTTGGTCACGTCCAGCCGCTGCGCCTCGCCATGCACCGTTACAGCTTCGTGCGGGCCTCCCACGTACAGGCTGAGCGGCAATTCCGTCTGGCGGCCTAACTGCACGACACACGTGGCGCTGGTAGGGGCGAATCCGGGGCCGTCTACCTGGACGGTGTAGACACCGGGGTCGAGTTGCTCCAGCCGAAACTGCCCTTCGGCATCGGTGCGCGTCCAGCGCACGGCACCAGTCGCCTGGTTGCGAGCCTCGATACGTACCCCAACGACCAGCCTGCCGAAGGCGTCCGTGACCGAGCCGCCCACGGAGCCGCTGGCCGGGGATTGCGCCAGGACCCGGCTCCCCAGGAGCAAAAGCATACCCAGCGCCAGCCCGAGGCAAAGCAGGGGGCGGCCCATCCACAGGGGTGCGATTTTCCGCGCTGCTCGCGGGTCACTCAATCGCGCAGGCAGTTGCGCCATACAAAAAATCCTCAATCAGGCCCGTGGGCTGCGAGAGGCAGGTCGGCCGGAAGATTTGCTTTCGATCCAGCCCTCAATGGTCGGCATGGGGCGGGTATCGATACGTTGGTTTCATCTTTAGGCGATACGTGACTTCGGAAACGGTACTGTCGCAAATCGATACATCATTGGGCGCAGACCGGGCACCGTCTCCAGTGAAGAACGCATCGGAAAGTCAGGGATAAGTGCCTGCAGGATACCCCATCCAAGGCTGCGTCCCCTAGAAATCTTTTGGGAAGGGGTGGAAAATTCGCCCTGAAATCCCGCTTGGCGTGGCGCACGCATCGAGCCTGAGGCGCACCTGGCTCCCTAGCGCGTTGACGTTCGTGTGTCCATTCGCCACACTGAAAGGACATATGTTTATCGATGAGGCAAGAATCCGGATAAAGGCAGGCGACGGCGGGAACGGCTGCATGGCCTTTCGGAGAGAGAAGTTTGTACCGCGTGGAGGCCCCTCGGGCGGCGACGGCGGCCGGGGCGGCGATGTCATCATGGAATCCAGCAACCGGCACAACACGCTGGTGCACTTCCGCTACAACCCCGAGCACAAGGCGGAGCGCGGCGAGCACGGCATGGGCTCCAACTGCACCGGCAAGGACGGCGAGGATGTGGTGCTGCGGGTACCGGTCGGCACCTCGCTCTATGACGAGGAGACAGGCGAGTTGGTGCACGACTTCAAAGAGCCGGACGAGCGCGTCATCATTGCACATGGCGGGCGCGGAGGGCGGGGAAACCAGCACTTTGCCACGCCGGTGCACCAGGCTCCGCGGGAGCACGAAGAGGGACGTCCGGGCGAGGAGAAGAACTACCGCCTGGAACTGAAGCTGCTGGCAGATGTCGGGCTGGTGGGTTTCCCCAACGTCGGCAAATCGACGCTGATTTCACGCATCTCGGCGGCCCGGCCAAAGATCGCCGATTACCCCTTTACCACGCTGCAACCGAACCTTGGCGTGGTGTCGATCGGGGAGCCTCCGAACGAAGACAGCTATGTGGTCGCCGATATTCCGGGCCTGATCGAGGGAGCCCATCAGGGCGCCGGGCTGGGGATGCAGTTTTTGCGCCACATCGAACGCACGCGGGTCCTCGTGCACCTGGTGGATGTCTCCGACGGCAGCGGCAGGCCCGATCCGGTGGAAGACTTCAAGGTGATCCAGAAGGAGCTGGAGAGCTTTGGCCACGGGCTAGACGAGAAACCGATGCTGGTGGTCGCTTCCAAGGCCGACGTCGCCAACCCTGACAAGCTCAAGAAGCTGCAGGCCATGGCGAAGCGGAAGAAGCTGGAGTTCTATGCCATCTCCGCCGTGACCGGCGAGGGCGTCGAAGCCCTGAAGTACGCCATTGCCAAACGCGTCTTTGCCCTGCGCGAAGCCGAGTTTGCGGCGGCAAAGCCCACCCTTCCTGCCTTCGAATACTAGGGCTGGGAGAAGGCAGAGGAACGCTGGAGCGGAGCGGATTTTCTCACTCGGTGGATTTCCTCAGTCGTTGGGATCGCGGCTGAGGAAGAGCTGGGACATCGTGGTGATGATGTCGGTCGAGGTACGGCTGGAGTCCTGGTTCGGGTCCATGGAAAAGGTAGCGCGCACCTTGATCATGGGGCAGCGTTTGTAGGCGTAGACGGCCTGGTTTCGAAACGCATCTTGATGCGTGATCTTGAATCTCTTCTCAAGATCGCCTCTCTTCATCCCCACCCTGATACCGCTGATGTCGTCGAGCGCCCGTTGGATGAGGGTGCAGCCGGGCGCATTTGCGGCTTGACTTCGGGAAACCGCCGGGGAGGCTGCCAGGCTAAGAACCAGAGGGACTAAGATCGCCAGTCTCCGCATACAGAATCTCCTACGAGGAAGTAACGGCCTGCCGCGATGGGGACTTCGGTTCTATTTTCGTACGCTTCACTGACTTTGCAGCTTGTCGCGCGTCAGGGCGTTCCACTGCGCCAGAGAGTCTGGCATGGGTGGAGATGCCTGACCGCTGGAGACGGCATCGACAATTGCCTGTGGCGCGACGTTGACGTTGCGGGCGCGGAACAGCGCCTTGACCCAGGCGACGGCAGCTAACCCCTCGCGAAAACGGAAGCTCTGCTCCATATAGAACCAGCGCTCGTCCCAACATAGGATGCGGCTGGAGAGGTGGAAGGGCGTAAAGAGGGGCAGGGAGCGCCGGTAGGTAACAAAGACCGAGCCGACCAGCGGCTGCCAGCGCTGCGCTACGGCCTGCTGGAGCACTCCGGTAGCGGCGGTCAGGTGCATCCGGCCATAGTCCATGCAACTGAGAAAACGGGAATTGTTCAGGTGGAAATTGAGATCGATATCGTTGGGCCACACGCGCATGCGGACGAGATCTTCGTCGAGCACTCCGATGCGTGGCAGGGGACGGAGATATTGGCGGATTCCGAGCAGCGGAATTCGCACGAAGCTGTTGATGTGGGCCATAGTAGGGACAGCGATCGATTTTGATTCTAGACCGGGCGAGGAAAGGGTAGGAACACATGGCGGATTGGGACGAGAAGCAAGGCATGCGCGGGGAGCATGAGATTTCGCGGAGACGGGTTGTGGCCGCGGCAGTGCTGGCTCCCCTGGCCGCACGGGGATGGCTGGTAGAGGCTGCCACGGCGGGCGAGCGCAGGATTCTGCTGGTTGGTACGCAGACAACCGAAGGCAGCAGGGGCATCTACTCCTACCGCTGGGATGCAGCAAAGGGCGAGATGGAGGAGCAGGTGCTTGCCGCCGAAGTGGCGATGCCGACGTTTGTGGCGCTGGCTCCGGGCGGAAGGCATGTGTACTGCACCAACGAACTGGGCGAAGGGCTGGGCGGGGGACCGGGCAAGGTCACGGGCTTTCGCCTGGATCGTGCGACGCGCAAGCTGACCGAGATTAACGCGGTTTCCTCTGAGGGGGCGGCACCGTGCCACGTGGCTCTGGATCGCACTGCCCGCGCCTTGTTTGCCGCGAACTACTTCGGCGGCAGCGCAGTCTCCTTCCGGGTGGGGAGCGATGGGCGGCTGAGCGATGCGGTGGAAGATGTGAAATACACGAAGCACGGACCGAACAAAGAGCGGCAAGATACCGCCCATGCGCATCGCGTGACGGTATCGCCGGACAACCGTTTTCTGCTGGTGAATGATTTGGGCGGGGACGCGATCCATATCTACCGCCTGGATGCGGCAACGGCGAAGCTCACGCCTAACGATCCGCCGCAGTGGAAAGCAACGCCCGGTTCCGGTCCCAGGAGCCTGCGCTTCCACCCCAACGGACGCTGGGTTTACGACATGAATGAGCTGGACCAGACGGCGGAGCTGCTGGAATGGGACGCAACGGCGGGCACGCTGACCTCGCGGCAGAGGGTACAGCTGACTCCGGATGGACCGGATGCGTCATCTACCGCTTCAGAGAGCGCGATTGACCGTCGCGGCGAGTTCGCCTACTTCGCGGTGCGCGGGATCGATAGCCTGATCACCTGCAGCATCGACGCATCCACGGGCAAGCTGACGGTGCTGGACCGGAGGCACTGCGGAGGCAAGAAACCGCGTCATATCGCACTCGATCCCTCCGAGCGCTGGCTGCTGGTTGCGAATGAGATATCAGGGAATATCGCGGTCTTCCGTCGCGACTTGAAAAGCGGCAAGTTGAGCGAGTCTGGCAAAGAATTCGCCATCAGCAAACCGCAATGCCTGGTATTTGCTTAGAGAAAAATTTTCTAGAGCTGACTGAGGAGGAAGCAGACCCGTCCGATCACGTGATCGGACGGCGTTTCATTGGCCCCCAGTTCCACGAGAACGACGGGATACGCGGGGCTGTGAGGCCGGAGGACGAGGCGGTTGGATTCGAACTCGAGATAGCGAATGACGAGTGAGTTGGCATATTGCACGGCATAGAGTGTGGGCCGGGCGGGGTGATAGCGGAGGAGGGAGTTGTAATGGCGGTCAATGACGGCTATCGACTCCGACGTGAGAACCGGCTCCATGGGGGAAGCCTGCAGCGAACTGAGGCGGATGGCGACGAAGCGGAGCCAGCCTTTGCGGGAATTCGCGCGGCGCGAGCGGAAGCTCTGCAGTATGCCTGAAGGAATATTCAGCACATCGAGCACAGAGTGCGGTGGAACTATCTGGCTGGTGAGAGCGGTGGTGGAGGAGACGAGCGGCACAGCATCGTAATTCGTCTCAGCACAAGCAGCCCGGCGTGCAAGCAAGAACTGGTCGGGCATGAGATCGGCGATGGTAAGGAGCTGGGACTGTAGAACGCGATCAAGTCCTTCGAGGCTGAGGACACGCTTCCTGCGAAGAAAATTTGAGATGTGGGCCTGGCCAAACCCCGTTTGACGCGCAAGCATGGTCCCTGTGAGGAAACCTCGCTCAATCCGCCGAACAAGTTCGAGTCGAAGGCGTTCATGGAGCTGAGAAAAATTCATGTGTGGAAAGTTGCCAGACAGCGATAGATCGGGGCGAAATGGTATTCCAGGCAGAAATGCAATATTGACAGTTTTCTTTGAAACCGTGAGGTTCTGGCAAATGCGGGACCGACCTCTTTTGGTTTTTCTACCAAGGCATGTTGATGATCCAGGTTCGTGCCTTTACATTGCGACTACTTTCCAAATGTTGGAACGCGAGAGCTGACCAAGTCCAGTAGATTACCAACCGATTCGAGCACATACGGAGGAATTGCATTTTCTCCGATTCCTGTGTGCCTGAATTTCGGCGTTTTCTCTGGCTGGGGCGCGCTGTTCGACGAACCATGGGGAGCCGTTATTTTGACAGAGACAGGTTGTCTCCGTAATGGAAACAGCATTCCCAGCGATCTGTGAGCCAATAACGAATGGAAACGAACGGAAGAATGATCACCGGAGTGGAGCTGAGCCGACAGATGCTGAGCCAAGCCGGTGGGACTTCCACTGCCCTGCGAACGCCAAAGCATTTAAAAAATAGTCCGCAGGGGAATGTATGCCTTGGAGAAAACCATAGTGTATTTCAGCGTGCAGTTAAAAGTGTGTGAGGGGTGCGGAAACCTCTGGTTCCGTTCCGAACAGGCAGGTGTTTATTGCAAGGGATGTGTGCGGAAGCTCAAAGACTTTCCCGCGCCTGGGAGTCGCAGGCAACGGAGGCAGAAGCATCGGCATGAGACAGCGGATTGCCGCAAGGCGATTGGAGGTGCGGCATGAGCGCTGCGCTGGTGCTGCCCTGCGTGTGGAGCGAGAGTGAGAAGCAGCCTATAGCATCGCCAGGACAGCGTGTCCTTAAGCGCGAGCAGGAAGAATGGCCGGCAGAAGAACTCGCGTTTTATCGCAAGCACACACAATCTCTCTTACGAAGGTATATGCACATGTCGATGCAGATGGGCAGGGTGCCGTCGGTTCTAGGCGAGTGCATGTTCCGGGGACGCGTGTCGAGCTACCGGGTACGGAGTTTTGAAGACGCGGTGATCTTTGTCTTCGACATCGAGAAGTGCTTGAAACGCCTGGACCAGGTACACCAAGGGCTGATCGCACGGATCGCGCTGCAAGAATACACGCAGGGCGAAGCGGCAGCACTGATGGGCATGAGTCTACGTTCCGTAGTGAGGAAATATGGCGAAGCGCTGGACAGGCTTACGGCAATTTTCCTGAGTGTGAAGCTGCTGACGATTCCAGGAATGGATTCGTGTCAAGATGCAGCGAAGAATGGGAGGCGGCCAAGAGGCTGAAACCATTGCGCTGAACCGTGTTGCAGGCGGCTGGCGTAACTAACTCTCGCCAGTTGCTATTCTAAGAACAACAGTGAAAGAAAAGAGGGGCAAGGGGGACGCGATCGGCGTCCCTCTTGCCTTTTTTGATGATGCCAGTGCAGAAGAAGAAAAGCGGGAATGCAGTAACGGGTCCGGTGGAAGACGAACTACGAGAAGCTAGCTTGAAGTCGAGAGCAAAGAAGACCGGCGCAACGAAGAAGAGTACAAATCCACCTACGCCGAAGAAACGAATTAGAAACTACAAGGCTCATACAAAGAAGGAGCTATCGGAGGCATTTCCGGAAATTGTGGATTCGTCGATCGAGCGAGCGAAACATGGGAGCCTGACACACACGAAGTTTCTGATTGAGATGGCCGGCGTGAAGGATGAACGGACGAGCCGTGGGAAGAAACAACGGCATGTAAGCCTGGCAGAGATGCTGATGAAAGAACTCGCCAAGCGCAACGATATGGAGACTGAAGTCGAAGATCCGAAGGATCAGGAGACGCAGGCGCAGCAACACGGACCGAAAGCCGCTGATACGCGGAGTGAGGATGAAGCATGACATTTGTGAAGAGGTTGCCGGGAGTTGTTGCGTGGCTGGGAATACTGTTAGCTTTTTTGCCTCAGAGGGCTTTGGCGGTGGCAACGGATACGGTGCAGGGTACGGTGTATCGCGCGGATGGAAGCGTGGCACAGGGGACGCTGCTGCTGAGCTGGCCCGCATTTACGACGAGTGCAAATGAGGCAGTGGCATCGGGCAGTAAATCAATCCCGATTGGAGCTGACGGATGGGTGGCGATTGGTCTCGCTCCCAATGCCGGAGCTGCTCCGGATGGAACGTACTATACGGCCGTCTACCATCTGAATGATGGGACGACAAGCACCGAGTACTGGGTTGTTCCCTCTGCTGCGACAGTCAGCCTGGCGTCGGTGCGCGCGAAGGTGATGCCAGTAGCAATGGCGGTGCAGGCAGTCACGAAGCAGTATGTGGATACCTCGATTGCCGGCGTAACTACAGGTTTTGTACCTTCGAGCGGCGGCACAATGACGGGGCCTCTGTTGCTGAACAGCGATCCAATTACCGTTCAGCAGGCAGCGTCGAAGCACTATGTGGATCAAGCAGCCTCCGCGCTGCTGCCAATGACAGGAGGCACGATGAAAGGATCGCTGACGCTAGCCAACGATCCTGTCGGGAACTACGACGCAGCCACAAAGGAATATGTCGACCGCGCATCGTCTGCTTCTGTCTCCAAGGCGGGAGACACGATGACGGGGCCTTTGACGACTCCTGTGGTGAATGGGAAATACTTTCCAGAGGGAACCACACTTCAGCAGGCGATCAATGCGGCGGGAGCTACAGGTGCGGTGGAGATCCCTGCGAATTATGCGGGCACCGACACTTTCACGAATCCATACGGCATACCCGTAATTGATTTGCGAGTCATGGAGTACCGGTCGGTCACTGACTGGGGCGTGAAGTGCGATTTCAACGGCAGCACAGGGACGGACAATTACCAAGCGCTGCATGATGCGTTCGTTGCCGCGATCAATCCCTACAAGCCCTTTGGCCTGAAGTTTCCGGCTGGGAAGTGCTATACCTCGAAGCCATTGCCCTACACCTGTCAGTATCTAAAAGGCGTGGGAACAGGACTCTCTGTATTGGTTGGTGGCCCAGGGCAGGACATCATCAGCAATATGGACCCGAACGACCGAACAACAGACGGATTGCCGGGTGGCGGAGGCAATGGCATTTGCGGTTGGCAGGGCATCGTGACCAAGGGCAAGATTCAGGATCTCACCTTGCAGGTGGATACCAGTGTGGACGTGACACAGCTTTACACCACGCTGACGAATGCGATTGGAGCCACGGATACTTCTCTGACCGTTGGCTCGACGCAGTATTACCGTCGCGCGGGTTTCGTGCTGGTGGATCAGGAATTGATTCACTACACGACAGTAAGTGGCAACACGATCACGACCAGTAACGCGGTAGATCGCGGATATGGTGGCACGGTTGCGGTGGCACACGCGGCGGGTGCTCCTGTGCACTACCTGGGCGATCTGTCCTTTTCCGGGCAGGGATCGGCGTGGGCAAACAAGCCGTGGGTCAGCTCTATCTCTCATGCTCCGGCGAGTACGCTGCGCACCTGGCCCACTGCAAACATTGGAGCAACCGATACCTCGATTACACTGGCCAGCATTGCGGGGCTTCCTACCTCTGGAGTCATCCAGCTAGGTGGCGAGTTTGTCAGCTATACCGGGATCAGCGGGAATACCCTTACGGGGCTGACCCGGGGACTATATGCAACCACTGCGGTTGCACATAACGGGATAGGTGGAAATTCGGCAGGGGAGACTGTTGTCTACTCCAGTTATCTTCCTGGAGTGCTTGGGGCGACTGCCGCTGCGGGCTCTACATCGATTACGCTGGCTTACGCGC
Source organism: Acidisarcina sp. (assembly GCA_035539175.1). NCBI lineage: Bacteria > Pseudomonadati > Acidobacteriota > Terriglobia > Terriglobales > Acidobacteriaceae > Acidisarcina > Acidisarcina sp. The sequence continues at coordinate 573,904 of DATLIY010000008.1, read as the reverse complement.
CGATTGGCTTCCCTGCTTCTGGAACGCTGCTGATTGATTCGGAGCGTATCAACTACAGCGCCATTTCGGGCAACACCATTACCACGACGGCCACTGCACAAGCGCATGATCCCGGGGCAGTCGTCAACGTGGTGGACGGTATTGCTGCCAGCCAAACAACAATCGCCATCACGGATAATCCAGCCAACACGCCGCTAGGCTACGCGGACTTTGGCGGATACGGCGAGGTGATTGGGGCGATCGGCATAGACTACGGAACAGCCTCGAACGAGTATGCGACCTATACGGATGGCATACCGTTCATTATTCCGGGAACGACTCCGACGAAATACTTCCTTGTCTATCTCGGAGTGAAGCGCGGGCAGACTTCGACAACTGCTGTGGCTCACGCTTCCAATGCGGTCATCAATGCCGTCAATCCTTTTACTTTCACGACTCCAACACAGAACGGGAAACACAACGGAGTTATTCCTGCATGGAACATTGGCAACTGCGGGCTGGCCTTCCATTACTCCGATGGTTCGCCGGCGGGTGCGCTGGTTACCAACCCGACGTTGGGAAATCCGGACCTGGAAAATATTGAGTTTCTCGGATCATCCTCAAACAGCACAAGCTCCTGCAGCATTTTCTACCAGAGCTGGCCTTACTCGGTATCTGTGAAGAACTATCACATCTGGCACACGAACTACGGCATTGTATGGGCTATGGCCGGCGTGAACGACGCGGCGCAAGCCTACAACGGCGCCGCCGGATGGACGAATACCAGCCCCTATAACAAGTTCACCAACGGTATGGTGGATACGCCAGTGCCCTGGTTCTCTATCGCCGGACCGCAGATTATCGATGAGATGAATATCGAGAGCGGGCCGAACACCATCAATAACGTGGACCAGCCGTTTTCAGAATCTCGGCAGCCCAGCGATGGTCTTGTGACGGACGAAGCAGGATACGTAACGGGCAGCGACCTGAAGCTGAAGGGCGTCAGTGGAGAATTCAACTTAGGCACAGGCTGGCACATCAATCCGTTTTATCCTGCAGGGATTCTGCATAACGGGATGACCAGCAATGCGGAAACGATCCTTGGACCTAGCTGGTTCACGCAGCAGCCGTTCTATCTAGACACCTCGACGGCGGACAGCAAAGGACAGTTTCTTGGGAATGTCATCCTGACGGATTCATCGTTTGCGAATAACCTGGCCACTGCTCCGGCTGCCGATTACGGCAAGGACAACACGGTAACAGGTATCGCCACGGCAAATGCAGGCTATCGCAAGCTGAATGGTATAGCACAGATCGAGAACGTGGGTCAGTCGCGGCCGGATGCTTTCCTGATGGGCAACATTAACAATGACTGGTTCAACTCCCTGGTGGATATGAAGATTGAACCAGAAGACTTGATGAGCACCCTGGGAAGCCCGCGGGGTGTGAATGGAAGCATCTACTCCGATGCCACAGTGCCGCTCGGACGAGGGAAGGCGCTGCATATTCCGTATCACGGCCAATGCTGCGGATGGCAAGGAGGAGGGTGGCTGCAGGATAGCGGTGTGCCGCTGAATCAGCGGATCAACTATGGGAAGGGCACGATGTACCTTACGTTGAAGGCCGATTATGGCCCGACAACGCAAGGGTGGTCGCTCAACCTGGGAACAACCACGACCTGCAACCTGACTCCATCATGGTCGGTGTGTGCCGTTCCTTATGACACAACCATCAACGGTAGAGGATGGTTTAACACCAATGGGGGCGTAAATATCAGTTCTCAGGGGACAGCGAATGGTTCGGGTATTTCTTTAGGTCCTATCGTGTTCTCGCCTAAGTGGGACTCGATCAATGTAACGACAGCAAATGTGGACAATGTTGTTGCCAAGACTGTGAGCACGTCGAGTCAGGTCGGGACTTCGGTAGCCTCGACCATCAACACGAATCTAGGCTCCACTTCGTTGTCAACGGACGGTATTCCTTTGACAAGTACGTGCAACCCTAATTCGGTTCCTGTGAATTATACTCAGCCGGCATTTGGTGTACCTGGACAGGCAGTTATCGATAGCGAGGTAATCTCGTGGGGATCGGTGCATTGCCGTGGCGATTACAGCGTCTCTTTGGATAACTTGTCCAGAGGTTTGTTGGGCACGACTGCAACGACGCACAGCTTTGGTGCAGCGATTTCAACCATCCCTTACTCCCTGCTGATTAACAACGCATTGCAGGAGCTATGCACCTCAACGGGGTGTAACTTTGGACCGGGCAGCCCTACGTATCCTCTGTCCTTTGGCGGGGTGTACGGTGGGGATTTAAGCGGGAACTGGCATACGAATACGTTGATCTCCAATGTTGCCACGGGAACCGCTCCTATCTCGGTGACCTCTACTACCCCGGTGGCGAACCTGACGCTGGCCAGCCCTTCGCAGGTATCGGGTTTATTTGCAGAGGCGGATATAAGTTACTCGGCAACTCCAACCTTCTCGTCAACGGGAAGCGTGAACTATCTGTTGCTGACAGGGAACGTCACCTCTTCCACAATTGGAGCAGGCGCCAGCGGCCAGAGCATGACGTTTGTTGTGTGCCAGGACTCAGTTGGCGGACACACGTTTGCGTGGCCTGCGAATGTTCGGGGTGGGATGACCATCGGCGCGACAGCATCGACATGCAGTTCGCAGAGCTTCTCCTATGTAAGTGCGCTCTCGAAGTGGGTCGCTGGGAATGCGGGAGTCGCAAACGAATAGGCGCCGGTCAAGAGCGGCGGGCGGCATATGAGCCGGTGGTTCAACGAGACGGTAACTGAATCGGAGAAGAGATGAAGGCCCAGGATGTGCCGGGGGATCTGGGAGAACTGTGCGGCCTGGGGGTGGTGCTGGACGAGAGGCTGGCCACACTCAAGGAACAAACGACGGGGATGTTTTTGGCGGAGGCACTGCTGAAGGTTCGGGATCGGCGCGGACAGTGCGTGGCGTTCGTTCCGAACCGGGTGCAGAGGGAGTTTGAAAGAAGACGCGGGCGGCGAAACATTGTGCTGAAGGCCAGGCAGATGGGCATCAGCACGTGGGTTGCCGGCCGCTTTTTTCTGAAGACGATTACAAAGCCGGGGACGTTGACGGTAGAGGTCGCGCATACGCAGGAAGCGGCGGAAGATCTCTTCCGCATGGTGCACCGTTTTTGGGAGTATCTTCCAGAAGGGTTGCGGCAGGGCGCGCTGCGGACATCGCGGTCGAGCGCGCGGCAGATGATCTTTCCTGCGCTCGACAGCGAGTACCGCGTGGAGAGTGCCGGGGATACAAATGCTGGGCGGGGGATTACGATCCAGAATCTGCACTGCTCGGAGGTCGCTCGCTGGCCGGGGAATGCCGGAGAGACTTTGGCCGGGCTACGGGCCGCGATGCCTCCTGATGGAGAGATCGTGCTGGAGTCTACGCCGAAGGGGGCTTCGGGGTGCTTCTTTAACGAATGGCGCCGGGCAGGCGAGACGGGAACGGTGCGGCACTTTTTCCCCTGGTGGTGGGAGAGTGCCTATGTAACCGAGGCGGTTGCAGAACATACGCTGACCGCCGAGGAAGTGGCGGTGCGCGAGCGGAACGGTCTTAGCCTGGAGCAGATCGGGTTTCGCCGCAAGCTCAGGGCTGACTTCGATATTTTGGCGAAGCAGGAATTTGCGGAGGATGCGGAGGAATGCTTTCTGGCCAGCGGCGCCTGCGTCTTTGATGCGGATGCTATTGCCGGCAGGATTCGGGATGCGGCGGATGCCATATCGACGAGGCTGGGCGGAGCGCTGCAGATCTGGTATCCGCCGGTGCCGGGCCGGAGCTACATTGTGGCGGCGGACCCTGCGGGAGGTGGCGCTGAGGGGGACTACTCCGCTGTACAGGTGGTGGAGTTGGAGACAGGACTGCAGTGTGCCGAATTGAGAGCGAAGTTGGATACGCTGGAGTTGGCACGAGAGGCTACGGCCCTGGCGAAGGAGTATAACCAGGCACTGCTGGCAGTAGAGAGGAACAATCATGGTTCGGGGGTGCTTGCTTACCTGGGAAGTGTCTGCCGCTATGAGAGGCTTTATATGCAAGGCGGGCAGCATGGATGGCTGACCACGTCGGTTTCCCGGCCGGCAGCGTTGGCAAGGATTGGAAGCGCCCTGGTTGAGGAGCCGGAGATCTTCCAGAGCCGGCGGTTGCTCGAGGAGTGCTGCAGCTTTGTTCGCCATGCCAATGGGAAGACTGGGGCGCGGGCGGGAGAGCACGATGATTGCGTGATGGCGATGGCGATCGCGATGGGCGTGCGAGCGGAGTTGCTGGAAGGCGGGGAAAGCAGGTCCTTCGCTTCGCTCAGGATGACAAAGTAAGTCTCAAGACGACGCAGGAACTCTCGAGACGACAAAGTAACTCTCAGGGTCACAAAGGAATGCTCGAGGCTGCAAGGAACGTTCGAGACTTGTAAGGAACGTTCGAGACTTGCAAGGTGCGTTCGAGACTGCAAGGACGTTCGAAGCGACAAGCAACGCTCGGGAAGACAAAGTAAGTCTCGAGACGACACAGGAACGATCAGGGTCACAGAGTGACGCTCAGGATCGCACAGTGTGACGACCAGCTAATGTGGCATTCCTCCACTGGCCGCGCACGGTGTGGAAGGCGGTGGCCGAAGGTAGTGGGGCGGGCAGGTTCGCAGGATAGAATTTGAGGATAGACCTTAAGAAGGGGAACGACGGATTTGGCAGTGCTGGTAGTGCAGGAGATTCGGCGGATGCGGGGGGGAGCACAGAGTCATCTGATGCTGGGCGCAGACACGAACCTGTACGTGGTGAAGTTCCAGAACAATCCGCAGCATGTGCGCGTGCTGGCAAACGAGTTTCTGGCCACGAGGCTGGCAGAGGCGGTGGGGTTGACGGTGCCGCCGTGCGAGGTGGTCGAGGTGACCGACTGGCTGATCGACCATACGTCGGAGCTGAAGATGGACCTGGGGCGATCGCAGGAGAGGTGCAGGGGCGGCTTGCAGTTTGGATCGCGCTTTGTGGGTGGGCTGATGCCCGGGCAGGTAGTGGATTACTTGCCGGAGGAGATGCTGCTGGAGACGCGGAACCTGAAGGAATTTGCCGGCATGCTGGCGCTGGACAAGTGGACCTGCAACGTAAATGGGCGCCAGGCGGTATTTGTGAAGAAGCCGCGGGAGCGGCGGTATGCGGCGACCTTTATTGACCAGGGGTACTGCTTTCACGCAGGGGAATGGAAGTTTGTGGATGCTCCGCTGCGGGGTGTGTATGCCCGCAATCCGGTATACAGGGACGTGGTTGGATGGGAGAGCTTTGAACCCTGGCTGAGCCGCATTGAGACGTTTGCACCGGAGAAGGCCTGGGCGATTGCGGAGGCGGTTCCTCCAGAGTGGTACGGCGGCGATACGGCGGAGCTGGAGCAGTTGGTAGAGCAACTGCTGGAGCGCAGGCTGCGGGTGCGGGAGCATATTGATATGTTTCGGGAATCTTCGCGGAAGCCATTTCCAAATTGGATGCGGCCAAAAGAAAAGCTGGTGAAAGGTGGGTTTCCGGACCCGAAGCAGGTACAGGATACGGAAGGCCCGAAGTGGATGATGTAGGACGCGGGTGCGGGACGAGCGGGAGCTGCCGATAGAAGAAGTAGAATTCGGTTGATTTTGCAGATTGGGCGAGAAGGGGCGCGAGTGGTAGGACGCAGGCAATGCGAGTTCTTCCTGATCCGGTACGTTCCGGATGCTGTGAAGAACGAGTTTGTGAACATCGGAGTGATGCTACGGGAAGCCGGGCATACCGAGGTGCGTTTTACGCGCGACTGGCAGCGAGTGCGCTGCATCGATCCGGATGCGGATACGGCCATGCTGGAGGCGCTTGAGGTAGAGGTACGGCGCAGGCTGGCTGAGGCGGCAGATGGAACGAAGACGGTGATGCAGGTGATTGAGGACTCCTTCTCAAACGCGGTGCAGATGACCGAGGCGAAAGGATGCCTGGCGGAGTCGATTCCTGCGGAGCTGGAGCAGTTGATGCAGCTTTATGTCGATCCGCAGAAGCGGCAGCGCGAGGTGCGTAGAAGCGGGCGGGGCGCGCTGCTGAATCGGATGCGCAACCAGTTTGACAGGGTGGGCGTGTGGGACCTAATGCGCAAGCGGATCGCGGCCTCGGATTATACGAAGCCGGGCGATCCTATGCGGATTGATTGCGGGTACAGGCCGAACGGCGTGGTGAAGATGTTTCACGCAGTCTCGCTCGAGAGCGACGCGGAGATGGCGAAGGTGCTGGCGTTCAGCGCGCCGGCGCTGGTGGAGGGAGTCGCGCGGGTGGAACAGGCGAAGCTGGAATTGACCGCGATTATTGAGCCTCTGGCAGAGATCAAGGGCGCGAGCGAGGACGAGGACCGGATATCGCAATACCGATTTGCGGTAGAGACGATGGAGCAGCAGACAATTCGAGTTCTGACGACGAGCGACCTGGTGCGGGTGGCAGAGACGGCACGGAGAGAGCTGCGGGTTTGAGCTAGAGCGGAGCAGGATTCGAGAGGCATGGCGATCAACGCCATGCCTTTTGTTTTTTGGGCCAGGGTGGCGGAAGCAGTGGCGGCATTGAATGAATTTTGGAATCAGGAAAAAGGGGCGAGCACATTGAAGCTGATGGAACCGATACGAAGTGCGTGGAAGCGTCTGAGTGGCGTGGAAGCCGGGGAAGGCCAGAAGACGGAAGGACAGCGCAAGACGCTGATGCTGCCGTCGATCTTGTCGCCACACCCATCCTCTACCAACCTGATGCCAAAGCCGACGCCAGCGAATCTGCGCAAATTTGCGGAGACGCCGGTAGTGCGGCGCGCGATCAACGTGATCAAGGATCGCATTGCCAGTCTGGATTGGCAGATCAAGGTGAAGCGCGGTTACGTGCCGGCAGAGGTTGCAGACCTGGATGCGCGCATGGCGGCGATCCGCAGGGCGCTAGAAGAACCGAACGACAGCGACTCCTTCCGCACGCTGGTGGAGCAGGTGCTGGAAGACGCGCTGGTGGGCGGGTTTGGGGCTATCGAAATCGACCTGACGGGCGATGGGGAGCGGCCGTTTGCATTGTGGCCGGTGGATGGCGCGACGATCCGTATTAATCCCAAATGGGATGGCACGCAGGAGACACCGCGCTATGCGCAGATGACAGGCCGCATGGGGACGGACGGGCTGATTTCGCTGCGTGATGATGAGCTGATCTATCTGCGAATGAATCCTCGGACGCATACACCATTTGGCCTGGGCCCGCTGGAAGTTGCATTTGAAACAGTGAACGCGTTTTTGAGCGCGAACCGTTTTGCCTCGAAGCTGGCCAGCAACTCCGTGGTGCAGTATGCGCTGTGGTTGAACGAGACGACTCCGGCACAGCATGAACGGCTGATCCGCTGGTGGCAGGATGAGATCGAGGGTACGGGTCGGGTTCCGCTGTTGAGCTCGGAGCAGAAGCCGGAGGTATTGCGCTTCAGCTCCGGCACGGATGCAGACCTGCGGCTGAACTGGCAGGAGTTCCTGATGCGATTGGTGGCGAATGCATTTGGTTTGCCGCCGATGATGCTGGGGCTGGAGCACGACGTGAATCGCTCGACAGCCGCAGAGCAAGGGAACGAGGCGTTTCGCAGTGCAATTGCACCGCTGGCAAAACTGCTGGCGGAGCACCTGACCCGGGATGTGTTGGCCAAGAGGCTCGGTTGGCGGGAATTTGAGTTCGTCTTCAACGAACTGGATGCACGCGACGAGATGACGGAAGTACAGATACAAACTTCATTGCTGAAGGCGGGCGTTCTGACGGTCGATGAGGTGCGATCGATGCGAGGGTTGGGGCCGTTGCCAACGACTCAACAAGATGGGATTGCGGGCGAGTCGCGGGGTGAGCAGTAGAAGCAGAACGCGAGTGGGAGAGTGAATGAGACTTGAAGCAATGGCATTAAAGATTCCTGCAGTCGCGGGCCATCCAAACCGGATTCCCTTTGAAGGCGTGTTGACGCTGGTGGATGTAGCCAGCGACAAGGCTCCTTCGGGGGCGAGAGGCCATCGTGTGCTGTTAACACGTGCGGCAGCGATGGCGGCATTGCCCTCCCTGCTGGGAATGGCAGTGGACTATCGGCCGGGTTGGGATGGACACGATGCGCGGAGGAAATGCGGAATTATCACCGAAGCAAACGTCGAAGGAAATGAGTTGCGCGTGAGCGGTTATCTCTTCGGAAGAGATTTTCCGGAAGTGGAGGAGCAGATGACTCGCGGCCAGGAAGGGACGATGGGGATGTCCTACGAACTGGCGGATGCGCACGTGGAAGATATGCGAGCCGAGGTTTGGAGGCTAAGCAAGGCCACCTTTACAGGTGCGGCGATTCTGTTGCGGGATAAGGCGGCTTATCGCAGTACATCGTTTCGCTTAACGCAGTGCCGGTCGATGACGCGACGGCCGGTGCGGTTGGCGGCACGATGCTCGGCATACGGTTCCTCAACGGGAATGGGTGAGACGGTGAGAGAAAGGGAAGGACACTTATGGAATTAGACAATCGGGAAGTATTGGACTCGGAAGCGGGCAGCCTGGAACGGCTGGAGGCTGCTGCAACACTGCTGGAGAAGACAGTGGCATTGCTGGAACAGGGACGCGCCGCGTTGGCTGGAGATGTGCAGAAGATTGTGGCAACCGTTGAGCAGAACAACGAGGGCAGCCGCAGAGAGCAAGAGCTGGAGCAAAAGCTGATGGCGGCGGAAGAAGAGATTGCCGAGTTGAGGGCACAAGCGGCTCAGCGCGAGGTGAAGACCTCCGCAGCGCGTAAGACTCTGCCTGCTGCCACGGTGCAGTTGCTGAGCAAGCAGGGTCTTGAGGATCTGGATCGAGTGGAAGCCGGCTCACTGGACGCTGCACTTGCGGGCTTGAGCCTGGAGCAGCGAATCGCGGTGAAGGCACAGCTTCTTCGCGCTGGCTCGCTGCGCTAACACCTGGAGCTCCTCCTAAAGAAGTAGAGTGCTCTGGCAAGTTGCCTGAGAACTGCGAACGATTTATGGGGGAGTGTACTGTCGTTTTTTCAGGATGGGCAATTGCTCCTCCTGAGAATCCACGAACCACGGAACTACCGCCTGGGAGCAGGCAGAAAGAAATTATGACCGCAAATTTTCTCGACATCCATTCCGCTGCTGACTTCATTGGACCTGGCGCCATCGAACTGCCGTTGTACCAGACTGAGATCACGGATATTGTTCGCCGCCGCGGATTGTTCGGGCAGCGCATCAAGCAAGTGCCGGCGACGGGCCATCCCTCGCGCTTCTTCGAAGAGATTGGGATTCCATCTCCCAGCACATCCGGATTTGTAGATCCACGGAACATTGTCGCTCCGGTTGTAAGCCCAACGCGCGTGGAACGTAGCGTTCCATTGAAGGCGCTTGTGGCGCAGCTGAATTACAACCTGTTTGACATTGAGCTCGGAACGCAGCAGAAGCAGTTTGCCTATCTGCAGGCGAAGGACCTGGTGGACACCATCGATGGCGTGATGCGCACGCACGACGTTGCACTGTGGAATGGCGCAGACACATCGTTGAGCACTCCGACGTCGACCCAGTATTACGGCGCGTCGGCGCAGATTGCTGCCGGTGGGAATACGACGACGATCGGCACGACACAAAGCATTGTAGATGGCTTGAAGTCCACGGTTGCGCAGATGGTCTCCAACAGCGGCTTTGCGGTTCGCCCCACAGCGATCTATGCCAATCCGGTACTACTGGATCTGATTGACCGTGAGATGAAGAGCGAGTTCAACGTTGTCCTGAACTCGAAGGAAATTGGAGCAGGGTTCACGGTCAAGACGCTTTCGACCCAGGCCGGCGACCTGCCTCTCATTCCTGAATGGGCGCTGAGCTATTCCGGTACCCCGGGATCGGGAACAGCGGTGCTGCCTGCCTACATTGTGACGGAGGATCTGATTGAGTATCACTGGCTGAGCGATTCTTCTCCTCGCGTCTTCCAGCTTGGAGTACCTGGATCGCTGGCTTCGCAGTATGTCGTCGTGAAGTTTGGCGGCGTTGTGGTGAAGGGCGCCAACTATGCCCACTACCAGGTTCTGGTAGATCGCTAGAGTCCTCCCTCCACGAGATAGTGTGAGGGAATAAAGGAATCCAGACTGGGTCGAGGCAACCACCTTGAGCCGAGTTTATCTGGATGCGTAGATACACGGCCAGACCCGATGGGAATATCGGGTCTGGCCTTGATGCGTTCTGGGAGATGGAGCAACAACGATACGGCACAGTAACTGTGGCGTATTGAGATGAAGGGTAAAGATGGGATATCTGCAGCCGACGGACTACGAGAATTTTGGATTGGCTCCGAACACGACGGATGACTGGATCACGGCGGCTTCCGCATTGATGGATGCTCACTGCCGGCGAACCAGCCTGAGTGTGACGCAGTATGTGGAGAGATTGCGCGTCGTGGAGGGAAGCCAAAGTATTCGGCTGAGTTACCTTCCACTGGCAGTCGTTGCACCGGGAACCTCACCATGGATCACGGTAAGGGCCCGATATGCGCGGCCCAGACGCGGAGAGATCGTTCTAGAGCCGATGAGATCGGAGATTGCGTGGGCATTTTCCCTTCCGGGAACATGGACGATGCTCGATAGCTCGACGCTGGACTTTGTGGCCGACACGGGTGAGGTGACGCTGCCTTATAACCTTCTCGGGCTTCCATACAACGAAGTGGAGGTTACTTATACGGCGGGGCTGACTGTGATTCCCAGTGCCGTGCAGAGCGCGTGCGCACAGATTGTAAAGAATGCGCAGGCGACACCTTCGCTCAACGTGAAATCGACAAAGATGGACACGATGCGTATGGATTACTTCGCAGCGACGCTGCTTGACGAGCAGGTGAAGGCGTTGTTGCGGCCGTATGTTTCGTGCCGGTTGGGGTAACTGATATGGGAGCGGATGTAAGTGTACGGAATCCAACGGAGGCTGCACAGCGAGCCGCGGATGCGCTGTTACGGTCGCTTGGAGGCACTTCAGTTCTACTGCGATTGCCGACCGCACCGTGTGCCACGGACGGCGATCAAGTGGGCCTAGACAGCGGTTCTTATCAAGATCTGGTGCTTAGCCCTGTCGTATTTCGCCGCGTGCGGGCAACGATGGTCGAGGGCTCGGAGTACAGGTGGGAACTGCTGCTCTCGGCATGTGCCGTGGAGGCGCAGCTCAGCGCTTCCCAACTGGGCTCCGCGGAAGCTCTATTCGCCGAGGCGGTCTCCATACTGGTGGGGACGAACACATTTCTGATTGAATCTATCTCCGCCTCGGAGTGGTGTGGGCGGATATACCTCTACAGGCTGCTTTTACGCGAAGCCTTGCCGAAGGCGCAGGGGATATAAGCGAGGCGAAAGAATGTTGGATGCGAAGGACACGTTTTATATCGCGCTGCGGGACAGATTGGCAGTGGTCAATCCCCAACGCACGATGATGGTGCGTGGAGCGCTGAGACCAGGAATCCTGGTAGAGGACGCCGAGCCGGTGGCAGCAAAGATGCCGCGGAACGTTTTTGTGCTGCGATGGACCGTGCTGGAGAAGGACCCGGTGTTGCCACAAACGATGGCAATCCTAGGATGCGAAATCCACTATGGGACGGTGGGAACCGAGGCGGCACTCGGCCTGGATCGCGGACGGCTCTTGGCGATCATGGACGAGGAATTGCTGCAGATCCTTAGACCGCTATCGGCACCAGTCATGAATTACAGCGTGGTCCCTGCGACGGCTACGGGAATGACTGTCTTGTGGACCGAACCTGTATTCGGCGCGACGACCATGAGTCGCGATTCCCTGGAACGCGTGGTCAAGGTCACAGTTCTAGCCCGGCAAGCAGGAGGAGTGCAATGAGCACAGCAACGACTCAAGGTTGTGCTGTAAACGCTTCGGCGCCCATCACTCGTCGCATTCGGGCATATTTTGCGCCGGTTGACCGCACGCTGCCTGCTCCGGTTCCATTTGATGCTGCACAGTTCGGGAGATTCGATCTCGAAAATCCTCCGGCGCCATGGATAGATCTTGGCTGGGTGGATAACTTCAGCAGGAAGTCGGCGAGCGAGATTGGCTCATTGGCTGCAGGTGCGCCTGGTGCCAGCAAGGTACAGGTACGGCAAAAGATCGACGCCTCGGTATCGCTGCGCTTTCTGCACTGGGGAAAGCTGCAGATGGCCCTGGCCGCAGGGTCGGATCATTGGAATCTGCTTACTCCTCCGGGCACGAACGCGGTATCTCTAGTCGCAGGGTCGACTGCAACGACGTTAATGATGAGCTCTACCGATGCAGCAACGTTCAGCGTTGGACAAAGAGTTGCGGTTGATGTGGATTACACGGGGCAGACGGGATATGTGGGAAGTGGCGCCTCGTGTGCGTACATCAGAAATGCAACGGCAGTGCAGGGCGATGTTCACTATGTGCGGCGACTGACATTGAACGTCTCCCGTGTTGCCGCGGTCGGAGCGGGTTCCGTTCAACTTGAAGAGCCACTCCTTGCTGGTGCGCCATCTGCGGCGATGCGCGTACAGACCGTAGCCGGATTCATGGATCGCGAGGGCGGAACATTCTTCCAGGAATGGTCTGCACTTTTCGTCATGGATGGGGAGGAGGGCGAGCGCATTCTCTACAACTATCCGCGTCTGCAGGCGATGAAGGGCGGACAGGAGTCTACGCATCCTGTAGCTGGAACGCTGGAGAGGATCTGCCTAGCGGCGGAGTTTCGGGCTATGCCTGTAGTGGATATCAAGGATGGACAACCGGCATTGTGCTATCGCAGCTTTCTGCCAGCGGCAGGGATGCCTCTCTAATTTTCGCTGCTGCTACTTTCTGTGAAGAATCGCGAAGGGCAGCGTCAACCAGTTCGCGGAACCACGGTGCGGGGACCATCGAGAAGGATCGCTTGTGAAGATAACCATTGATTTGCTGGACGGGACAGGACCGCGTGACTACAGCTCGACGATAGATGCGAAGCACCCTCTAAAGATTGTCAGAAAGCTCAACGAGCCATCAACCTGCACCTTCGGTGTACTTTCGACAGGCACGTCACCAACACTGTTACGAAATTCGCGAATCGTAGTTGGCAACGACAGTGGGGTTCTTTATTTTACGGGCTACGTAGCAACGGAGCCGGTGCTGGAGTATCTGGGCGCTGGAGTCGAGGGGACAACATTTAGTGCAGTTATTTTCGCGATCAGCGATGAGCTTCTGCTGGATAGGCAAGAGCTCTCCCGTAGTAGCAATACCTCGGGACAGCCTGCTTCGACGCTCATGAGCACTCTGATTTCCCGGGCAGGAGGTTTGCTCCAACTAGCGGGCGGTACTGGCTCGCCGTTGCTCGGGAGGTTCAGCCCCCAGGAGACGGAGAGCTGGTCAAAAAACGCGCAGGTGGTGGCTTCAACAGCACGGTCCTCCTACCGAGCCCTGAATGGTAGTGTGAGTCTGGCGCCGATAGGCACGACGGTGCACCAACTGAGCGAGGCAGATGGAACGCTGCAGGTTCAGACGCTGACCGCAGCGAAGACGAAGATGCTCGTGAATGACGCAACTCTCTGTGGAGAAGAAGAGCCTTCAGCCTACGTGACCGAACTTTTTCAGGGAGATGGAACGACCGCGGTGTTCAACCTGACGGCCAAACCATTTACCTCTACGGGTAGCGGCAAGACCTGGTATCAGGATGACTTCAATAGTCCAAGCATCGATACCCGGATGTGGCAGGTGGTGGATCCGGGATCCCATCTGGCCGTGACCGCCGCAGGACTTACTTTTAATGGCGGGAGCGGGATTGAGGGACAAACCTATCTCTCCTCGGTAAACACGCTTGAGATTGGCGGGTCACTGCTGCTGGAGGCGAGCGGAGTAAGTCTGGGTGCCGGGAGCGATGGATTGCTGCTTAGCCTTTGCCGGGGAGCCAGCACGGAGGCAAATTGCTTTGCGGGTTTTCGCGTGAAGCAGGTTTCCGGGAGCACATGCCTTGTACCAGTAGTCGGTGGCACCGAGGCAGGTGCTGCTTTGCCGATCAGCACGGGCAATTTGTACACGCTACGGTTACGTGTTTACAGCGTAGAGGCTCAACGTGTGTTGGAGAGCTTCTACTCTCTGGGGGATGCGGGGCTGGAGCAGTTTGGCGGGAACTTGATTCCTGCGGCTGCAAGCGTGTTGATGGAAGTGCAGGAGACCGTGAATGGGATTCCTGGAGTAGCGACGATTCTATATGACGGATCGATTAGCCAGGCTCCGGCGGTATGCAGCCTGGTGCTCGCGAGCAGCACTAGCTTGACGGGGAGTTTGCGGAGCATGCGGGTATGGGAACGCATTCCTGTATGGGTCCAGGTCGAGCCGCAAGGCGGAGGGTGGGCAAGCAAGCGAGTCGGCACGAAGAGCACCGATGGCGATTGCAAACTGGATTCGGCGGGAACGCTGCGATTCTTTGCCGGTTCTGTTCCGCCAGCGGGATCAAGTATCAGCGTTTGTTACAGAACACGACGGCGTGCCATCGCCAGGCTCTCTCAACCAGCGAGTGTGACGGCGGAGAGCAGGGGGGCGATCCCTGGAACTTCTCGTCTGACAGGCACGCTGACGCGGCCCAAGGCGAGGAGCTCCGCAGACTGCGAGAACGGCGCACTGGCATTGCTAAATACTTCCTGTAGCCGGTCGGCTGCTCTTGAAGGTAAGTACACAATGGCTGTGCTTGACGGAGACACGACACAGGCTGATGTGTGGCCGGGAGATCTACTCGCTATCAACTTTGCATCCGGTGCTTTTCAATCTGACGTCGTAGTTCGCGAGGTCAAATTGGATCTGACGCCGAGTGCGCCGGAATTACTGCAGTACACCATTGATGTTGCGAATGACTGGGCACGAGAGCTTTCGCTGGCGGTTTCCTCCGCAGTTCCAGCGGATGCGTGGATTCCACAGAGTCCTGACATTCCGGTGCTGAGCAATCTTCCGAATCTGAGCGCCCAGGTGAGTGGGGGGACAATCGCGGTGGATGCAGGCATGGCTCCTCCGACAGGGGGAGGGTTCGAGGTGCGGCGGCGCGACTGGGCTTTCGGTCCGGGTACGGACAGTGATCTGGTCCTGCGCAGCCCGGTTCAGCACTTCAACATTCCACGCTGGGCAGCGGCTGAACAGTACTACATTCGCATGTACGACGGATCAACCCCACCTGTGTATTCGCGCTTTTCCAGCGCGGTGTTTCTGAACTTACCAATGTAAGAGAGGGCGATAAGCCCGAACGTTCGAGAGAGTTGAGACCGGGAGACGATCGTCTCCGTTGGTCAGCAGGGATAGAGAGATGAACGAGTTTGAGGCGCAGGTGCTGGCGGACCTGTGCGTATTGAAGAATCAGATGGCCACATTGCTAGGGGATGGCCAGACTGGCCGGCTAGGTGTTCTGGAGGGGCGCGTAGAACGGCATGAGTTGCAGTGGCAAAGAGCCAAGGGCTTTGCGGCAGCGATGGGAGCGCTTGTCACTTTGTTGCATTTAGCAAGCGAGGTAATGCGACGCCATTCCATCAGCTTCAGCTTTCTCTGAAGCGACAAGGATCGATGGGGAGCTTGTTCGCTTTGGGGGCTCGAAGCTGGAGTTGGGGATAGCTCGATGGTCGGGATGAGAAGTTTTTTGAATTGAATTGTGAACCGAAAGAAGAAGGAGCAAGAATGAATTTTTTGAATATGTTTCTGCGTGGTCTGGCAGTTCTGCCTGGGATGATTCAGGGTGTGGAGAGTTTTGTTGGGAATGGCAACGGGGATCAGAAGAAGGCGGCGGCCTTGTCGATGGTGGGATCCGCCATCAATCTGACCGATGCTATTGCCAATAAGCATGTGCTTGATCCGGCGCAGTTCCAGGGTGGTCTGGGCAAGGTAATCGACGGCATTGTGGATTGCCTGAACTCCAGCGCCTGGAGCAAGCTCTAAGCAGGCGGACTGAATGGCGGGGCGCGCCGGCCGGTTGGCGCGCCCCAGCCTTCCATTTTTGCGGTAAGAACAGAAAAGCCGGCGAAGTATAATCAGCATCATGGAACAAGCGCCGGTGGTCGGTGTAGTAATGGGCAGCAAGAGCGACTACGAGGTGCTCAAAGCCGCCGTAGACCTGCTGAAAGAGTTTCTCATTCCTTGTGAAGTGCGGGTGGTATCGGCACACCGCACGCCAGATTGGCTATTTACCTATGCAGAGCAGGCTGAGACCCGCGGACTTCGCGTGATCATCGCCGGTGCCGGTGGCGCTGCGCATCTGCCAGGGATGCTGGCGGCGAAGACGCTGGTTCCCGTGCTGGGGGTCCCAGTACCCGCGACGATGCTGAATGGCATCGACTCGCTGCTATCGATTGTCCAGATGCCGAAGGGTGTTCCGGTAGGAACGCTGGCGATTGGCAAGCCGGGCGCGGCGAATGCTGCCTTGTTTGCGGCGGAGATACTGGCGGTGACGGATCCCGAGTTGAGAAACAAGCTACGTGCATGGCGCGAACGGAATCGGCAGGAAGTGATGACTATGGAGCTGCCCGAGTGAGTGCAATTCTTCCAGGTTCGACAATTGGAATTCTTGGCGGCGGGCAACTGGGACGCATGACCGCCATGGCTGCGCGTACTCTCGGCTACCGGGTGCAGGTGATGGATCCTGATCCTTCCTGTCCGGCTCGTTTTGTAGTGGATGCCTGCTTCGAAGGGGCATGGGACGATGCGCGCACGGCGGCCAACCTGGCGCGAGGATGCGATGTAGTCACGCTGGAGATCGAGCAGATTGCGATTGCATCGTTGCAGGCGGCGCAGAAGTACGCGCCGGTGCGGCCAGGACCAGGGTTGATGCGGATGGTTCAGGACCGGATCCTGCAAAAGACCTGGTTGAAGGATCAGGGCTTTCCGGTAGGAGAATTTCGCGCAGCACGCACAGAGGAAGAACTGGTCAGGGCGATTTCCGAGTTGGGTGGCCGCTGTTTTGTGAAGAGTGCGCGAGGGGGCTACGACGGGCGCAGCCAGGTAAAGGTTGGATTCGAGCCTACGTCGGCCTCCAGCGAAGAAGTGGGCCGCGAGACCTGGGCCCTCCTGGGGAAGGCGCCCTGTGTTGCCGAGAAAGCGGTGGATCTGGACCAGGAGATCTCGGTGATGGTCGCGAGATCTCCGCGCGGACAGATTGTCAGTTTCCCTTCTGCGTCGAACCATCATGAGAACCAGATTTTGGTGTGGAGTGTTCTACCTTCCTCGATTCCACCGGAGTTGGAGTCAAAGGCACAGGAGATGGCTCGCGATCTAGGGTGCCAGCTGATGCTGGAAGGACTGCTGGCGGTGGAGATGTTTCTGACGCGGGATGGCGCGCTGTTGATCAATGAACTTGCCCCTCGTCCACATAACAGCTACCACGCCAGCGAGAGAGCCTGCGTAACCAGCCAGTTTGAGCAAGCGGTGCGCGCCATATGCGATCTTCCGCTGGGCGACACGAGTATCCTGCGGCCGGCAGCAATTGCAAATCTTCTGGGTGATTTGTGGCTGGATCATGAACCAAGATTCGATCAGGCATTGGAGGTTCCCGGCGTGGGGCTGCACCTTTATGAAAAGTCTCAGCCGCGGAAAGGGCGGAAGATGGGGCATCTCTCTGCAGTAGGAGCCACTCCGGAAGAGGCGGTCAAGCGGGTTTTAGAAGCGCAACAGTTGCTGTGACAATTAGAGATAAGACAAGCAAAAGGGGGCAGGCCAGGCTGGTCTGCCCCCTTTTACTGTTTACGAATTAACCTAGCCGATATCCTCGTTCCAATTCTCGAGATACTTCTTTACCTCAGACATAAACTTCCCTGCATCCGCTCCGTCGACGATACGGTGATCAAAGCCCAGCGTCAGGCGAACGATGCTGCGGATGGCGATGGAGTCCGAACCGTTCTCATCTGTAACAACGGTTGGTTCTTTGAAGAGACCTCCGACGTCGAGGATGGCGCTCTCGGGCTGATTGATGATCGGCGTGCCAAATTGTTCGCCGAAGATGCCGGGATTGGTGATGGTGAAGGTACCGGAGCCGACTTCATCCGGCTTGAGCTTCTTGTTGCGTGCGCGACTCGCGAGATCCGCGATCGCGCGGGCAATGCCGAGGAAACTCTTCTCCTCCGCCTGCTTGATGACGGGAACGATGAGGCCCCAATCCAGCGCAACGGCGATGCCGACGTTCACGTTCTGGTGATAGCGGATGGCTTCGCCCTCCATCGAAGCGTTGACGATGGGCATCTTGCGCAGGGTGGCGATGACGGCGCGCGTGATGAATGGCATGTAAGTCAGCTTGACGCCGTTGCGCTGCTCATACTTCGACTTCTCCTTCTCACGAAGGCGCACGATGCGCGTGAGGTCGATCTTGAAGCAGGTATGGACGTGGGGGCTCGTGCGCTTGGACTCAACCATGCGCTGCGCAATGATGGAGCGCATACGGCTGAGTGGCACCAGGTCTCCTGCGACGGGAGCAGCGGAAGGAACCGGTGCGGCAGGCGACGGGGCAGCAGCAGCGGCGGCGGCTGGTGCTGAAGCCGGAGCCAGAACGGAAGCCGCCGGTACAGGGGCGGCGGGAGCGGGTTTCGTTCCACGCTGCTCAAGAAAGCCGAGTACATCCTCTTTCGTGACACGACCCGCTGAGCCGGAGCCCTTTACCTGATGCAGGTCCAGATTGTTTTCCTTCGCAATGCGGCGCACGAGCGGCGAGGAGCGAACGGGTTCCCCTAACGCCGCTGCAGCGGGTTCCACTGCGGCAGCCGCTTGCGGTTGGGAAACGGGCGCCTGGGCCGTTGGCGGAGCAGAAACCGAAGGTGCCGCTGCGGGCTGTCCTGTGGCCGCGCCACCGAGCACAGCGACGACGGTGTTGATCTGAACGGTCGTACCCTCGGGCACCTTGATCTCGGTGAGCACTCCGGCGGCGGGCGACGGGATCTCGGCGTCGACCTTATCCGTCGATATCTCAAACAATGGCTCGTCCCGCTGTACTGTATCGCCTACCTTCTTGAGCCATTTCGTAATGGTCCCCTCAAAAATAGACTCCCCCATCTGGGGCATGACCACGTCAGTCGCCACACCAGAGGCTGCTGCGGGGGCAGGCGCCGCTGGGCTGGCTGTTGCGGGAGCCGCCGGTGCGGGCGCGGCCTTGGGGGCCTCTGCCTGAGCCGGAGCAGGGGCGGGAGCCGCAGGTGCAGAAGCCACTGCGCTTCCTGATTCGCCAAGGGTGGCGACGACGGTGTTGATCTGAACGGTCGTGCCCTCGGGCACCTTGATCTCGGTGAGCACTCCGGCGGCGGGCGACGGGATCTCGGCGTCTACCTTATCCGTCGATATCTCAAACAATGGCTCGTCTCGCTGTACCGTATCGCCTACCTTCTTGAGCCATTTCGTAATGGTCCCCTCAAAAATAGACTCCCCCATCTGGGGCATGATCACGTCAGTCGGCATCGATTCCCTTTCCCAATTGCTTTACAAAACAAGTCTGCTGGATACCCCGTATGAGCGGATTCAGCCGTCGCAAGGTGGATTATAAACGCCACGCTCAACCTATAGCTTATGCAAGAAACGAATCCTCTTCGCCGTGCAGCCTCCGCAGTTCCTGGGGCACGCGAAGGGGAGTGTCGTCCGGAACTCGCTGTATTTCCTTCACAGGCGTTTCCGTTAAATGTTCAGATGCACCCTGCGCGCTGCTGCCTGCGAGGAGATCGTCGAGCGACTCAACCGCGAGCACCTGATCCTTGAATACCCACCCGAACTGGCGGGCCACTTCATTTGCCGCCTGTTCGAGGCTTGGAACGCGTTGGCAGGTCTCATTCTCCAGACTGGTAACGTCTTTATCCGCAATGCCGCAGGGGACGATCAGGCCAAAGTCGCGGAGATCGGTCGTGAGGTTGAGAGCAAACCCATGAGAGGTGATGCCGCGCGAGATGTGAACGCCGATTGCAGCGATCTTCTTTTCTTCTGCAGCACAATTTGGCGTGGTCCAGACGCCGGTGCGCCCCGCGATGCGGCCGGTGGAAACGGCATATTCCGCGCAGAAGCGGATGAGAGCTTCTTCCATAAGGCGCACAAACTCGATCGCTCCTAACCGCGGCGTGAAGCTTCTAAGATCCACAATCGGGTAGCCGACGAGTTGTCCCGGGCCGTGATACGTGACGTCGCCGCCACGATTGATCTCGTGAACCTCCACTCCGCGGCGCTCCAATAGTTCGTCGGATGCAAGGATGTTCGACCGGTGGGAATTGCGGCCAAGTGTCAACACTGGCGGATGCTCGAGGAACAGGAGCGTGTTGCCGATTCGCTGCTGGTGACGTAATTCGACAAGCTGCTGCTGCAGGGCGAGTCCGCGAGCGTAGTCCGTGCGGCCGAGATACAGATAACTGAACATCCGAACCTTTGCTGCGTAACCGTGAAGAGCCTGTCACGCGACAGGCTCTTCGAAGTCTTACGCGTTGATCGCCATTCCTTCGACGCTGCCATAGGCATCGAGGAAGGCTTCCGCCAGCGTCGGGTGGGCGTGAATGGTAAACATCATTTCCTCAATCGTGGCTTCGAGCTCAATCGCCGTCACCGCTTCCGCAATCAACTCCGTCGCCGAAGGACCGATGATGTGCACGCCGAGAATCTCGCCATGCTTGCCATCGGAGACGATCTTGATGAAGCCATCGTGCGAGTCAATGATGGAAGCCTTCGAGTTGGCGGAAAACGGGAACTTGCCCACCTTCACGTCGTAACCCTTCTCTTTGGCTGCGGCTTCCGTCAGACCAACGCTAGCGACCTGCGGCTCGGTATACGTACAGCCTGGAATTCGGTTCCGATTCACCGGACGCGCGTATTTGCCTGCCAGGTGTGCGGCGACGACCATACCGGCCATCGATCCCACATGAGCCAACTGCGGAAGGCCAGCCACGATGTCTCCAACTGCGTAGACGCCCGGCTCCGCAGTCTCCATCCATTCATTTGTCGGAATGAAGCCACGGTCTGTCTTGATCTTCGTCTTCTCCAGGTTGAGGTTTTCCGTGCGGGGTGCGCGGCCAACGGCCACCAGCACCTTCTCCGCTTCCTTCACCACGGGCTTTCCATCGGCACTGGTAAAGGTCACCTTGACGCCATCCTTGGTCTTCTCCACCTTCTCCACCTTCGCGCCGACATTGATGTCGATACCGCGCTTGCGATAGAGGCGCGCCAGTTCCTTGCTGATGTCTTCGTCTTCGACGGGAACGAGACGCGGCAGATATTCGATAATCGTCACTTCGGTGCCATAGCTGCGAAAGATGGAGGCAAACTCCACCCCGACCGCCCCGGCTCCAATCACGATCAGCGACTTGGGAACCTCATCCAGGTTAAGGATCTCCATATTCGTCAGGATGCGATTGTCGGCCTGCAAGCCGGGAAGCAGCTTCGCGTCAGAGCCGGTTGCCAGGATGATGTTTCTGGCCTTCACCTGACTCTGCTTCGCCGCGGGGTCGCCAGGTGTTCCGGCGGTAACCTCAACCGTATGGACCCCGTCCTTGACTGGGCCCGTCAAACGGCCATAGCCGGAGATCACGGTCACCTTGTTCTTGCGCATCAGGAAATCAAGACCCTTGGCATGCTTGGTGACGATGCCGTTCTTGCGCTTGAGCACCTCGGGCCAGTTCACCTTCACCTCTCCCACGCCCTCGATGCCGTACTCCTTGGCATGCTTCAGGTGGTCCCATATCTCGGCGTTGAAGAGTAGAGCCTTGGTGGGAATGCAGCCCCAGTGGAGACAGGTGCCCCCGAGCTTGCTCTCCTTTTCAATCAAGGCTACTTTCAGTCCATATTGACCGGCACGGATGGCCGCCGTATATCCGGCCGGACCTCCGCCGATAATTGCCACGTCATAAATTGTTTCTGCCAAGGGATGCTCCATTCGGTGGTGATGCGTGGTGGGTCGGAAGGGAACTCCGCCAATACAACCCCAGTGTACCGAATTATCTGATTACGATCTGGCCCGGAAGGATGCAACAACCTCTGAAGGACCACACGCAATACTCGCCGCGCTGGAGATGGAAGCGATACGCATATCTGGATCGTGGACCCAGCTCTGCGTATCGCCTATCAGGGCACCTCTGCCGGTTTTGAGCGGCACGGAACGGCGAACTCTCTATGCCGGAGACGCCGATCCCCGTGGTGCTGGCCGATTTATTTGCGGAACTGGACCGGGTAGCGGCTCCTAAGCCAACGCCCTGGCCGCCTCCTGCGCAAAGTAGGTGATGATGAAGTCCGCACCGGCCCGGCGAATGGATAACAACGACTCCAACATCGTCCTCTCCGGCTCCAGCCATCCGCGCTGGAATGCGGCCTGAAGCATGGCATACTCGCCCGAGACCTGGTAGGCGCCCAGCGGAAGATCGAAGTTCTCGCGGGCTGCGCGGATCACGTCCAGATAGGGCATCGCGGGCTTCATCAGGATCATGTCCGCTCCCTCCCCAATATCCAGATCGATCTCCCGCATCGCCTCGCGCAGGTTTGCCCCGTCCATCTGGTAGCTGCGGCGATCGCCAAACTGGGGAGCCGAGTCCGCGGCCTCGCGAAATGGCCCATAGAAGCCCGAGGCAAACTTCGAAGCATAGGAAAGGATCGGCGTCTGTTCCAGTCCGGCGTCATCCAGGCCGTCGCGAATGGCGGCCACCCGGCCATCCATCATGTCCGATGGCGCAACGATGTCAGCGCCTGCCTTGGCCAGCGAGGTTGCGGTGCGCGACAGCAGTTCCAGGCTGGAGTCGTTCTCAATCTCATACTCGTCGCCCGTCTTCTTCACAATCCCGCAGTGGCCATGCGAGGTGTATTCGCACAGGCATACATCGGCGATCAGGACGAGATCTTTCAAGGAGCGAAGCTGCTTCATGGCCCTCAGTCCGCGTTGCACGATGCCATCCTCGGACCACGCGCCGGTCGCCTCTTCGTCTTTTCGCTCTGGCAGGCCAAAGAGCAGCAGTCCTCCAACGCCGAGCGCCGCGGCTGCTTCCGCATCCTTGACCGCTTCGTCGACCGAGAGGTTGAAGACGCCGGGCATGGAGCCGATCTCGCGGCGAATCCCCTCGCCGGGACACAGGAAAATCGGGGCGATCAGCGCTCCGGGATGCAGGTGAGTTTCGCGCACCAACGCGCGCATGGCCTCGGTTCGGCGCAGGCGCCTGAGTCGTGTAATGGGATAGTCCATAGCTTAGATTCTACTCGGGCGCGCTGAACTGAGGAGCAGGCACATCTTCTTCAGCCGGCAATCCCGAGGAAGCCGATCCCACCCGGTAGCGAAATTCCCTACCCCACCAGTTCCTCGTACTCGCGCGCCGACTCCGACGGCAGAAGCACCCAGAGCGTATAGATTCCCAGCGCCGTGCCACTTAACGGCTTGATCAAGGCGAGGAATCCAGCCACCAGGGCCAGGGTTCTCCCCCAACGCTCATGGCGAATGAGCGCGATCCCCGTCAGAATCCCCAGGATGGATCGGCCGACCAGCATAAACGTGATAAAGGGCAGCATCCAGGGCATATGCATGAATGGAAAGCCGGGCCCGAAGGGACCCATCGGGCCAACTGGACCCCAGGGGCGGTGCATGCCAAGCATTCCGGCAAAGAACGTGGCTGCGAAGGCCCAGGTAACCAGCAGCCAGCCCGCATAGACCAGCCACAGGATGGCGAGCGTCTGCACGTGCCGCTCCACTCGCGAGGGGAATAAGCCGGCTGGCGGCGGTCCTGCCTGCGTGGCAGCCGGTGGCATCGTGACCGGCCGACCGCACTTCGGGCATACCTGCTGGCCCTCCTGGAGTTGTTGACCGCATGTGCTGCAGTACATGGAATCCCTCCCTGACGACGATGGCTGACAAGCCTAAGCCGCTCTGTTTGAGGTACGCAAGCGGCAGCACCCGGGTTCCCGGCATTACCATAGACGAGTGGCACTCCTGAACCCCATTCCGTCGCCAGTCGAGGAGACCGGCGGCGCGGTCCTCGAATGGCCGCGCCTGCTCGAACTCCTGGCGGGCTATTCGCACTCCGCACTGGGCCGCAAGTGGATTCTCGACCTTGTCCCCTCCAGCGATCGCGTGTGGCTGGAGCGCCAGCATGGACTGGTAGACGAGATGCGCCTGCTGCTGGAGCAGGGAGCCTCGGTTCCTCTTTCCTCGCTCTTCGATCCGACAACCTTGCTGGACAAGGCGCGCATTCCCGGCGCGGCGCTGGAGCCGGAAGAGCTGCGCGCGCTGATCAACCTGATGGATGACATCGGCTCCTGGCAGGGCCTGATGAAGACTCCGCCTGCGCGCGTGGCGGATCGCCTGCCCCAGCTCCTGGCCCTTAGCGCACCGCTGCTTGTCTCCGACCTGAAGCCGCTGCTCGATTCGCTGCGGGAAAAGATCCTGCCCGACGGTTCCTTAGCGGACAATGCCTCGAGCGACCTGCGACGGATCCGCCGCGAGCAGGAGCGGCAGCAGCGCCTGATTGAAGAAGGATTGCGCGCCACCCTGCGCAGGCTCTCCGAAGGCGGCAGCACACAGGACGATCTGATCACCATCCGCGGCGACCGTTTTGTCATCCCCGTCAAAGCGGAGTGGAAGCGGCGCGTCTCCGGCGTCGTGCACGGCGCCAGCTCCAGCGGACAGACCGTCTACGTGGAGCCGCTGGAGACCATTGAGCAGAACAACGAACTGGTGCGCCTGCTGGAAGAGGAACAGGCGGAGATTCACCGCATCTTTCTCGCCATGACGCGACAGGTAGCCGGATATGCGGCCACCATCGGTCCCGGAGCCGCCGTGCTCGCCGAGGTAGAGTCGCTCGTCATCCGGTCGCGCTTCGCGCACGACTTCCAATGCGTGCGTCCACACTTTGCCGATGCGGATAACCCCGCGCTGGACCTCACCAATGCACGCCATCCGCTGCTGGAGAAGCGCCTGCGCGCATCCGGTGGAAGAGTGGTGCCCCTGTCCATTGCGCTTACCGGCGATGCGCGGCAACTCATCATCAGTGGGCCGAACACCGGCGGCAAGACCGTCTCCCTCAAGACGACAGGGCTCCTGGCGCTGATGGCGCAGGCGGGAGTCCCCATTCCTGCCGACTATGCGGTGCTGCCCGTCTTTCGCAGCCTGCTGGCGGATATCGGCGATTCCCAGTCGATCGAGCAGAACCTCTCCACCTTTTCCGCGCACATCCTCAACATCGACCGGATCTCGCATCTCGCCGGCACCGATTCGCTCGTTCTGCTAGACGAGCTCGGATCGGCCACCGACCCGGAAGAGGGTGCAGCACTGGCGGTCGCCATCGCGGAATACTTCCTTAACGCCCGCGCCTGGTGCCTCATCTCTACCCATCACACCTCGCTCAAGGTCTATGCCGCGAATGTCAGCGGCGTCCTCAACGCGGCGGTTGGCGTAGACGAACGAACGCTGGTGCCGAATTACCAGTTGAGGCTCGGCGTTCCGGGAACTTCGGCGGGCATCAACACCGCGGAGCGCCTGGGCCTGAACCACGCCATCGTTAGCGGGGCGCGCGCCAGGCTGGGATCGCAGACCGAGGATATTGCCCACTTTCTGGAGCAGCTCCACCGCCAGCTCGAAGCCGTTACCCAGGAACGCGCACACCTCAGGCAGCGCGAGCAGGAGGTGGCGCGGGAGAAGGCACGGCTGGAGGCCGAAGGAGCCAAGGAAGCGCGCGCCAAGACGCGGGAGATGGAGTTGAAGCTCACCTCCCTCCTCAAGGACTTCGAATACCAGGCGCGGGAGACCGTTCGCGTCATCGAGGATCGCGCGGCGCAGCAGAAGCTCTCCAAAGAAGCCGAGCGGCGCATCGCGCGTCTGCGTCGCGAGTTCAGCGAACAGTTCAACGCCACCGTGGTTGCGCACAACACCGGAGCCGACCGGGGAGATGCCAACGCACAGCCGCACGTCGTGCGCCACGTCGCCGTCGGCGATATGGTAAAGCTTCGCTCCATGGGCAAGACCGCGCTGGTAAAGCGGCAAATCGATGAGAGCACCTTCGAGGTCTCCATTGGCGCGATGAAGATGCGGATTGCCCGTGACGACATTGCCGAGGTGGTTTCCACTCCCCAGCAGGCCGGTGGCACTTCGAGCAGCCCGTTACAGGCCGCTCGAAGCCGTGGTGTCTCCGTCTCCGTCAGCGAACCCGATGAGAACATGCGTGCGGAAATCAACCTGATCGGCCGCACCGCGGACGAGGCCACAGACGAGCTGCGGAACTTCCTCGACCGCGCCTTCCTGGCCGGACTGCCGCGAATTCGCGTGGTTCATGGCGTCGGCATGGGAGTGCTGCGCCGCACGCTGCGCGCCTACCTGCAACAGCATCCGCAGGTAGCTTCCATCGCCGAACCGCCGCACAACGAGGGCGGAGCAGGGGTGACCCTTGCCGAATTGAAGCAGTAGGTGCTTGATAATGCTGACTGTTCTATGTGCCTGGCACCAATTCCTAAAATAGTTCTGGAAATAGAACCGGCATTTGCGTCATCGTAAGAAACAGCGCAGATCCATCGCGCTGCGAGGCAAGGAAATGATCCGGATCATTACAGTGGAACGGGAGTACGGCAGCCAGGGTGCTGAGTATGCCATGCATCTGGCGCGCAAGTTGAACTGGAAGCTGATCGACCACTGTCTGATCGAAGAAATCGCTCATAAGGCAGGCATTACCAGTTCGCTTGCGGAGCAATACGACGAGCGCCTCGACCCCTGGTACTACCGCGTCGGCAAAGCCTTCTGGCATGGCAGCCTGGAGCGTCTGCCAGGCATCCCTGATGCCGAGGTCTTCGACAGCGAACGCATGGTCGGCTTCGTCAAGAATGCACTCCTGGAGGCTACGGAGAAGGGAAACTGCGTAGTTGTGGGCCGGGGAGCATCCTGCGTGCTCAGCGGCGTTCCCGGCGTCTTCCACGTCTTCGTCTATGCATCCATGGCGCGCCGAATGCGCTGGTTTGAAAAGAACTTTCCCGAGCAGGCAAAGATTTCCGAGCAGGAGATCCTCGCCACCGATAAGCGCCGCGCCGCCTATATCCGGCGTTTTTACGACCGCGACTGGACCGACCGCCACATCTACCAGCTCATGATGAACTCCTGCATGGGCTTCGATGCCATGGTGGGAGCAACCATCGAAGCTGCCGGGCTGGTGCAGGCCGCAGAACAACAGCACGTCGGCTAAGGCCTTTTCTCCGAATACTATGGCGCGGGAAGGAACCGCTACGCCAAACCCAGGCCCTCGCCTGCCCCCTGTCTTCGACGAACCGATGCGTTCCGGTGTTTTATCATGGTCGTGATATGCCTTTCCCCATCAAGATTTGCGCTATTTGCGGTGAAGAGTTTGAGCTGAGACCAGGTAAACCCGGCTTCGCGAACCAGTGTCCGCCGTGCAGCACATCCGAATCCGCGGACTCCGACGGTGAGCAACATGTAAGCGCTGACGAACGCAAGGCTCAGAGCGAAGTGAACGATGCCAGGCGGCGAGCGATCCGCGAGCTTCTATACCGCAAGGATCAATAGCTGCTCCCAGAGAACAGGTTCAGAACATAGCCCGGTCTTCAGCCGTCGGAGCGCATCTTAGTTTTCTTTGGCGAGCTCTGAGATTTCTTTGCGAAGAAATACGGTCGCTTGCGGATTATCGTTATAACGTTCGCACGGACGATACCCGCGTTTCCGATAGAGATCGAGTGCGGCTTTCAGATCGTCATAACTGTCCAGGTAGATCCATCGCAGGCCCTGGCTCCGGGCGAAATCCTCCAGTGCATCCAGCAGCACCCGGGCAATACCATGTCCGCGGGCCTCCGGCCGGACATAGAGACGCTTACACTCTGCGGCGAACGGAATGGAAACGAGCTTTCGAAGCACGACGCATCCGACAGCTTTGTCGCCTGCTTCATTTCCCGCCGATTCCTTTCCGGCTCCTTCGTCTCTTAGATAGCCGAGCCAAACGCCAGAGGAGGGGTCATCGATAATCTTCTGGATCGCCGCAGGAGTGTCCCGCTGGACAACGTTGATTGCTTCGTAATACTCCTGCAGCAGCCGTAACGCATCCTCATTGGCTTCCATCAAGCGAACGATCCGAACGGCGCTGCCTTGATCTTCGTTCAATAGAGCACTCTTTCTCTCAGCCTGTTTCTCTCCGCCTCACCTCGTCGATAGCTCAGGCTTACAGCGGTCAGGCCATTCGACTGCATGCAAACAACCCATAAGCTGGCCAACGGGCCAATTTATGGGTTGTTTTTTCCATCATTCCCTCTTGTTGTTGTTCTTGGCTGACCGTGCTTCAAATCCTCATCGGCATGATGATGTAGCGGTACTTGTAATCCTCA
Organism: Acidisarcina sp.; assembly: GCA_035539175.1. Lineage (NCBI taxonomy): Bacteria > Pseudomonadati > Acidobacteriota > Terriglobia > Terriglobales > Acidobacteriaceae > Acidisarcina > Acidisarcina sp. The sequence goes on along the minus strand of DATLIY010000008.1, from coordinate 545,641 downwards.
CCGGGATCTTCCGGACGCATCTGCCCTGCCGATTGTGCGTCTTTGAACTCCAGCCGTACCTCTCCTTCAGATCCAACCGCCTTCAGAAAATCAATCATGTAGGAGGAGTTGAATCCGACCACGATGGGATCGAAGTTGTAGGGAGTCTCGATGGTGTCTTCCGATTCGCCGGAATCGGTGGAGGAAGAGGAGATCCTCAGCTCGTTCTGTTCCATCCGCAACTTGATGGCTCCCGAGCGCTCGTCGGCAAACTGCGCAACACGCTGAATGGAACCACTCAGGTCCTGGCTGCGCACCACGACAAATTTGTTGTTATCGCGTGGCATCACAGCCTCGTAGTTGGGGAATTGCCCGCTCAGCTTGCGAGTCGTGAGCACGCGATGCCCGATGCGGAAGAAGAGCGTGTGCTCATCGTCGGCAAAGTCCACAAACTCGCTGTCTCCCGATCCCAGCAGAGATTGCAACTCAGCCAGAGCCTTACGCGGAATCAGGGTCTTCCGCTCCCCGCTCACATTGCTCAGCGTCTCGCCGCTCTTTTCCACGTAGGAGAGCCGGTGTCCATCGGTTGCTACCATCGCCATGCTCTCGGCCTTCAGGATCAGCAATGCGCCATTGAGCGTATAGCGGGATTCCTCATTCGAGATAGCGAAGATCGTCTTGTTGATCATCCCCTTCAATGACGAAGCGGGGATGCGCGTAATGCCTGCCTCCGGGAATACCGGCACTTGCGGAAAATTAGCGCGCGCCATACCGACCATCTTCGTATTCGAACGGCCGCTACGAATCTGTACCCAGTGGTTTTCCATCAGCTTGATGCTGATATCCCCGTCGGGTAGCAGCTTGATGTAGTCGTACAGCTTGCGCGCAGGAATGGTGCACGAACCGGCCTTCTTCACCTTGGCCGCACATGAGGTCTTGATGCTTTGATCCAGATCCGTTGCGGTGATAGCGAGATGATCCTCGTCCGCTTCCAGCAAAAAGTTCGACAGGATCGGGATGGTGGTCTTACGCTCCACCACACTCTGCGTAGCTGTCAGCTCGCGCAGGAGGTCCTGCCGGCTAACGCTGATTTCCATTGCCGCGCTTTGCGCCAGCGGTCGTTCCTGCTCAGTTCCCACGCCCGGCATGCTCATCCGCCCCCCATCCAACCAGATTGGCCCCACTCTACAACACTTTCGTTACGATCCTGAAACGCAGAGTGCAGCCGAAACCATTCTAGTGACAAAAGCCCTTGCATGGCTCGATGTTTCTTTCTGGAAAAACGGTATGCCGAAGTGGAAAGAAGGACGGGACGGGGAAGCGCCGGAAAAACGCAAAAACAACGGCTGCTACGGCTAAGACAAAAAAGAGATTTATATAGTTTCTTTCCAGTAGCAGTAACAGTTCGGCGCGGAAAAGTGGAAAGGTTGCCCCAAATGCCTTTGGACGCGGGTTTGCGAAGGGACCCTTTTTTAGAAAACTCGTCCGCAAAAATAGCAAAAGCAGGAAGACCGTGTGAAATTCCCGCCACCCCTCCCCAGTTCCCCGCAGCTTGCACAATCCGATTTCCGCATTGTGCAAGGAAACCAGGGACCGGAAGTGGAAATTGCGTCCCAGGGCGCATCTGGAGCGGCTTTGAATCTCCTACGCTTTGCACATGGAACGCGATTTCCTAGTCTTCCTCAGCGCGCCCGGGTCCAGTGTTCTTCGTGGCGATCGTCCCGGTACAGCAGCCCTCGAATTTGCCCCGTTGCATCTTTTTCGAAGCAGAGGCGTGTCGATCCGCCCCAGGGGTAGAAGAAAGTCGTCGGGCTTTCCGGCTGCAACTCGGTCACTTCACCGTGCCCGTTTTTCTGGAAGAGAGAGTCTCCCTGCCGGAATATGGTCACCATCACCACATTTTCGTCACGGTACTCCCCAACATAGGCGTCGTAGATCGCAGGATTGATACGCGCCGGAGTGGGCTGAGAGGGAATCAGCAGACGCTCCGCCAGCGGTTCGGTGTGGGCAATATCCGCGAGACGGTGCGCGAGCAGCCAGCGAGGCAGCTCCGGCTCGGCATAGCCCTTATCCCAGGCGCTGTGCTTGACGCCCACATACTCCCACAGGCGCACGCAGCCGCCGGAGGCCTTCAGCGCCTCATAGAGCAGGACCGACTGCTTCGGGGAGACGACCGTGTCCTCGGTGCCATGAAACATCCAGACAGGCGTGCGGCCGATACGGGAGGCATATTCCGCTGGCAGGGAAGTATCGCGCCAGCGTTGCGGCGGTGCATACGACCAGTAGACACCACCAGAGATGGGTACGATCGCCGCAAAGACCCCGCGGTAGGTCTTTGCCAGCTCCCATGTGCCATAGCCGCCCATGGAAAGGCCCGTCAGGTAGGTGCGCTGCGGATCTCCGTTGAATTCCCCGGACTCCGCACGGAGCGCGGCCATCGCCATCTCCATCATGTCCGGATCGGTCCACCAGTGATGGTTGAAAGGCACCTGCGGCATGACCACGACGAAGGGCCAGCGCTCTGGATGGGCCCGGATCGCTGCCGGAAGACCTACCTGCGTCTGATCCAATCCATCGGAGCCACGCTCCCCGCGCCCGTGCAGAAACAGAATGACGGGCCAGCGCTGCGAGCTGGACCACTGTTCCGGCACATAGACCTGGAATTTGTAGGTGGTTCCGCGAAAGACAATCCGGCGGTTGAGGAAGCCGGTATCGCGCGGATGCGCGAGTGCTGGCGTGGCGAGAAACAAAGCAACCGCAAAAAGGAGAGTGTGCTTGAAAGGTGCCCAGTACCGCATACCGGAAGGATACAGCGGGTCAGCAAGTCAGCGGGTTAGCAAGTTCGCAAGAATATAGCTACGCCCGACAGCCCCTACCTCCCCGCTCGCCCTGCTTCAGCAGCCTTGAACAGCAACCTTGAGCGGTCCGCCGGCCTGCTGACCGGCTTTTTCACTGATTTGCTGATCCGCTGCCTTAGGTATTCAGCTTCTCCATCAGGTCGTTGACCATGGCGTTCATGCCCTTGTCAGTGCGGCGTTGCTCGTCAATCTTGGCGATCGAATGCATCACCGTCGTGTGATGCTTGCCGCCAAACTGGCGCCCAATCTCGGGCAGGGATGCCTCGGTCATCTGCTTGGCGAGGTACATGGCGATCTGCCTGGGTACAACGACCTCGCGGGAATTGTTCTTCTGCTTGAGCTCCGCCACGCGCTTGCCAAAGTGTTCCGCTACGGCCCGCTGGATGGCCTCGATGGTGATCTTGCGCACCTGGGTATCGATGAACTGCTTCAGGCATTGCTGCGTGGTTGGCAGCGTGATCTCCATACCGTTCAGGCTGCACCATGCAAAGAGCCGCACCAGCGCACCCTCCAGCTCACGGACGTTGGTGCGTACATTCGATGCGATGAAGAGGGCGACATCCGTCGGTAAAACGACATGCTCCGACTCAGCCTTCTTTTGCAGGATGGCGACCTTGGTCTCCAGGTCTGGCGGCTGAATGTCGGCGATCAATCCCCACTCAAAGCGGCTTCGCAGCCGGTCTTCAATCTCGGGCAGCTCCTTGGGTGGCCGGTCAGAGGCGATGACAATCTGCTTCATGCTGTCGTGCAGCGCGTTGAAGGTGTGGAAAAACTCCTCCTGCGTGCGTTCCTTCTGCGCGAGGAACTGAATATCGTCGATCAGCAGTAAATCCACCGAGCGATACTTGTCGCGGAAGCTCGTCATCTTGTCGTAGCGCAACGAGTTGATCATCTCGTTGGTGAACTTCTCGCTGGAGACATAGCAGATGGAGGCTTGCGGCTGGCGGGCCTTCATCTCGTGGCCAATGGCCTGCATCAGGTGCGTCTTGCCCATGCCCACTCCGCCGTAAAGAAAGAGCGGGTTATAGGCCTTCGATGGGCGCTCTGCCACCGCCTCCGCGGCAGCGCGGGCAAACTGGTTTCCGTTGCCGATGACGAAGTTTTCGAAGGTATAGCGGGGATTGAGCTGGGCGGCCGAGCTCCAGTCAAACTTTGCCTGGTGCGGCGCGGTCGCGCGGGAATTGTCCTGACGGGGGGCATTGGTGGCATGCGACGGCACTGGCGCAAATCCTCCATCTTCCCGCACCCGCGGCGCTGTGGGATCCTCTTCGGCCGTGACGAAGGTTACATCCTCAAAATCCAGCTCGAGAGCTTCCATTGCCTCCTGAATCAGGTCCGCATAGCGATCGCCAATGTGCTGAAACTCGGGCGTGGGGATCCGCACGTACAGCATCTTTGCAACTGCATGACTGAAGCGCGTCGGTTTCAGCCAGGTGTCGAAGGACTGGCGGTTCACTTTCTTCTCGAGAGCTCCGAGGATTCTGACCCATGGATTCAGGGTGGTCGTGGCCGTTGGTGCAAAAGACATATGTTTCCTTACGCGCTACATCCGCGTGACTTGATGCTATCGCCGCAAGTAAGAAAAGACTGCTCAGCGCGCTGGCATATTCTCAGGCGCGCTGCGATCTCTCCAATAGCGGGGATTGCGCGGGTCACGAAAACCCCTGCGCAAAGCGAGATGCGTCAAAAGTTCAAGGCAGCTGGACGTGCAGAAAATTACTCTTAAACGCTGCCGATACTAGCACAATTGCATGACCAGAGAGCTACTCTTTCTTGCGAAATCGAAGTTTTGGACTGGAGTTGCACCACCCTATGTGAAGTTTCCTGCTAGAGCGCGCTGAGCCATGCCTCAAGCATCACCCCCGGTAGCACTGCGGTCACAGTCCCCGGTCACCACTGCCTTACTCCCTATGCTAGCCTCCTGTGCTAGCCTCTCGTTCCATAGTGTGTTCCCCATAGTGTGTCGCAGCCTGCATTTCATGCGGTCTTTGCGGCTTTTTCCTCAATCGGTTATACTCAGGACTTGCCCTATTGGCAGAAATCTCACACTAGATTCAGGAGCGCAGTTCGATGCCTAAGCGCACATTTCAACCCAACCGTCGCCGTCGTGTAAAGGTGCACGGATTCCGGGCTCGCATGAAGACCAAGAGCGGCGCAGCCGTTCTCTCCCGCCGCCGTGCACGTGGCCGTGTCCGCGTTGCCGTCAGCGCCGGTTTCCGCGACTAGTTCCGTTTTTCTCACGACTTCGAGCAGCCGTTTGTGACAGAAGCAGTCCACCTCGCCGAGGCGCGAAATCTCCTCCAAGAGTTCTGGTCACCCAGGGTCATCGGCAGCGTAAACGACCGATTTGTAAAGATTGGCAAGGCGAAGGCGACTTTCCCTGGCATAAGCATGAGCACGAGGATGAGCTTTTCCTGGTGCTCAGCGTTCTGGTGTTCAGCGGCAAGCTCTCGATCCATCGCGAACCTGCCGATGGCGGCACGATACCATTAGGCCCCGGCTAGCTGTTCGTGGTTCCTCATGGCATGCGGCACAGCACCTCGGCCGAGGAAGAGACATCCTGCTGGTGGAGCGGAAGACCACAGCTCACGCCGGCACGACGAATACCTCTCTGGCACGAAGCATCTCCGAGCAATTGGGCCAGGAGTAATTGACCCATCTGTGACGAGCCGGGATGCGGTGAGGCCTCGGGGTCTTCAGCCTCTGGCGGGTGGGACGATCTCCCGGTTACGACGATCCGGATACGACCATGACGACGCATCTGCAGCGTCCCCGAACACCGCCTGATTCGACCGCCGCGGCACCGCTCACCATGCGCGGCGCCCGGTTGCAGAAGCACGCCGATTATCAGCGCGTCTACAAGTCCAGCCGCAAGCATTTCGCGCCGACCATGGCGTACTTCTTCACCCCGCGTACCCAATCCTTGCCTGCTCAGCCATTGACGACTCCGAAGGGCCCACGAGTGGGGCTGACCGCCGGCAAGGTGCTCGGCAATGCGGTGGAGCGAAACCGCATCAAGCGGCGCATGCGCGAGGCGGTACGGCGCCACGTAGCTCTGCTGCCGGCGGGGGTAGACGTGATCCTCCATCCCCGCAAGTCCGTGCTGACCATCGAATTTGAGCGCCTTGACCGCGAGGTGGAGCGGATCTTTACGACTATTCAGCAGGCCCTGGCGACGCTGCCCGCGAAGGAGCCGCAAAGGAGGCCCGGTCCATGACTGTCCGCGTGGCCTCTGCCGCACATGCGCTGTATAAGAGGACGCTCTCGCCTCTGCTGCACTCGGTAACGGGGACCTCCGGGGCCTGCCGCTTTCAGCCCACTTGTTCGGAATACGCGGTGCTGGCCGTGGGCAAGCACGGTTGGCTGGTTGGCAGCGGGATGGCCGTTCTGCGAGTCCTGCGCTGCAACCCGCTCTTCCGCGGTGGATTCGATCCCGTCCCCGGAACCTGGCCTCCGCCGGACCATTTGCCGGTAGAGGATGCGACAGACTCCTGCAGAGTTGGGCCGCGCCAGTTACCATAGGAGAGCGTGGAATAGGCGGCCATTCCGGTCGTCGGCACGGTGTACACGATTGGCCTGGCGAAGCATCCGCCCGGCACGCATCGACAAAGTTTTGACCGTTGATACTTAGGAAAAGTTCACTTGGCAGAAATTAAGAACCCGAATCAGCAGGGCGGTGGGCAGGATTCGCGCACCATTCTCGCGTTTTCCACGATCTTTCTCCTGATCTTCCTTGGGCTGCAGTACCTCAAGCAGAAGAAGGGGCCGGAGCCGCCACCCCAGCAGCAGCAGCAACTACAGGGTGCGAATCCCGCTGCGCCGCCGGCCACGGCCATCGTGCCCTCCAGCGCACCTGGAGAAGCGGTAACATCCAGCATCCAGGCAGCGAGCGAGAGCGAAACGATCCTGGAGAACGACCTGTACCGTATTCGCTTCTCGAACCGCGGCGCGCAGGTCACCTCGTGGATTCTGAAGAAGTACACGAACGAAGCCGGCAAGCCGTTGGACCTGGTGAACAATGAGGCCGCGTCGCAGCACGGGTATCCGCTGTCGCTCTACACCTATGATTCGGCGCTCACGCGGCAGCTTTCGCAGGTGCTCTATGAGCCCTCCGCGACCGGCACCCTGACCGCGCCTGCCAAGCTCACCTTCACCTATGCCGCGGGCAACCTGAAGGTCACGAAGACATTCAGCTTCGACTCCAGCTATGTGGTCAGCGCCGATGTCCTTGTGACCAACAATGGTGTGCCTGTCAACGCAATGCTCGCGTGGCCTTCGGGATTGGGCGACCAGGAGACGCTGCAGAGTTACAACACGAACTCGCAGTTCGATACCAGCCTGAACGGGAAGTCTAACTATGAATCCCCGAAGAAGGTTATAGGCGGAGCGACGCTTGCGAGTCCCTACGACTATGCAGGCATCAGCGATCTCTACTTCGCTGCCATCTTCCTGCCTGAAGCTCCGGCGCGCACCACTGTCGTCACGCTGCACAACAAGATCGCCATTCCGCGCAACCGCAAGGAGCCGAATGTGACCGATCAGGCTTCCGTATTGGGCGCGGCCGTGGGAGACAGCAGCGGGCATACCCGCGTGCGTCTCTTTGCCGGGCCAAAGGTCATCGAGGTGCTCGCCTCTGTGCGCGCAACCTCGCCGGATGGCTCCTTTACCGGCCCGGACCTGGAGCCGATTATCAACTTCGGTTGGTTGAAGGTCATCGCAAAACCGTTCTTCCTGGCGCTCCGCTGGATCTATCAGCACATCGTCCACAACTGGGGATGGGCGATCCTCGTCCTCACCCTGTTCATCAATCTGGCGATGCTGCCGACACGCGTGCAGATGATGCACTCCGCGCTGAAGATGCAACGCATTCAGCCGGAGATGGATGCCATCAAGAATCGCTACAAGAACTACAAGATGAACGATCCTCGCCGCCAGGACATGAACAAGGAGATCTTCGAGCTGCAGAAGCGGGAGAAGGTCAACATGTTCGGAGGCTGTCTGCCGATGCTGATCCAGATGCCTCTGCTCTTCGGCTTCTATAAGATGCTCTCGAATGTGATCGAGCTGCGTCATGCGGACTGGATGTGGCTGCACGATCTCGCCGCACCGGATCCGCTGCACATCCTCCCCGTCTTCTTCATCGTCACCATGTTTCTGGTGCAGTTTCTGACGCCATCGCCCGGCGTGGATCCGGCACAGCAGAAGATGATGGCCTTCACGATGCCGGTCTTCTTCGGCTTCATGACCTGGAATCTGGCCTCCGGGCTGGCTCTCTACTGGTCCTTCGGCAATATCATCAGCGTCATTCAGCAGACGATCATGAACCGCACCAAGCTGGGCCGCGAGATGAGGGAGATCGCCGCGCGCCGAAACGCCAAGCGCCTCGGAAAAGCCGCCGCTCGAAAATGAAGCGTCAATTAAAAAGATAAAAACTGAGTACCTATAAAAAAGTTAAGTTTGGGGCGCCAGAGGGATTCCTCCCTGGCGCCCCTTCTGTTTTCCGCAGGTCGATGCCGCGACCGCGAGCACAAGGAGCGCCGACGAATTGCATCTCCCGCTGACGAATTGCACCCCATGGTGCGATACTGTCTAGCGATGCCGATTGACGATTACACAGCCGCAGCACACAAGATTGCAGACTTCCTTAAGACCCTGACGACAACCGGCGGCCTGCGCCTGAAGTACAGAATCACCGCTGGCAGCGGAGCCGCGGACCCGGATGGCCTGGAGAATCGCGAGATATACGTGGAACTGGCAGGTCCCGATGTCCCGCTCCTGACCGAGCGCGGTGGCGAACTGCTGCGTTCGCTCGAGCACATCGCCGCCAAGATCATTCGCCTGGAGCCGGAAGAGCACGATAAGGTCTCCTTTGACGCCGCCAACTTCAAGGCGATCCGCGCCCGGGAGCTGCGTCTTGCCGCCGAGACGGCTGCCGAAAAGGTTCGTCGCGGAGGCCAGCCCTACAGCTTTTCGCCCATGAGCTCTCGTGAGCGGCGCATGCTGCACCTTGCCCTGCGCAGCTATGAAGACCTGGAAACAGCCAGCAGTGGCGAAGGAGCACGGCGCTTCGTCGTCCTGTATCCGCGCGGCTGGCAGCATGACGAACCTGCCCCCCGGACTACCTCACGGGCAAGCCGCGACGCCAGCCGTAGCCGGTAGGCCATCGCTCGCAGCGCAGCCCTGCACACGTCTTCCAGGAGGAAGCGTGGAGGCTGCGCTTCCAGAGTCTTTGCCCGGCGGTATTCGTCCCGCAATGTTTCACGAAAAGACGCCATGCAGCGAAACGATCCAGCCACCGCCTCGCAGCCCTTGCAGAACGACACGATAGTCGCCATCTCCACGCCACCCGGTCGCGGAGGCATCGGCATCGTGCGGCTCTCCGGGCCGGAGGCAGCGCCTATCGCCTGTCGGCTGGTGCGTTCGCGCCATCCGCTCGCCCACGCCCAGGTTCGTTTTGCCGAGGTGCTGGACCCGGATAGGCCCAGCGACGAGGAGCGCATCGATGAGGCGCTTGTGACCTGGTTTGCTGCTCCGCACAGCTACACCGGCGAAGAGCTGGTAGAGATTGCGGCCCATGGTTCGCCCGTCGTGCTCGACATGCTGGTTCGCCAATCGATCCTGCATGGCGCGCGCCTGGCGGAGCCGGGTGAGTTTACACAGCGCGCCTTTCTCAGTGGCCGCATCGACCTGACCCAGGCCGAAGCCGTACGGGATCTAATCGATGCACAGACGCTCTATCAGGCTCGCGTGGCAGCCCAGCAATTGGGCGGAGCCCTCTCCCGCCGCATCCATCCCATCAAGCACCAGCTGGTAGAAACGATCGCAACGTTGGAAGCAGGGATCGACTTCGCCGAAGACGATGTCGATGTCATCAGCGATGACGAGATCCTCCGGAGAATCGCCCAGGTCGAGCAACCGCTTGCCGCTATCGCCGCGACCTTTACGCAGGGGCGCATCGTCCACTCAGGATTAACGCTGGCAATCGTAGGCCGTCCAAACGCGGGAAAATCGTCTCTCTTCAATCGCATTGCGGAACGCGAGCGCGCCATCGTTACCGCGATCCCCGGAACCACGCGCGATCTGGTTACAGAGCGCGTCTCCATCGGCGGCATCCCGGTAGAGCTCGTCGATACCGCTGGCCTGCGCGAGGCGAGTGATGAAGTCGAGTCCATGGGAATTCAGAAGACGCGCGAGGCCTTGTCGGATGCGGACATCGTGCTGCTTGTGCTCGATGCAACACAACCGCGAAATGCCGAAGAGACGGAGTTACTCGCAGCCATAGTGCATCGCCCGGCGCTGGTCGCCTGGAACAAATCGGATCTGGGAAACGAGAGTGACCTTCCCGCAGATCTCTCCTCGCTCACCGTGGTGCACACCTCAGCGTTGACGGGCGAAGGCATCGACGAGTTGCGCCAGCAGGTTCTGGCCAAGGCTGGAGCGAGTGGCGAACCGCAGAGTGGATTGTTGACGAATCTGCGCCAGCATCAGGCCGTCACAGCCACACTGCAGGCAGTGTCCGCTGCGGCGAGTGCCGTTTCCCATCGCACACCACACGAGATGCTGCTGATGGATCTCTACCAGGCCCTTCGCCAGCTAGACACCCTGACCGGCGAAACCACCCCCGACGACATCCTGAACCTGATCTTCTCCACCTTCTGCATCGGAAAGTAACGGCTCTTCCAACGGCATCCAGCAGAATCCAGGTTCTCGTCGTAACCCCGTATGTATCAATGAAACGCTGTCCAGCCTCGTCCGGTTTCTGAAGCGAAGATTCCAGAAAAGCCGCTGTGCGGCAGGACGTCAGCTCCAGCGGGTCAGGCAGTGAGGGCAGGGAGGAATCTGGTCTCCGTGCTTTCGGAAGAAGGCCTCGTGTCTTCTCAGCGCCTTCTCATAGGAACTGAGGGCTGGCTTTTCCGGAGGGAAGGGTGGCAGGGGTTGTGCCGCTCGCCGAAGTCAGAGATGTTTTCGCCAACGCATCTTTCACGACGCTTCCGCTCACCGTCTCCTGCTTCAGCAGTTGCTGGGCCACCGTCCTTAGAGCGGCGTCGTGACTCTTCAATAGTTCCTGGGCACGAACCAATTGTTCAGTTACCAGACGCTGGACCTCTCCGTCGATGGTTAGGCGGGTTTCTGGACTAATCTGGCTATTGTCCTCAACCGATTTTCCAAGATATTGGAGCTGCTGACCCGCATAGCGCACGGAGCCGAGTTTTTCGCTCATACCAAACTCTGTCACCATGCGGCGAGCCAATTCAGTCGCACGCATAATGTCATCGCTGGCACCGGTACTGATAGTCCGGAATTCAACCATTTCCGCTGCACGTCCACCCAACATAACGGCGATCCTGTCCTTCAACTCATCGATTGTGAGCAAATAACGATCTTCAGTTGGCATTTGCATGGTGTAGCCCAAGGCACCTCGACTGTGAGGAACGATGCTGATTTTGCTGACCGGCTCGCCATGTGGAACCAACTCAGCGACCAACGCGTGGCCAGACTCGTGGTATGCGACTGTGGTTCGTTCTTGCTCATTCATTACCCGGCTCTTCTTCTCCGAGCCCGCAATCACCCGTTCGATAGCAGCCTCAAAATCGTTTAATGTGACCGCAGAAGCCTTGCGCCGTGCAGCTAGTAAAGCCGCTTCATTTATGGCATTCGCCAAATCCGCGCCACTGAAACCAGCCGTCATCCGAGCAGCTTGCTCCAGTTCAAAACCTGGATCCAGCTTCACGTTCTTGCTATGAATTCGCAGAATCTGTAATCGGCCAATAAGGTCCGGGTTACCGATGGCGATCTGTCGGTCAAAGCGACCCGCGCGCAGGAGCGCCGGATCGAGAACCTCTGGGCGGTTCGTCGCAGCCATGATGATTACTGGGGCACTAGCATCGGTCTTGAACCCGTCAATCTCGGCCAGCAACTGGTTGAGTGTTTGCTCGCGCTCGTCATCGCTGCCCAGGCGCGCCACGCCTCCCCTGCTTTGGCCGATGGCATCAATCTCGTCAATGAAAACGATCGCAGGAGCGGCCTTGCGCGCCTGCTCGAAAAGGTCTCGCACGCGTGCTGCTCCCACACCCACAAACATTTCAACAAATTCGGAGCCGCTCGTCTCAAAAAAAGCGACTTGCGCCTCCCCGGCGGTGGCCTTGGCCAGCAGTGTCTTGCCCGTGCCCGGTGGCCCGACCAGCAACACCCCCTTGGGGATGTGACCGCCGAGTTGAGTGAACTGCTCCGGCGTCTTCAGGAACTGAATGATCTCCTGAAGTTCGGCAATAGCCTCATCCGCCCCGCCCACATCTTTGTACGTGACCGTGACATCCTCGGGCTTGACCTCGATCGCTTTGCTCTTGCCGACTCCAAAGACCCCACCCAACCCTCCTCGTCCGGCCGCAGCCGCTCGCTTATAGGCCATGTACCAGAAGCCGCCTAGCAGCAGGAGCGGCAGCAAATATCCCAGCAAGATGCCACCCAGCGGATTCGCCGGGCGTTTGAACTGATAAGTTGCATTGGCGGCCTGCAATTCCTGAATCAGCTGGGGATCGCCAGCAGGTGCGGGAACGGCGGTGAAAGGAATTACTGCAGGCGATGCGTTGGGCTTGGGATTTTTCGCCTCACCAACAAGCTCCCTCTCGCCGATGGTCACGTTCACGATCTGGGAATTTGCCAGCTTCGTCTTGAATTCGCTGTAAGGAATTTCCTTGCTCTGGGTGCTTACGAAGAGCAGTGGAAACAGCCACAGGGCAATCAGGCTCGTAATCAGGTAGCCCACGCCGAATTGAAACTGGCGCTGGCTGTGCTCCGTGCGCTTCTTGTCATTCTCGTGGTTAGGTTTCCCTGAGGACGATTGCGGTTCGTTCAACGTCCACCTCGGTCGATAGCGCCTCCGCTGGCTGGCCTGACAGCTATCGACGATCTTGAACTGACTGACGATTATAGGCCGCACCTCGATTGCCGTCACAAGCTGCCGCGTGGCAACAGATCCGCAGATCCTTCTTTTAAGGAGAAGGTGTCGGAGAAGGTGTCGCTGCCGTCTCCTTTTGGAAGCTTCCGGCCCGCTCGCGCTGTTTCCGCAGAGCTTCCTCGCGTTGTGCGGTCACGAGAGTCCTGGTCTGCTGCCCTTCCTGCTGGGCCTCTGCGTGAAGCCCCAGGTGAGCATATGCCGGCGTTGAAGACAAGGACAATTACTACGGATTCACCGCCATCTTCGTCGACGTGAACAACGACGGCAAACCCGACATCGTCGTCGGCAACTATTCCGTGCCCAACTTCCTCTGCATCAACAAAGGGGACGGCATCTTCGATGATCAGAGCTATGTCTCCGGCATTGCTCCCCACATGCTCTGCTGGCTGCACTATTTCTGCATTGAGCGCCAAGCCATACATATAGGGCAATCGTGCCGAGATTTTGTTATGGAGGCGGCCTCCAATCGGCGTGGCGAATAGCATGATCCAATCTCAATCTTGTACCCTTCGACGTTTACGGGGATTTATCTGGCCGACCGGCCTTGAAGAGTTTTCCAATCAGCGGGTCAGATTTGCGGCGGGGAGAGTAATATCTGTTGATTCAGAGGGTTCGCTCCGGAGCATTTCTTCCGTTGCCAACTCCGCATTTACTTAGCCCTTAAGGTGCTTCCGCAATCTGAACGGAGCACTGCGGAAATCCGCGGCCTTGCGACGACGGGGAATCGATGCGAACGTCCGAATGGATTCAGGGAGGCTTTGCCTGCGCAATTGCGATTTCAGCGTGGCTGGTTCCGCTTTCGCGGCAGCGGCGATGGACGATCAGTTTGCTTGCACTTTGCGCGCTGGGCGGCGTCGGTTTGTCACGCGCTTCCACGTTCTTTCTGGCCCCGGCCCCGGCTGCGATTCTGCGCGACTGGCTGCCAGTAGTCATCACGCTGATTCCCTATTGGCAGACGGGACAGTTCTTCACCGGGTCGAATAAGAAGATTGAAGCGTGGCTAGCTGCCTCGGACCGGTGGTTTCTCAAGCTGTTCTCCTGGACGCGGTGGAAATTCGGCAGGGCGGCGCGTCTGTCCATGGAGTGGGCCTATTTTCTCTGCTATCCCATTGTGCCGCTTGGCCTGGGTGCGCTTTATCTTGCCGGTTTGAGGCGGTACGCAGATGTGTATTGGTTCCTGGTTCTTGTCCCGACTTACATCTGTTATGCGATCACGCCGTTCTTCCCGGCCTTGCCGCCGCGCAGCCTGGTTGAGGGGAGCCAGACAGCCAGAACCAAGAGCCGCAGGTTGAATCTGTGGATTCTAAAGTTGGGAAGTATTCAGGCGATCTCGTTCCCCAGCGCACATGTGGCTTCAGCGCTGGGGGCGTCGCTGGCGGTTTGGCATTACTTCCCGATGGCAGGACTCATTTTTCTCGCCATCAGCTTCTGGATCGCTGTGGCGGCTGTTGCAGGCGGGTATCATTACGCAATCGACGTGGTGCTGGGAGCGGCCGTAAGCGCAGCGGTTTATCTCGTTTGGCGTGCCGAATTGATTCCGAGCAGCCTCTTCACTGCGCCCGCGATCACTTTCGTGCCTCTGCTCTGAGTTTCGCCCTCGACGGGTGGCAGAAAGAGGGAAGAGAGGAATTTGACGCCGAATGGAAGCTGCACGGATTCCTCTGGAGCGGTCGGTGGGAAGAACCTGGCCAGTGCTTCGCGAGGAGTGTTGCGCAGTTGATCGATCATGGCAACGCGGTGGACGCAGCTTACGGTGCAAAATGATGCACAGGGCTTGATAGTGGAGTATTCGCGCTCGAGATCTGCAGCGGAGTACTTTTCGAGAGGAATGGCCGGATAGCCACGCTGTTGCGAACAGTAGTGAACGAGCCCGTTCTCGCAGATATACAGATACCGGCTCCCTGCGCCGCATTGCCACTGATTCGGTTGGCCGGCCACGAGATTCTTCTGGAAGAGATTGTCGTAGGCAAAAGCCCAGAACCCGGGCTTGCGCTCGCGTTGAATCTGCTCGTAGACGGCGCGATCCGCGTCCGGCAGGGGACGCAATTGTCCGTCGTGATCGTGAATCGCTCCGACAGAGGTATCGAATCCAAGTTCGAGCGCGCGCCGCGTGATGGTGAGCGCGTCTTCCGGGTGGCCGACGCCGGCTCCGATGACTGAATTGATGTTGATGTCGAAATGCGCGTACCGGGCAAGCCATTCAAGCTTCTTGTCCAGCACCTTCAGGCTCTTTTTCGAGACCTGATCGGGTTGCACGTTGTCGACGCTGATCTGGAGGTGCTCCAGGCCAGCCCGATTCAGCCGTCGAATGCGCTCCGGAGTCAGAAGATATCCGTTCGTGATAAGCGTCGCAATGCGGTGATGACTGCGGATACGCCGGATCAGTTCGTCAAGATCGGGGTGGAGTAACGGCTCACCGCCGCTGAATGTAATGATCTCTGTTCCAAGCGCGGCGAGAAGATCAATGCGATGCAGCATCTCCGCTGTGGGCACCAGGCTGGAGACTTTATCGTACTCACTGCAGTAGGCGCAGGAAAGATTGCAGCGGCGGACAGGAATAATGTGCGCAAGGATAGGGTGATGGCGCGACTTGAGGGAACGCGCGATCATTTTCGCCTGGCGAAAGCGGCGCCCCATCGATCGGATCTGTCGCAACCCCTCTGCGGACATCATCAGGTCACTCACACTATATAGACGTCAAGAAACACGAGTAATGGTGTACGCGGTCGATAAATCGTTGGTAAAACACCGCGCATTTTGCCGGTCAGGGAATGAATATCGGCGCAATCGTGCCAAGAACCAGAAGGCGAGCCATTTGCGGAGACGCTCAGGTGCGTCAGAGTAATCCACTTGGCCCACGGCCACGCTATGCCACCACTACATCGTTCACCTGGCCGCCATGCGTCTGAGCCGAACGTGCGCTCTGATTCTGAAGCGCATATTTGGATATCACTCGAGGAGTCTTCAGGTTGAAGGCGGTGTCAACAACATCCCTGCACGAGAGTATTCGGAGTTTCTCTTACGCGCGCAATCCCTGCCGGAATGGAGTTGTCTTCCGGAACAAGGCCGAAACCTTTTCGTCAATTTGTCCTACATTTTTCCGCGGTGTGATTAACAGGACTTCAACCTCACCGCCGAAATCTCGCCCAGGACGAGCGAGATTTCAGGCGGTTCTGCCCTGCTTTCGCCGAGCTAAGGCGTGGTGACGGACACGTTATCGAAGGTCGCCGTGCATAACTGGGAGTTGGTCCGACTGCTGACCACCAATCCGATATACACGTTGCTCGCCATCGATATGCTCACTGTGCCCTGTTGGGTCCAGTTCACCCCGTCCGGTGAAAAATAACCGGTGAAGGTGCTGCCGTTGCGCACGACGCGAACCCAATAGGGTGCTACGAGGCCGGCGGTTCTGCTTCCGCTCGTGCCGCCGTTGGTGGCCGTGCGATAGACCCAGGTGACGCCGTTCGACGGTGTGACGTTGATGTTCGCCATCGTTGAACCGGTGGCGAGCGTCTCGCGGATCATCACGCCCGCCTGCGCTCCGCTGTTGGTGTTGGTCATGCTGACAACCCTGGCCGTGATTGTGTAGCTCGTGCCTGCGGCCTGGTATGCATAGTTGAACTGATCTGCCGTGCCGCTAATGCTGGTCCCGGAACCGTTCACCGTGAACGTGCCATTGCTGTAGGTAGCGCTGCCGGCGATGCCCACGCTTCCAATGTCTTGATCCGTCCAACCCGCCGGCAGACTACCTGTGGCTGCGTTGACAACCAGAGTGACTGTCGTCGAGTGCGACAGGGTTCCGCTGGTGCCGGTGATCGTCAGAGTGTAGGTCCCTGCTGGAGTTGTCGTCGCTGTCGAGATCGTCAGCGTCGAGTTCCCCGAGCCGGCGACCGACGTCGGGTTGAAGCTTGCCGTCGCCCCGGTAGGCAATCCGCTGACGCTCAGGTTCACCGTGGCGGTGAAGCCGTTCAGTGCACTGATCGACGTGGTGTAGGTGGTGCCATTGCCCTGTGTCACCGTCTGCGAACTCGGACTCGCCGATATGCTGAAGTCCGGCGGCCCCTGGACGACTAACGTCACCGTCGTCGAGTGCGACAGGCTGCCACTGGTGCCGGTGATCGTCAGAGTGTAGGTACCTGCTGGAGTTGTCGTCGCTGTTGAGACCGTCAGCGTCGAGTTTCCCGAGCCGGCGACCGACGTCGGGTTGAAGCTTGCCGTGGCCCCGGTAGGCAGCCCACTCACGCTCAGGTTCACCGTGGCGGCGAAGCCGTTCAGCGCGCTGATCGACGCCGTGTAGGTGGTGCCATTTCCCTGCGTCACCGTCTGCGAACTCGGACTCGCCGATATGCTGAAGTCCGGCGGCCCCTGGACGACTAACGTCACCGTCGTCGAGTGCGACAGGCTGCCGCTGGTACCAGTGATCGTCAGTGTGTAGGTACCTGCTGGAGTTGTCGTTGCTGTTGAAACCGTCAGCGTCGAGTTCCCCGAACCGGCGACCGACGTCGGATTGAAGCTTGCCGTCGCACCGGTAGGCAACCCGCTGACGCTCAGGTTCACCGTGGCGGTGAAGCCGTTCAGTGCACTGATCGACGTGGTGTAGGTGGTGCCGTTTCCCTGTGTGACCGTCTGCGAACTCGGCGTGGCCGATATGCTGAAGTCCGGCGTCGGGTTGCCGACGGTCATCGTGTGGACGATGATTGAGTTGTTGTTGTAGTTGTCCTTGCTGACCAGATACTGGCCATTATTTTTTTGATAAGCGCGGATGCCGTACATCGAATCCACATCGTTGCCCACAGCCACGTTGGGATCGGCGCTGGTCATCGTCAGGTCATCGGCGCCGGTCGTAAGGTTATAGGCGTCGATATCGGGCACGGTATGGACATACGAGATGAACAGATAATTACCCGCTGCCGCCCGTCCCTTGGGGTTCTGTGAGGTCTTCAGGGTGATGACCGGGTTGGGATTGGTGGTGTTGCCCGCCTTCCAGCCGTGGTACACCTCGACGCGGCCGCCCAGCGAGGTCCAATCAGTGGACAGCGCGTTCATCAAGATCATCGTGTCGGTGGACGGGATGTACTCGATGCCGCCCAGGGGCGCGATGGTTGACGGCGTCGGCGTGGTTGTCGGCGTTCCATAGATCGGCACGCCATTGGCGTCAAAACCAGTCAGCGGGTAATGGGTGATCGCGTTGGTCTTGTCCAACCCCACCCAGATATCTCCGTTCGTGTCGAGGGAAAATCCATTCCGGACCCGGGCTGTCGTGTTGAAGTAGTTGGTATAGCCCGGCGGACTGGTCTGGCCCGGGAGGGTGCCGAAGGGAATCGACGCATACTGGTTGGTGGGGAAGTAGGAGAATATGAAAAGGTCTGGATTCTGGCCGGTAGAGGCAAGGATTCGATGGCCGTTCACGCTCGTCATGATGCCAAAATCGAATCCGCGGCTGTTGTTGGTCACGTCCACGCGCGGATCCGTCGGATAGTCAAGCGAATCGACGCTGTTACCCACGTATCCGCTCCCGCCCGAGCCGGTGAAAACGTCCTGGCCGCTATACAAATACGCGCCATCTGTGCCGGGGTCGAAAGCGCCGTTGCCTTCGAAGTTCAGCCCCTGCAGCGTGTACTGCAGCACGCCGGAACTGTTGTAAGCGTGGATATCGGTCTTCCCGTTTCGTCCCAGGTCCCAGGTTCCTCCCCAAGGATTGTTGAGGACATACAGGTTTCCGGAGCTGTCCTTCCCGATACCGACTACGCGCGTGAATCGTTTGTCCCCCGTTTGCCCCTTGACTCCCGTAGTCGTGTCCAGATATCCGCCCTGCACGCCGAACGTGCCCACCAGGGATGGAGCGGTCGACAGATTTCCGTAGATTTGAATGTTCATGTTCGGCCCCTGGTCGCCGACCATCAACTGGCTATTGGCGCTGTCGTAGTACAACGCCGAAGGCCGCGCGCTGGAGCCCATATTGATGGTGTTCAGCATGTTTCCCGATGGGGCGAATTCCTGGATCGTGCCCTCATTCATCTGGGCGACCCATATGTTTCCTGATCCGTCGACGGCGATCGCGCCGGGATCCGTGAGGCTCCAATCCGATTGCCATACCCCAGCGGTCGTGTAGCACCGCACCAGGTTGTCGGGATGGTCGCTGACATATACGAGCGTGCCGGTGTCAGCGATCCCCGTGATCACGTCCGCGCGCCGCTCGGTCGTGTCTGAACTCGCGGACCACGTCAGATCCCGCGTCTTGGTGCTCCGATTGTATCGGCCTATATAGCCGCTGCCGCCAAGACTGGTGTTGAATTGCAGCGCGGCGAAGATGTCGGTGGCATCGCCACTGATCGCACCGCCCTGGGTTTCCCCATGAGCGCCTATGGAGCCTGTTTTTTGGCCGTTCTGGTAAATATTGATACTTCCCTGGCTCTCGTCCCACATGGATGCGGTATAGACGACGCCTTCCGGGGCGACCCACATTGACCGCATGGCGTTCCCCACGTACGTGGGGGTAGTCGAATACGTGTTGGCTACCCACGACGTCGTGTAGCTGACTTGAGCATGGCTGATCGTCGCGCTTATCAGCAGAACGAACATCCAGGCGATGGCGAAGAATGTTATCCAACCTCGTTTCGCAAGCATAGGGCTCTCCTAAGCCTTCTGCTTTTGTTAATGGCTAGAAGGCGTTAGCACGGTGTGGTTTTGTTCACGAGCCTTCTAATTTGCTGTACAAAGGCGTGTCAACATGAACGTCCACTCAATACCCTCGAAGCCAAGCGTTTCATTTTTACATTTGCTCCGCTGGTAGCGCCTGCTTGTTTGACTGAAGCAATTTCGGACGAGAAACGCGAATCTTCTTGAACTACGCTGTTCCTAAACACGCACCCTAGGTGTCGCGTCAGATCTTAAGTTTGTTTCGTACAGTAAAACTATCGGCAGTGGATGTGATCCCTTCCAGTGGGTTTGTGCTCAAGCCTCGTCTCCTGCGGCAGTGACGAGTGCTTGAGATAGTGAATATCTGTATGTATGGAGTTTTGAAGTCAGTCACCGCGACGCACATCTCCTTCCCAGGGCTTGGACACATCTACAGGATCCAGCGGTCTGTCATCAACTGTAGCTGCCGCCCAGCGCCGAGATTCGAAAGCAAGTAAATGCACGCGGACACCCTCATTGCCTGAACCGCTCGGGTCCACGATACGTATAAACAGGCAGTCTTATTCTCGGGAGGGAACCGCTATGAACTTGAGAAGATTTCTGCTCCTATCTTTGCCTGTTCTTGTATCTCTTTTCACCCTTCCGGTCCGCGCTCAATCCAGTGGACAATCCGGCCCTCTGTTCAAGACGATACAGTCCCTGGATACAAAGCTCTTCGATGCCTATAACCACTGCGATCTGACGACGCTAGGTGCGATGGTATCTGACGACCTGGAGTTCTATCACGACCAGACAGGGCTATCCGTGGGGAAAGCGCCGTTTCTCGCGGCCATTAAGCAGAACGTCTGCGGAAAGGTGGAGCGGGCGCTGCTGCTGGACACACTGGAGGTCTACCCGCTGAAGGGATATGGAGCGGTGGAGATCGGGATACATCGCTTCCACCACCCCGGACGCCCAGAGGATGGTGTGGGGGATGCCAAGTTTGTGACGCTGTGGCAGAACAAGGATGGTGTATGGAAAGTGACGCGCACGATCAGCTTCGAGCACAACCAAGGATTGTTGGCGAAGTAGACGCCGATGGAGTGCGGGGAACTCGGGTACGCACTGATCTGTCGCGCAGAAGTCCGTCTACAGCTTATGGATTCAGGCAAACCTTTGCTGTTTCGCAAAGGCTTGCCTGGTGTTCACGAGGGCACCCGCACAGGGTCCGAAAATCCCATGCGCGACTAGCCCTTCATTGCCTGCTTGATCAACTGGAAAAACACGTCAGGGCGAACCACTTCGAACTCTGACCCCAGCGAATTCACAAGGTTCTTGGCGTCCGTGGGAGTCATGTTCCACGACTCAAGGCCTGCAGCCACGAACAACGGGCTTGTGCCGTCCCAACCTGCGGCTATGGACGACAGCGCGGAAGTACCGCTGTTCGTATCGTTCACGCCTAACAAAGTTGCGACCGGAACGCCATCGACCATGCTTGGAACACTCGTGGATTCGTAGTTGTACATGATCCCCTGAAGGCCGGGAACATACTTGTTGTACAGATCCACCAGCCCGCTGCTCAAAGCCAGATCGGTGCTGCCGTTGCGGTTGTAGGCAAACAGCACCTGCATCCCCGTTTTGGCCATGTAGGATCCGCTGCGCTGTACGAATCCCGGCAGAGTTGTCGAGGGCCAGACTGCTGGGTACGTATAACCCGCGCCGGATGGCCCCGCCACCAGCAAATCGTTGATGGTTTGCGTCTGCTGGAAGTAGCTCAACATGGCCGGCGCAATGTCCAGCAGCAGGACGCTGATACTCCACCCAAGCGGCACCGCGCCGCGCCCCGGATCGTCCCACATCTGGCGCATGCGGTGCTGATTGTACTGGATGTTGTCGCCTTCCACCATGGTCAACGATAGATAAATCTTGTTCTCCAGCTTCGGCTTTTCCACCACTGGCTGGCTGTCCGCGATCGTCGCCCGTACGCCACTGAAGGCGCTTGCGTTGTAGAAGAAATCCGCCGCAACCACGACGGTCGAGTTCTGGCCGCAGAGCGTCACGCCCGTCATCTCATGGCCGTGCGGGAACCAGCCAAGATACGGAGTATCAGGCTGCACGGTCTGGAGAATCTGCGTGAACAATGCGGCTTCTTCCGTCACTTCGGGATCCAGCCAGAAAACCGGCGCATTGGTTGCCGCAATGTAATCGCGGAAGTTTGGGTTTGCAACCTGAATGGTGGGCGCCGTGTTCGTCGCGGTCACAAGGTACTCGTTCCACATCACCGTCGAAAGGGTCAGCTGCGTGGTTCCGGCGGGTGGAGTGAACTTGTAGATGAAGTAGTTGTTTCCGTCGGCAAACCGCCATCCTGACGCCAATTGGGAACTGTCCGGGTCGAACAAGAACGGCTTCTCCGCATCCGTACCTGGCTGGAAGGACGCAATCACGGATCCGTCTGCGGTGATCGTTACCTGCGAAACCGAGGGCCCCCATCCATCGCCGGGATAAGCATCCTGGTAGCGGACATAGACGCTCTCCCCTCCGAGCTGCCCTGAAAGATCGGCGGTGTATGTTCCCCTATTCGAGGCGTCTGTGACGGGTTGCGAAACCTTCAGCAGGGTCGTCCAATTCACGTTCGGAACCGCCTGCTGATTCGTCGGGCCGATTGCCGTCAACAGTCGGTTCGTCACCTTCGGCCATACATTAGCCAGCGCCCACTGATACACGTGGAGCTTGCTGGTAAAGCGTCCCTGCAGGTCTTCGATGATCGGCAGGTTATGGATCGCCGCCAGATCTGCGGTCGCAATCACTCCGCCTTTCATGCCCGCCATGGTGGTCGCCAGGTTCACCGTGTCTGGAACGTTGGTGTCGTAGAGTACTGCTCCTTTGATCTCGGAGCGGTACTTCGTGAACAGAGACCAGGGATCCGTCGTGATTGTATGGGGCAACTGAATCGTATTCAGCCACTCCAGGTTCGTGGGGTCGCTTCCCCAGTAGAAGTACAGGCGAGGCTGCGTGCGATTCACCACGCCCTGGAAGGTGGCCAGCAGGCCCTGCTCATCGCCGGACAACGAGGACAGATCGGCAGCGTCCAGGGAGATCGCCGCAGGAAACGTGGGCAGAGCCTGGCCGGTGGGCCAGTAGAGGCCCCCGTTCGACTCGGTGGCAGTCTGTGAAAAAGCTGTGCCATGCACAGCGCTTGCCCCGAGGGCAGCGCCACTCAGGACCATAAATTCTCGACGGGTAACGGCCATAGCTCTTCCTTTGCAGGGGGGATTGGGATCTGCAATGCGAATAGCAGACGCAATGGAAACGATTCCATGCGCGCGAAAAGAGTATGTGCGGCGATTTTGGATTGTCAAGGAAACGAACGTAACCTATGGGCGTTGTGCTCCGGAATGCTGTGGGGCTGAAGACTGTTACAGAGCACGGAGTCGAAGTGATCATGGCTTTGCGGACAGTCTTCGAGCCAAGTCTGGTTGATACAGTCACAGCACGAATGCTGGCGTTGAAGTTTCCTGATCACGGGGCGGATAAATCCTAGCTCGGTGACTTGCGTGCGCGCACAGAGATTTTTGCGTCGATGTGCATGTCCACTTCGGTTCCTACCGGCAGGACGATCTCTCCGCTGACGCGGACGGAATCTTCGTTGCACGTCTCATGGCAGGGTTCCTGACATGGTTCGTCCGCGGGTTCCGGATGTTTTGGGTATCTCGGTGGTTTGCAGCCCCTTTCTTTGGGACCATGTATCACGATGGGGCGATGCGGTCCCGCTCCCCAGGGAGAAGGCAAGACTGTGCTGGGATTCCCTCCCAAAGCCTTTACGCGATCGGAGAGCTCAGCGACCATTCGCGTGAGGATTGGAAACCAGCGGTCGCTTGTCGGTGTGAGGGCAAGCGAGTGCATTAGGATAGCCAGGCTGTCCTTATCTTCGACGAGTAGTTTGGACTTATCCTTGTCGACTAGAACACGTATTTCGAAAGCACCCGAGATCTGCTGCGTCCCGGCAAATTGCTGACCGATGAGCTGGTAAACGTGACCGTGCTTCACCCCGAGTGGCAGACGGACTGTGAGCAGACCGGGAACGGTCCGGCCGCGAACAGACTCCGGCAGAGGAATTACTGAACAATCACCGAGGCCGATGCAGCGCAGAGTGTGGTCGTCTAGCGCAATCAAAGTTTGTGCGTAGGTCGAGGGTATCAATGCCAGAATCTCAGCTACCGAAATATTCGGAAGATATACGTCCGCAACCGCATCGCGCGGGATAGTGTTCCACCAAAGAACAAGGGCATCGATGCCGGGTAGTCGATTGCGGGAAAATCTCCTGCCCCCAGTTGAACTCACCCCGAGCCCAGTTGCGCCAGCGCTGATTTTCAACTCAAAGGAGTGTTGAATAGTCCGCGTCGCGGTAACGCCTGGATTGGAGGATGTAGTGAAGGCGAGGTTGCGTTGCGAGAGCTTGTCTGTGCTCGAAGGCGAGTCGCCTGGAAGCGGAAGATCCGGGGAAGCCGGGTCGAGTTTGTAATGAACCTCTGCAACCAGGCATTGATGGAACCCCGTGATTAGCTCTTGAATACTGAGAAGATCGCCGGCTGGAACGCCGCCGAAGGTAGTCGCCGAGCCTGGATAGCGCGGAAATCGCTTCTGGGTCGGCTGATTGATGTCGAGCCAGCAGCCGAAGAAGCGCACCTGTTCCCCACCGCCAGCGGGCAAGGTCAGCAGATTCGGTGCATCCGCCTGTTGCGCCATGTCCTGGGTGGCTGAGTTTCGCGGGTTGGCGAAGAATGGGATGGAGATGATATCCGGAGTCTCCACGCCGAGCAGGGGAATCGCATCCTCGGTCACTTCGCTGCCAGATTCCATAATCGGGCTGACGGCGCGTCGATAGATTGTTGCCGTGTTGTAGTTGAGGGACGGCCGCTGCGTTCGAAATAGCCGGAAGAGAACCCGGACAAACCTCGCCTGTTGCGTCTTGCTATCCAGCCGCACGCGAGCGAGCGCGAAGTTGTAGATTGGCGTTCCGGTCGGTGTCCCGTCCGTGGTGGGCAGCAGGCTCAGCGCGCTCAGTTGCTCATCTGTCGTGAGAATCGAGAAGAGGTTTTCACCGCGAGATATATCCTCATTCAGCCAAGTCAGCATCTGCGCGATGTAGTCGGTGGGGTTGGTCCATGAAGACCCCGGGAAATAGGATGACGAACTTTGCGGCGTCACCTGGAAGACCCGTATATCTTCGCTCAACCAGGAGGGATCTCCGTCGAGCATGAACGGGCTCGGTTCCATCACCAATTCAAGCTTTGAAGAGCACTGATAATCGCCCGCCGCGATATGGACATCCACGGATCGGATGGAGTCGGCGCCCGACATTCCATTGAAGGCGTCGGTGCCTTCGAACATGAGATCAAAGGCATAGATCGTGCGCTGAATGAGTTGCGGCGCGTCCGGATTCTCAAGCGCGGGGTTGGGAACAGGCCAGGAGGATGAGAGGACCGCGGATATGCCGGCCTGCGAGAACGTCGCGCTCACCGAAAGCGCGTCGATTTCATTTGCGATGAACCCGTCGAAGACCGCGTAGAAAGCGCGCGTATAAGTCGTTGTGTTGAAGATTGGTATTTGGTTTGCCTGGACGTCGTAGATTGAGATGACGGACTTGTCCATCTCCGCGTACATGCGCTGGGAGCCGATCCGCAATACGCCCGCTTGCACACAAGGGCGACCGCCGCTGTCGAGCAGCCAGAGCATGTAGTAGCCCGGAGGCGCAACCGCGGCATTGGGCGGAGCAACCACCTGCAAAAGGCCAGCGCCGACGACCTGGAATTCGAGGCCCACGTAGCGCTGGTCGTAGTTGAAGGCATGCGTGACCGAGCCGTACCGGATTACGGCCACTCGTGCAACAGTCGGAAAGGTGGTTCCGGGGCTTAGCTGGTAATGAACCTGAAAAGTATCCCCATAACTGACGCTGGGAGGATTGTGAGTGATCGTCATCCGGTTCGGAGAAGCGATGTAGTCGGGCTCGAAAATCTCCATACGAAACTCCGAACTGGGAGCTCCGAAGATATTGTTCTTCTCCGACCCGGTGGTCAGCACGCGGCCGTCCGGCATCAACAAAGCTACTGAATGGTAGCCGCGGGGCACCGTGGCGGGCGCATCGGTCAAAGCGGTCCACGAATCGGTAGCTGCGTTATAAATTTCGGGCACGAGGACGGCGAAGGCTTGATCGAAGCTCTGTCCTGCGGGAGGATTCGCGGCCCATTGATTGATGCCGCCGGAAACGAAAACCTCGCCGGTGGGCAACAACGTCGCAACCGAATGGGCACGCGGAGGAATAACCATCGTACCGGCCTGCGAGTAAAACGCCTGCCGCGCCGAAGTCGCTGTCCAGGCGGAGGAGCCTTCGCTGCCTGCTACGACCGTTGCCGTGGCCGCTTTTACTCCGCCACACACAAGAGCCGTCGCCTTGTAGTCTTGCTC
This sequence comes from Acidisarcina sp., assembly GCA_035539175.1. Taxonomy (NCBI): domain Bacteria; kingdom Pseudomonadati; phylum Acidobacteriota; class Terriglobia; order Terriglobales; family Acidobacteriaceae; genus Acidisarcina; species Acidisarcina sp. Next base: position 519,763 of record DATLIY010000008.1, on the reverse strand, counting down.
GGGCATCAGTGGTAACAGAACCGACGTAGTCGGCTGTGCCGCATATCCTGGATTGAGATAGTCGCCCTCGATTACCTGCGGACCGGGGAATCCAGCGATAACGGTTTGACCATCAGGATCGTAGACAATGGATTTGAGCGCCCAGGTCAATGTCGGATCGATTGAGTCGACATTGTTGTATAGAGGCTGAACGATTAGCAGCAGTCCTGAAGGCAGCACGTGTGCGCGCGGATAGAAGACGGCGAAGTCATGCTGAAAACCCTCACCCAGCCCCGCGGGGTTAAGCTGTTCCCAGTTGTTGATGCAAGGCCGGTATCGGTCCGGTGAGTTGTTGTCGTGGCGCGGATCGTCTTCCGTCGATGGATAGGTTGCTGGGTCGGCCTCGTCGAAGCTGCTATTAAAGATTCGCGGATGGCCGCACAATGCGAGAACCGACCCGTCCGGGAGTGTAATCAGACTTGGATACCAGCGGCCGCCCCCTTGTCCTTCAAAACCCGCGACGGGACATGTGTTCATGTCCGCGATGCGCTGCCACGGTGGGGAAGCCGCAGGGTCGAAGACAAACGCCTCGCGCAGTCCGCCCCAGTGGCCATTGTGCGGATTTGTCGAGTCCACGGCCATTGCGCTGGTTCCACCCGCCACCATCAGGCGTCCATCGGCGAGCAGAGCGTGGCCGCTGCAGAACAGATCGTAATAATTGTTTGGATCGAGACCACCCGCCCCCTGCGGAGATCCCGGCCGTATCACGGATCGACTGCCGTAATCGAACAACACGGCGTGATCCACATTCCCCGCGCGATGATTTCCCGTGTCCCAGCGATTACCCGAAAAGTAAACCAGAGAGCCCATTGAACCTCTTGGCAAAAGAGCAATGTGGACTGCAAGAGCCTTCTTGTTGTCATCGCTCTCGGAGGCCTGTGGATCGAAGGGCGGCTGCCATGTATGGGGCATGAAGTCCTCTCTCTCGTTACCTTCAGGTCCAGATAGTGAATCCGGGATGGAATTCGTTTCCGAAGAATGGGCCCGACAGGAAGAAGCTCAAGAATCGGAATCTTTGGGGGAGGATGACCAGTTGACCAGGCAGGCGCCGATCTCAGCCGAATGTCAATCGTCGATTGCATCTCCGCCATGTGCTCAGGCAATGTCTTGTTCCTCGCCGGCGTAGCCAACCGCAATTGCCCCGATCATGAGCAAGCGGAAGCGATTCGAGCCTTACTGATCCCTCCCGGCTGCTGCACGAATACGCCGATCGGTATCGATCCCGCGCCGGGCTTTGTTGCCATCCATATAAGGCGCTCTGTGGGCTGACTGTTCAGGCGCTGAGGCGCGTTCCGAATTCCCATATCGGAAATCTGAGTACATCCGGGACAACGAACTCCCGCGTCGCCGATGCAGTCGAACGGTCAGATCTATTTCGGATCTACGATCTTGATTGGTCAACGATCTTGATTGGTCAACGGATTTGATTGGTCAACGGATTTGATTGGTCAACGGGTTTGATTGGCAGCTCCAAAAGGAGCCCACCGCAACTTTTTGAGCAGGTTTCCGGTCTAACCAATCAAACACTTAGCCAAAAAGCGCACCTCTTTTTGCTTTGAGGAATTTGATGATTTTGAAACTGCGATATGCACTTGTGACATTTGCCTTATTCCTTTGCCTTAGCCTTAGTTGTGAAAAACGAGCATATGCCTATGTGGACCCGGGTTCGAGTCTCCTCATGTTCCAGAGTGTTAGTGCCCTGGTCACAGGTGCGGCATTTTATTTTCGTCGGCGCTTAAAGGCGCTTTTTACAAAATCAGAACACGGCGAGACGGCTCCTCCGAAAGAGTTTCACTGATATGGCGGAGTTGAATACTTCGCCTCGATTCCACACCTTTCGTGACCCCGCGGGTAGCGTGGAGATAAGGCACGATGGAGCATACCGCAGCATCTATGCTCCTCATGGCACGGAGATGATCGCCTTCCTGCGGACGCCGCTGGCCACCGCTCTTGTCGCGCAGGGAAAGCTTGTAGCCAGCGACATCGTCGCCTCTTCGCCTGGTGTCCAGGGAATGATGCTTCGTCACCCCCTCATCTCTTTCCGCACTTATCCGTGGGAGTGGCCACCTAAGCTGTGGCTAGCCGCTGCGGAACTGACGCTTAGTCTCTGCGGTGACCTGATAAGGGAAGGCTGGATTCTTCAGGATGCAACGCCTCTCAACATCCTTTTCCGGGGCATGCAACCGGTGTTTGTCGACGTGCTTTCCATCCGCCGCGCAGAACCGCATCAGCCAATCTGGCTCGCTTACGGGCAATTTGTCCGGACCTTCCTGCTACCCATGCTGGCGTACCAAAGGCTTGGCTGGCCCCTCAATGCGACTCTTTTACGCCGGGACGGTTATGAGCCGGAAGAAATATATTCCGCCCTCCCCTGGCACATGCGGTTGCGCCAACCCGCCCTATCGGCCGTCACGCTGCCGATGCTCCTAGCAGGACGGACAAGCATCGGGACTGCCAACCTTGCCGCCCCTTCCATGAAAGATGCGGACATTGCGAAGCAGGTCATTCTCAAGACTCTCGACCGGTTGCTGAGCGGTATGCGGAAGGTCACTCCTTCCTGTCACGCGTCTACCTGGTCGGACTATGCCCAGACTGCAACCCATTACAGCGCGGAGGATCACGCGGGGAAGCGGGATTTTGTCGTTCGCACTTTGGCCGCGAGCAAACCCGAGCGAGTTCTGGATGTCGGCTCGAACACCGGCATCTATTCTGCGCTCGCTGCGGATGCAGGCGCAGAAGTTGTGGCCATCGACACCGATCTCCAAACGGTAGATCAACTTTGCACGAACCTGGGCAGTAGCGGGAAAAACATCCTCCCACTCTGTGTTGACCTTTCGCATCCTACGCCCGCTGCGGGATGGGAAAACCGCGAAAGCGCGTCATTCCTCGATCGTTGTGATGGGCACTTCAACATGGTGATGATGCTGGCCGTGCTGCATCATCTTCTTCTGCGAAGTCAGGTGCCGCTGGAGCAAATCGCCGCCCTTTGCAGCAACATTACCACGCGCGACCTCATCGTCGAGTGGGTGCCGCCGAGCGATGCAAAGTTTCAAGAACTTCTTCGTGGTCGTGGCGCTCTCTATGCGCACATTACAGAAGCTACCTTCCGCGCCGCTTTTGCAAAGTACTTCACCGTGGTTGCAGAGACCAAGCTGGCAAACAACCGCATCCTCATACATTTCCAAAGAAGGTAGTCGTGAAGAAGTTCACTCATCCAGCCATCGTGGCGTTTGGCACAGCCACTCTTTGTACGCTCTTCCTCACTGGTCCACTCGTTTCTCCCACACATTATACGGTTTACCATCTGAGCGGATCAGCACGCTCGCTGTTTTTCGCTGTCGGGCTTGAAGTTGGTCTTTTATGGATTGTGCTGGCTGGACTCCTACTGCTCGCTGAAAAGTGCACCTCTTTTCGCATTCCGATATGGTCGGGCCTCATTTTATTTCTCCCCTGGGTGCTAATGAAGAACACAGCATCTCTAATGGGGTGGATGATGCCACGATCGATTAGCCTCCCTGTCTTGCTTGTGCCGTGCGTCTTCTCTACTACTGTTTTTTGTCTCGGACGGCGGTCTAGCTTCTATCTCGTCTTCAACTCGGTCCAGCGTCTCGCGGCAACTCTACTGAGCTCCTCGGCTCCGATTGGAGTCCTAGTACTGATTCAGCTACTTTGGTTCGGTTGGCAGGCGCGGAATTTGGATTCGTCTCCCCAATTACACCAACGGCAAATCGTGTCAGGAAGCGCCGCATCACGAACGCGCATCGTTTGGATACTGTTCGATGAACTCTCCTACCAGCAGGTCTATGAGCAGCGCTTTCCACGCCTGCAACTTCCGGCATTTGATCGGCTCGCAATGCAATCCACGATCTTTACTCATACAATTCCTGCCGGCATATTTACCGAAGAGGTAGTTCCCTCGCTTATGACGGGCTTGCCCGTCGATCGACTCAACGTTTCAGCCGATGGCCAACTGCAATCCCTGCACAACCCGCTATCAGGAGCGTGGCAGGCCTTCGATCCCCACCAGACCGTCTTTCAGGATGCGTTGAATCGTGGCTACAGCACTGCTGTCGTCGGCTGGTATAACCCCTATTGCCGCATTCTCTCGCAGGTACTGGATCGGTGCTCCTGGGCATCTCGCTTCCTATACCCCGGAAGCATTTCCTCGGAGAAATCTATCCCAGCAAATGTTGTGAGTCCCCTTCGACAAGTCCTTTCTTCTGTATTAATGCATCTGCGGTTTCGACCTGGTCCCTCAGCCGCTGAAACCAGCGCAGCAGAGATGCACATCTCCGATTATCGCGACCTTCTAGCCGCTGGTGATACTCTTCTCGCTGATCCCTCTTTGGACTTCGCCTTCCTGCACATGCCGATCCCTCACCCAGGCGGTATCTATGACCGCAAGAGTGGGTCTTTCACCACCACCCATTCTTCCTACATTGACAACCTCGCCCTTGCGGATCAATACCTTGACCATGTTCGCAAACTTTTGGAGCAGCATGGACAGTGGGACTCGTCCGCTGTCATTGTGATGGGAGACCATTCCTGGCGGACCAAGCTCATCTGGTCTTCGTCGCTGCAATGGACTCCTGAAGAGCAGAAAGCCAGCCATGGTGGTAAGTTTGACGACCGTCCGGCATACATCATCAAGATGCCCTATAAGCGGGAGGCAGTCCGAATCGTTAGCCCGTTCGCGGCGATTCATACGCGCGCGCTACTCGATGGCATCATCGAAAATCGGCTTCGCACGTCTGATGGCCTTCAGACCTGGGTCCAGCAGCAGAGGTGACGCCGTTCGAAATCGTCGTATTAGGCAGCATGCCATTCACACTTGAATCGCAGAGTTAGCTTAAAATAGATCTTCGACGGCGGCGATCATACGATTTCCACGGCCAGAAGTGGCCTATTTAACTAGCCTACGGCTCGGCCTGACGCATAGCTGGGATGGCGCATGTATCTTTCGGTCCTGGTCCTGCGTGGTTCATGCTGTTTTTCGCGATTGGGGCATTTTCATGGCCTTGCTCCCATCCGGATTTCAGCATCTCGCGGATGATCCATAAGTTGGAGTAAGACTATAAATTCTCAGCAAAGTCCTCTTTGTTAAGAGATGAAGGATATCGTGAGCGAATCGTGCGAGAAAGATCCTGCTTCCGTGTCAGTTTGTGACACAAAAAATGCTCGTCAACTTCCCATGATGGAGCCACACGACTCTGACGCACGCCGTAGCCTGACGGAGAGCATTCTATCGCTATATGTTCTACAGGGGCTCAACTATATCATTCCATTGGCGGTACTACCCTATTTAGTCCGCGTCCTGGGAATGGATATGTATGGCCTGATGGCTTTTGCCCAGTCTTTTGCACAGTACTTCTCGGTTCTGACCGATTACGGATTCAACTTCTCAGCAACCCGCTCCATCGCTAATCAGAGCGATAACCATGCGCGTGTTTCGCTCATTTTTTGCTCGGTAATGGTGATCAAACTATTTCTTGCGCTAGTTGGAGCGCTGATCCTGTTGGCAGTAATCACCTCGGTACCGCGGTTCCATCACGATAGCGCATTTTTCTTTGTCGCTTATGCCGCCGTGGTCGGAAATGTTTTATTCCCAACCTGGTTCTACCAGGGAATGGAAAAGATGAGGTACATCTCAGCTATTGTCGGAGTATCTAAGCTATTAGGGGCGATTGCATTATTTGCCTTTGTGCATCGTCCCTCTGACGCTCTCCTGGCTCTCGCAATCCAATCGATTGCGCCAGTGGTTGGCGGCATGGTTGGGCTATGGATTGCCTTCCAGGGATTTCCACTGCGCTTTGTTCGGCCGACCTTAGGTGACCTGCGGCTGGCATTGGTGGAGGGATGGCATCTGTTCATCTCGCAGGCCGCTGTGAGCCTTTACACGAATACGAACGTGTTCTTAGTGGGACTCCTCGCCGGGAATCTCCAGGCAGGTTACTTCAGCACTGCCGAAAAGTTGATCCGTGCAGCACTAGGTCTCATTGCCCCGATCAGCCAGGCAGTGTTTCCACATGTGAACGCGTTGGCAATTCGCTCTCGTGATCTAGTGGCACGCTTCACCTCCCGCATACTATTGTGGACGGGAACCATCACACTTTTCGGCTCGTTCATCCTCCTTTTCTTCGCCCGGTCTGTTGCATTGATCTGTTTCGGGCAAGCAGCAACCGGAAGTGTCCCGATCATTCGCTGGATCTCGCTCCTGCCTTTCCTCCTAGCCATAAGCAACGTGCTGGGTGTTCAGACGATGATTCCGTTCGGCCTTGATAAGCAATTCAGCCAAATATTAATTGTCGCGGGGTTGTTTAACGTTTCTCTTGCAGGCCCTCTCATTTATCTATTTGGAGCGCGTGGAGCGGGTGCCTCTGTGCTTCTAACGGAGATTTTCGTCACAACCGCGATGTTTCTCGTCCTGCGTTGTCACGACATTCGGATTTACGTTGGAGAAAAACTATCCATATGAAGGTTGATGTTCTTGTAGTAGGTGCCGGATTCGCCGGCAGTGTGATTGCCGAGCGCTGCGCCTCAGCAGGTAGAACGGTGCTGGTTATCGACAAACGTGAGCACATCGGCGGCAATGCCTTCGACGAACTGGATCGCCACGGTGTTTTAGTGCATCGTTATGGGCCGCACATATTTCACACAAACGCTGCTGTGGTTTCCGAATACCTTTCCAGATTTACTGATTGGCTATCGTATGAACATCGCGTTCTGGCCAAGGTAGGTGACGAGTTTTACCCCATTCCTATTAACCAAACCACTGTGAATAGCCTCTACAGGCTTTGTTTGGACGAAGCGGGTGTCGCAGCGTTCTTCGATCGCGTACGAGAGCCGCGTGATCCCATCCGTACCAGTGAAGACGTGGTTCTATCCAGTGTAGGTCGCGACCTTTGTGATAAGTTTTTCCGCGGATATACACGCAAACAGTGGGGGCTGGACCTCTCCGAATTGAGCGCCAGCGTTGCCGCACGTATTCCTGTTCGTACCAACACCGATGATCGCTATTTCACTGACTCATTCCAGAAGATGCCCGCGGAAGGATATACCAAGCTGTTTGCGCGCATGCTCGATCATCGCAATATTCGCGTTCAGCTCGGTACAGATTTCCGCGAGTTCCGCAAACAGTCGTCTTGGAATCTGCTCTTTTACTCCGGCCCAATCGATGAATACTTCGAGTATCAACTAGGCAGGCTGCCCTACCGCTCGCTGCGATTCGACCATGAGCACCTGTCCGGGGTAGATCAGTTTCAGTTGGTTGGAACGGTTAATTACCCAAATGACCAGAAATTCACACGCATCACCGAATTCAAGCACCTGACCGGCCAGAAACTCAGAGGTACTTCGATTGTTCGCGAGTACCCTGAAGACGAGGGCGAACCCTATTACCCGGTTCCACGGCCGGAAAACCAAGAAGTGTTCCAGAAGTACAGCACGCTAAGCAGGAGAGAACGGGACGTATTTTTTGTCGGACGACTAGCCCAGTACCGATACTACAATATGGATCAGGTCGTGGCCGCCGCCTTGAAGATAAGCGATCAGTTGTTTTCTGCTACTAACAAATAGCCGCCTCCGCGGACCACGGATGATTGGGGTATCTTGGCAAAAATCAACTTCATTGTTCCATCGATTTCGTCGCATAAGTACTCTGGCGGAATCTGGTGTATTTTTGAATACGCTCACGGTCTTATGGAGCGGGGTCATCAGGTCTCGATTGTCCCGATCCTGCCGTCGGACATTCCTCAGTGGTTTCCGTGGAAGTACGGAACATTTGTTACCGCGGCTAGACGTGAAAGAATTTCCGGTGCACTAGCCTCGTCATGGTGCCTAGTTGAGGCTTTACTACGTAGAGAGGGATGGAAGGTGTACCTGCGGCAGGCTGTCGAGAAGTTTATGCTTATGGCCCCGCCGGTTTTCCCCGAAGAGGTACAGTCTGGATTGGCTGAAGCATACTTGCCCACCATTGCTCCTTTGGCCGACATCACTGTTGCGACAAGCTTTAATACGATTCGACCTGCTGCACTTCTCTCTGGGCGTAAATTCTATTTTGGGCAACACTTTGAGACATATTTTGCACGAGAGTTTAATAAACACGCGTATGCGCTCGCTGTTGCCGAGCAAAGCTATCACCTTGGTTTCAAAATGATCGCGAACTCGACATGGCTGAAAGCAGAGCTTTGCCTGGAAGCTGGTCTTGATCAGGTTCAATTGTGTCCTAATGCGATTGATCACCAAACATTTTATGGCGCACCACGTCGCTCTTCCGAATCAAAAAAGGTTGTTTTGATTAGCTATGGGGGGAGAGATGCCGTCTGGAAGGGCTTTCGTGAGATGGCGGAAGCAGTAGCGATCGCTCGATCCAAAACGCCAGATGTTGACATTGAGTGGAGAGTATATGGATCAGCGCTGCTTCCGCCTGACAACGCTATAGCACCTTACAAAGCCTTGGGCTTTTTAGCGCCTAAGATTCTCAGCGAAGCCTATCGCGATGCCGACATTTTATTGAGTGCATCCTGGTATGAAAGCTTTCCACTATTTCCCATCGAGGCAATGGCATGTGGGCTGGCTGTCATTACCACCCAGCCTGGGACGGAGGAGTATGCGATCCCCGGACGCACAGCGGAAGTCGTTCAGCCGCGTTCCGTAGAATCTATTGCTGCGGGCATACTCAAGCTTATTCGAGAGCCTGAATATCGATATCGCCTTGCATCGGAAGGTAATAGTATCAGCAAGCAATTCACATGGGATCGTTCTGTTGATAGATTCGAATCGATTCTTTTAGAGGCTAATTGAAAGTGACCCCGCCTTCGTATGATTGCAGGGTTAGCCGGTCTTTGGGGTCGTCGTCGTGCCGGGGGGTACTCTCGGAGAGGGAAGCGTAATCGGCGCCAATTTTGTCGTTGCACTCAAGAAATTCGATTCAGCAGATAAGGAATGGAGAAGGCTCTGATCTGTTCCTGTCGTCATGTGCCGAAGAATTCTGAAAACGCAGGATATCATCTTGGAGAACCTTGAAGTTGAGAACACCCCGGAACGCCGCCGCGACGATACTCCAGCCAAAGGCTCCATTTTAGCTGTAGTCGTTCTTTATGGCATGTCGCCTCGCGAGTCAGCTACTCTGCGAACCCTGCAAAAATCGATACTTTTGTCGCAGAGTATGGGCAAGTTTAAGATCCTGATTTACGACAATACTCCTGGCGGTCATTCCCTAGAGATGAATTCGAATGATTACGCCTATCATGTGTCCAATGCCAACATCGGCCTTGCTGGAGCTTACAACTATGCATTGCAAATGGCCGAGGAAGAGGGCTTCGAATGGCTTCTCACTTTGGATCAGGATACGGAACTAACAAGAGAGTATGTCGGCAGATTGTTCCAGCTTGTTCAACGTCTTTCTCCTGATAATCGAGTCGCGGCTATAGTTCCCTGCGTAGTGGATCAGGGGATGATCATTTCCCCTCACGCTAACTTCTTGGGATTCGCCTGGGAATTCCCAAAGCGCTTTGAAGGTCTTTCCGAGAGGGAAACTGCAGCTATTAACTCAGCAACGAGCTGGCGAGTTACGACCCTCCGAGCCATAGGGGGCTTTAATCCTCTTTTTTGGCTGGACTACTTGGACTACTGGGTTTGCCATTCCATCCACCACCTAGGCCAACGGATCTACGTGGACAGCAATCTTGTAATAGATCATCAACTATCCCTGCTGGACAAGAATAATCGAATGAAGAAGGACAGATATGCCAATTTTCTTGGTGCTGAGTCGGCATTCTATGATCTGTATAAGACGCGAACCGAGGGTTTCCTCCTCACTCTGAGGATCGGTTGCCGCATGTTGAAGCAAATCGTCAGATGCGAGAATGCCCAATTCAGATCGCTTACGTGGGACTCTCTCAAGAGACGTCTTTTGATGTCGAGACAGGCCCGCACCGAGGATTGGCGATGCAAAATAGGACCGTCCGGTTAGTAAGTGAGGAATGCGACAGGGCCAGCGAAATGTGATTTATCTGAGCATAGGTTGAAAACATGTTGATTTACGGGATGATGCTATCGATTATTTGCCTTCTTGGGCTTTTCTCTCTCTTTTTGCCTAGTAGGCAATACGCGCTTCGCATTGCTCTTGCATCTTTCGCTGCTTTGCTACTGACAGGATTTATGGGCCTCCGTGATCATGTAGGAGCGGACTGGCCAGCATATGACAACATATTTGAGATATATAGCCGCGTACAATTACGAGATGTATTCACTACCACAACAATTGAGCCATGCTATGCGCTGTTAAACTACTTAGCGCATTGCGTTGGTGGAGATATACATCTCGTTAACCTTGTGTGTGCCTTTCTTATGGTGCTCGGGCTTATACGGTTCGCCTACCTCATACGTGTAGACGCCTGCCTGCTGCTGTTTCTTGCAACCCCATACCTTCTCTATGCTGTAGGGATGGGGTACACGCGACAGGCGGTTGCGATTGGAATAGGCTTTGCGGCTTTAGGATATTGGGTTCGCGGTGAGCATAAGAAATGTTATGCGTGCATGGGACTCGCAATTTGCTTTCACTACTCCGCAGTGTTTCTTTTCCTCCTTATAGCAATGAAGAACGGGCGCCGTGCTCTGCTAGTGCTTCCAGTCGCTCTCCTCGGCGCGTTTTTGCTGGTAAAGATATTGCTGACATCGTACCTATCTCTCTATATCCAGAATACAGAGGATCTGCACTCAAACGGGGTCTGGTTGCGGCTTGCAATTGTGCTGATAGGAGTGGTGACGTTCATGGTTCAGCGGAAGCGATGGAAAAGCGACCCGGGAATGTTCAACATGCTGTCAAGTGCGTCAGCATTAGCAGTTTTCTTGGTTCCAGTTGCGGTGGTGGCTTCCACGTTAGCCGATCGTGTTTGCCTTTATCTATTCTTTGTATATCTAGCCGCGTGTGGACGTGCAATCCACTTTTCCAGCCCTGCAGCCCGCCAGGTCGCCATGGGGATTCTGGTTGCGGCTACCTACGGGTGTTTTTTCCTGTGGTTTACGGTTTCTCCGTATGCGGCGAGTTCGTGGATTCCATATCGCAGTTGGCTGTTTAGTCAGTCTGGCTATTAACAAGATGAAATATATGTATAAGGCTATGTCGAATTGTTTTATTGTTTCGCGGGATACGGGTGCAATGGGATCTCGACCGAGAATCTCGGTTTGTATGGCGACCTACAATGGGGAGCGATACATCGAAGAGCAATTGAGATCAATTCTTGCCCAATTGACGGACACCGACGAGGTAGTAATAGTAGACGACGATTCTAGTGATCAAACTCGAACGCTGATTGGTGAATTTAGGGATCCTCGCATTCGTCTATTTCTCAATGATGACAACTGCGGTGTCTTGGTCAGTTTTGAAAAGGCGATTCTAAATTCTTCCGGCGATATTCTTTTGTTGAGCGATCAAGATGACGTATGGAAACCGGAGAAAGTAGCAACCATATTTCAAGTATTTGCAAATAATCCGGAAATCATGGTGATTCAGACTGACTCGTCTATCATCGACGAAGCTGGCCAGTGTGTGGCGGACTCCTATTACTCAACGCGGTCGAAATTCACAACGAGCCTAATCGGAAATCTAGTTCACTTTCGATATCAGGGTTGTGGAATGGCTTTTCGAAGAGAGATATTTCCAGAAATATTCCCATTCCCACATGGCTTCGATGTGCTGCACGATCTTTGGATTGGCTTAAGAACTACAATCTCAGGGCATGAAATTCTTTATTTGGATTCTAAGTTGTTTCAATACAGACGGCATTCATCGAACGCCAGTTACACATTGCCTCGAAGAAGGCAGATCAAGGTACGTTTACACTTAATGGCTTCACTCTTGGTTGATGGAGCACGACGATGCATGTGTCGGATTGCCAACTCTCTTGGGATGGGGGAGCAGACCAATAAGTATGATTCATAGAATCCTACATGTCGGCAAGTACTATCCGCCACACCGGGGTGGTATGGAAACGCACCTGCGCGATTTAGCTGTTCGCCAGACCGGCGCAGCCAGTGTCAACGTCATTGTTGCGAATAGTGCACCTCGGCATGAGCGTTCCGTCATTGAGGAAGTTTCCGTTACCCGGGTTGCGAGGATAGGAACTATTGCATCGATGCCTATCTGTCCGGGCTTGATGGCGGCCATTCGTAGCACCCCCGCCCACCTTGTGCATGTTCATATGCCCAATCCCGGCGCAGCCTTGGCCTTTCTTATGAGCGGGCACTCGGGGAAACTGGTAATTACACACCATGCTGACACGATGGGCAGGCGGTTTCTGCGTGAGTTCAGCGATCCTTTTGTTTACCGCCTTATGCATCGAGCGGACCGAATTATAGTCACCTCTACGCGTTATCTCGACTCATCTTCAGAGCTTGCGCCCTTCCGTGAAAAATGCCGTGTTATTCCACTTGGTATCGAAATTGAGGACCCTACGATCACTGGCCACACCACGCGTGAAGAGCTAAGCCGACAATTTGGGCCCCGGCTAATTCTGGCTGTCGGCAGGCTCGTGCCATACAAAGGCTTTGACGTTTTGATTCGAGCCATGAAGCATGTCGACGCGCGGCTTCTTCTTATTGGAACTGGCCCAGAACACAAAGCGTTGGCGAGCCTCGTAGAGGCCGAGGGGGTGAAGGAGAAGATCGCCATGCTAGGTCGTGTTGATAATCTTGATCCTTATTTTGCGGTGGCATCTGTCTTTGTACTTCCATCTGTGACAAGAGCGGAAGCATTTGGCATTGTCCAAATGGAGGCTATGGCTGCGGGCTTGCCAGTGGTCAACACAGACATTGATTCAGGCGTACCTGAAGTTTCCGTCCATGGTAAAACAGGAATCACGGTGCCTCCGGGAGACGTAACTGCCTTATCTGAAGCCATGCAGTTGCTCTTGGAGCGAGATGATCTTAGACTTCAATTCGGAGAGGCGGCAAGGGCTAGAGTAGAAACTGAATACACGGCTGACCTGATGACTGCTAGAACTCTATCCATATACTCGGAAGTACTTGGCCAACGAGAAACGTGGGAGAGGCAGGATGGGACGTAGCGAGAGATCGCGAAAAGAGACATGTCCACCAGCGTGTCCACCGAGTGAACTCTCATGACGCAAATCATCGATCTTATAGATGGTTACGGCGAGTTTCTACCTTCTGCATCGATAGGGAGGCTTCTATTTAATGTCTGACGAAGGGCTCACCTTCTAATCACTGCTGGCTTGTATTGGCGGGGATCGCTACCGGGTTGTCGATTTGATGGATAACATCGTTCTCAATTGTTCGAGACGTTCTTTGTCTTCAGGATTCTTCCGAACGTTTTCCAGGGCTGCTGCGACTAAGACCCAAAAGATCGCTACAAATAAGCCGCCTATAGTTGCCAGCAACACGATAAGTGCTCGTTTGGGGAAGGACCTGCGATCGGGAGGAATGGCGCGATCGACTACCTGGATCAAGGCTCCCTGTCTTGCTTCGTCGAGCTTGGCCATCTCGAATTGCTTTGCAAGCAGCTCGAAGATCGTGTCGTAGTACTTTACGTCGCGTAGTTTGCGGACGTACTCCAAACCGGCACCGGGCACTTGTCCTTTGGACAGGAGAAGTTCATCGCCTGTCCCTCCCTGGCTTCCCGTCAAGCGGCTAAGCTGCGCTCGCCATCCTGCAAGCTGTTGCTCGGCCAACGCCAGATCGGGATTCTGATCCGAAAGGTAGGAGCGCATGGCCTTGATTTCGACCTCTTTGGCCGCAATCTGCGCTCGTATGGAAGCCGCTGATTCAATCAGCGCTTTTGCCTGGCTGTCCATTTGGATCATGCCAGTGGTCTGCTGGGTCTTTTTCAGCGCTTCTTCGGCGTTGGCAAGGTTATCTTTTGCCTCTGCGAGCTGTTGCTCAAAGAAAAGCCTGCGCTGGGAGGCTTCTGTAACGGCAAGCGTGCCGGAGAACTTCTTGTACTCTTCAACATACGCATTCGTCATCTCTGCCGCACGCTTAGGGTCGCGGTCGGTGACGGAGATATGAATCAGTCCATCCTTGGCGTTGTTCTCGATGTCGCAATGCTCCTCGAACGTCTTCCGCGCGTCGGATTTCCGCTTGGCATGATACTCAGCCGTGAGATCAAATCTGGCGACCATGGCGTCTTCCACGGTCCGGCTCTTCAGCATGGCGACATACATGTCGTTTGGGTTCTTGAGCCCGAGACTGCCGCCGGCGAGCGATGCCATCGGTCCCATGGTGCCGAGTTGCGATAGCAAAGCAGATCCGGCAGAGGAGCTTTGCGGAGGAAGAATGACGGTTGTGGCGGTATAGCGGCTGGGGAGGAGCAATGATATGACCGCTGCAACAACACCGAATCCCAATGTCAGCAAGAGAATGAATCTCTTGCGCCGTGCAAGGACTATCAGCAGATCCAGAAGAGAAATCTCATCCTCTTCGTTTGGTCGGGGCGGCAGGGCGTCTGGTCGCGCCTGGATTTCAGTGTCGACGGTTTGCATGGTGGTTTCTTCAATTCTTAAGTGCGTTGAGCGGAAAAGCAAACCTCTTTTGGCCCAATAGGGATGAAAAGGTGCTGGTCCATTTCAATATGGTGCAAGTACCCGATCCAGGACCCACCCGTAGTTTAACCCAGCGCTCCTGCAGGATAGAGGCGAGGCTATTTACTATGCAACGGAGATAACCGGTTTGCTGGATCAGGAACAGGCTTCCGCCGAAGCGAGCGCGTCGGCGGTGCGCGATTGCCAGGCGGCGATCTGGTCGAGGGCGGCCTCGATCAGGCGGGGCAGGGAAGCCTCCACGGTTGGCGTCAACTGGGTACCCCAGCCGGTAGATTCCGGCTGAATCCCGATCAGAACTACCTCGCTTGGAGCCCGTTCGGTCAGGCGCAGAGCGCTCAAAAGATCAGCCATCCCCAGTAGATGGATGCTTTGGCCGCAGGGCAGCGCCTCGACCGCCTCTCCTCGGAACAGCATCAGGGTGCCCGGAGGCTCCTTTGCATCCACAGCATCCAACACCAGCAGCAGCGAGGCGTGCTCCACCTGGTAGAGTAACTCCAGTCCCAGTGTTCCGCCTTCTACCAGGCGAACTCCAGCGGGCAGGCGCTCGTCGCCAGCCAGGCGGGTTAAGGCGAGCATGCCGGCGGCATCGTCGGTGCGCATAAGGTTGCCGAGCGCGAGGACGACTACGTTCTGCGACGCCAAGTTTATCGGATTCAATGTACCTTCGCTTTCAATGTACCTTCGCTGCGTTGGCAACGGCCGCATGCGCAGCTTCGGACGAATCCCCGCCATATAAGGCGGCATCGATCTCTTCGTCCAGCAGCGACTCCGGGGCAAATTTATAGCCGGTGTAGATGCTCTCCATCAGCGCATTGCGCTCCTCGCGTGCTACCAGAATGGCGCTGTAGACGTGATGGATTCCAAAACCAATCAGAAGAAACATGAAGAGGTAGTGCGTCATGCGCAGGGTCTGGATGTCGATGATTCGAGGGATCCAACCGACCAGGGAGTACAGCATGCCCTTGCCCAGAACTTCGCTGTAGAGCACGACCCCCGTCAGGCACTCCCAGCCGAGGATTGCGAAAACCACGAGGTAAGTAAGCGCTGCCAGCGTGTTATGTCCGATCTGGGGAAAGGGCTCGCCACGCTGAAACGTGTAGTACTGGAAGGCTCCGCGCAGACTCTTCCGCTGGCGTGCGGTCAACGGAATGAAGGCCCGCCAGTTGGCCCAGATGTTTCCCTTGAACAGCCAATAGAGGCGAACAAGGAGCGAGGCCAGCAGCACCCAGCCGCTGAGCACATGGACGTACCGAATGGTTGCCATCACCCACGCCGTGCGGGAATGCACGGCGACGAAAGGGTTGTGCATGTAGTAGCCCGTGCAGGCGAGAACGATGAGGGAGCAGACGAATCCCCAGTGCGCCAGACGCACCGGTAACTCCCATACGTAGATACGCACGACCTCATGGTCGGAATTGTGATTCCCAGTGCTAAGCGGGACTGCTGCCTGCTGCATGACTTCCTCCGCTCGGTTCAGAGCTTTTCGTACTCGAATTCACGCCCATTGGCATCGACCACATGCACGGCACAGGCCAGGCACGGATCGAAGGAGTGAATCGTGCGCAGAATCTCGACCGGACGCGCCGGGTCTGCCAGCGGCGTTCCTGCGAGCGAAGCCTCGTAGGCGCCCTTCTGCCCGTGCGCATCCCGCGGCCCCGCATTCCACGTAGAGGGAACCACGGCCTGGTAATTCTTGATGACCTTGTTCTCGATCTCGATCCAGTGACCCAGCGCGCCGCGGGGTGCCTCATGGAAGCCCGCTCCCTGAGCCTGCTTTGGCCAGCTTTCCGGATCCCATTTCTCGCCGGAGTGAATCTGCACATCGCCGTGGGCCATGTGGTCGTCGAGTTCTGCGATCCACTGGGGCAACTGATCCGCCATGATCTCCGCTTCGATGGCGCGTGCCGCAATCCTGCCCAGGGTGGAGAAGAGCGCGGAAGGAGGCGCGTTCAACTTCGCCAGAGCCGCGTCAACATGCTGCTTCACAATTGCGTTGCCGGAGGCATAGGCCACCAGTGTGCGCGCCAGCGGACCCACCTCCATTGCCTTGTCGTCGTAACGCGGAGCCTTGAGCCAGGAATATTTCTGGTCCGTATCGAGCTGCTCGAATGGCGGCTTTGGCCCGCTGTACTTCGGAGTCGTCTGGCCGACCGACGGATGCTTGGCGACGCCGTTGCCGCCGTCATACTCATACCAGGA
Organism: Acidisarcina sp.; assembly: GCA_035539175.1. Taxonomy (NCBI): domain Bacteria; kingdom Pseudomonadati; phylum Acidobacteriota; class Terriglobia; order Terriglobales; family Acidobacteriaceae; genus Acidisarcina; species Acidisarcina sp. The sequence goes on along the minus strand of DATLIY010000008.1, from coordinate 502,964 downwards.
GTGCGACACGTACTCGCTCACGTTCTTCGGATCGAGCGGATGTACGGTCGAGAGATCCCGCCCGAGAATGATGCCGCGCGGCATAAAGAATTTGCTGGTTTCGTGGATGCCGCCCATCGGGTAGCAACCATAGGCCATGAAGTTGCCCAGCCCCTCGCCGCGGGTGAACCAGTCGCGATAGTAGCCGGCAATTGCCAGCACGTCCGGGATGTAAACCTGCTGCACAAAGGTCTGCGCCAGCTTTGCCAGCTCTGCCAGCAGCGTGATGCGCTCGGGATTAATGGTGGCATTGGGCTCGTTGCTGTCCATCGACGCCGCCATGCCGCCGACCAGGTAGGTCTGCAGATGCGGATTCTTGGCGCCCAGCACGGCGTGGATGCGGATGAACTCCCGCTGAAATTCCAGCGCCTCAAGATAATGCGCGACGGCCAGGAGATTGACCTCCGGGGGCAGGGTGTACGCCGGATGCCCCCAGTATCCGCTGCTGAAGAGGCTTAACTGCTTGCTCGCCACCAGGGCCTTCACGCGATCCTGCACGCCTTTGAAGTAGGCGGCGCTCGACTTAGGCCACTCCGAGATGGATTGCGCGATGACCGAGGTCTTCGCCGGATCTGCCTTCAACGCAAGGGTTACGTCCACCCAGTCCAGCGCGTGCAGATGGTAGAAGTGCACGACATGATCCTGCACGTTTTGCGCGCCCGCGATGATGTTGCGGATGATGCGGGCGTTATCGGGAACCTCTATGCCTAATGCGTCTTCCACGGCTCTGACGGAAGCGAGAGCATGCACCGTGGTGCAGACGCCGCAGATTCGCTGGGCCCAGATCCAGGCCTCGCGCGGATCGCGATTGCGGAGGATCAGCTCAATGCCGCGAAACATCGTGCCGGAGCTCCATGCGTCGGTAACCGCATGGCCGTTGGTTTCCGCCTCAATCCGCAGGTGTCCCTCGATTCGGGTGACTGGATCAATCACTACACGTGCCATATATCAGTCTTCCTTGTCTGCGGAGTTCGCTTCCGCTGTCTCTTTGGCTTTCCTGTCTGCCTCGCGTGCTTCGTGTGCTGCCGCACCCGGTCCATGCAGCCGGTACGCCGTGATCGCACCGTGTACCGCAGTGGCTGCGGCAACCGTACCGATGACGGCCGCGCCGATCTTGCCCACGGGTACATCGACGCCGAATCCCGGCACACTGGGAAGTCTCTCGTAGAAGGGGGAGCGGGTATCCCAGAAGCGGTGCGACGCACAGGCGATGCAGCCATGACCAGCCTTAACCGGCCAGCTCGTGGCATCGTTATAGCGCACCGTGGGGCAGTTATAGGTGGCCTCGGGCCCTTTGCAGCCCATCTTGTAGAGACACCATCCTTTGCGATGGCCTTCGTCTCCCCAAATCTGCACGTAGCGTCCCGCATCATAATGCGCCCGGCGCTCGCACTGGTCATGGATGATGTTTCCATAGGCGAAGAGCGGCCGGTTGTAGGAGTCCAGGGCGGGCAGCTCCCCAAAGGTCAGGTAATGGGTCAGCACCGCAACGGTGTTTACCGGATTCTGCGGGCATCCTCCAAGGTTGACGACCTTTACGCCTGGCACCGCCTCCTGCAGGCCCACGGCTCCCGTTGGATTGGGCGCCGCCGCTACGATGCCGCCATCCCAGGCGCATGCTCCCACCGCCAGCGTGGCTGCTGCACCGGCGCACACTTCGCGCACAATGCTCAGTGCCGTTCGCCCGCCAATGGTGCAGTAGATACCGTCATCGGCGGTCGGGATCGCCCCCTCCACCATGACGATGTACTTGCCCTTTTCTTCGCGGACCACACGAGCCAGCGCCTCTTCGGCGGCCTTTCCTGCTCCGGCCATGATCGTCTCGTGATACTCCCACGAAAGCACGTCGAGCACGATGTCTGCCACCACGGGATGCGGAGAGCGCAGAATCGCCTCTGTGTTTCCTGCGCAGTCCTGGAACTCCAGCCAGACTAAGACGGGCTTCTTCTTCTCAGTAAACGCTTTGGCTATATCCGCCGCATAGCTGGAAGGAATGGCCAGCGTTGCTGTCATCGCCGTGCAGAATTCGATAAAACGGCGGCGGGAAACCCCGCGTTGGAGCAGGGCATCATAAATCGACTCTTCCGAAGAACTCATTGGAGGCCTTTCCTTATCAGAACCCCGAGATACACTTGGAGCGACGGAAGAAAGTGTGTGCCCGAAGAAAATGCCTGTATGTGACAACGATCACAAAAAAGTAAAACGAGGAAGTGCTGCAGAACCGTTTTGGTCAGTAGCTTGTCTCGCGAAGTGGTTGCATGCCGCGCAGACGCAGGCATTTATTAGGACATCTACCGAAGACACCTATTTATGGACATGGAATTGAGTTCTGCCGAACCCACCCCGGTCGAGTACGACGACTCCTCAATGTCGCCCCCCACCGCAAGGCCCTTTGTGCATGAGTACGACGGCACATTGACGCTGCAGTTCGAGATCGGAGCGGTGCAAAGTAAGATGCACGTGGATGTTCCCCACCAGCTAATGCTGGGTTACACCCGCAGCATCATGGGGTTTCTACTCTTCAAGCAGCGGCCCCGGCACATCGGCATGATTGGCCTGGGCGGAGGCTCCCTCCAGAAATACTGCCATCGTTATCTGCCCCACACGCGGATCAGCGTTGCCGAGATCAGCCCGGAGGTCATCGCGCTTCGGGATCACTTCTACATCCCGCGCGACGATCACAGGTTCACCATCTTCTGCGAGGACGGAGCGGACTTTGTGGCGCGACACAAGGATGAGTTTGACGTGCTCATCGTGGACGGCTTCGACATTGGCGGGCAGCCTGCCCAGTTATGCAGCGAGCGCTTCTACCAGGATTGCTACAACGCACTGGCCCCGGACGGCATCCTGGTGGTCAACCTGTGCGATTGCCCCTTCAAGACATTGATCGCCCGGATCTCCCGCAGTTTCGCGGAACAGGTGATCGTCGTCGATCCCGAAGATGGAGAGAACAAGATCGCGTTTGCCGGCAAAGGCGGCATCCTGTCGCAGAGCGAAGAACAGTTTGCGCGAAACCGCAGATACGTCGATCAGCATCACGCCATCAGTTTTGGGCATACGCTTCGCCAGCTTGAGACTCGACGCGAGGCTTAGTACTTGCGAGCGGGGAACCCATGCTCTACGCCAGCGTGGTGCGAACCGTATGCAGAATGCCGGTGAGAATCGCAGACGGGCTGGGCGGGCATCCGCTCACGGTATGGTTCACGGGCAGGACGCTCGCGACTCCTCCGCGGCTGGCATAGCTGGCGCCAAAGATGCCTCCGCACGCGCCGCAATCGCCCACAGCCATCACCAGCTTGGGATCGGGCATGGCATCGTATGTGCGCCTCAGTGCTTCTTCCATGTTGACGGAGACGGGGCCGGTGACCAGCAGCAGATCGGCGTGCCGTGGGCTGGCGACAAAGTGGATCCCCTCGCCTTCCAGGTTGTAGTAGGGATTGGTCAGCGCCTGAATCTCAAGCTCGCAGCCGTTGCAGGATCCGGCGTCCACATGGCGGATGCACAAGGCACGCCCCAGAATGGCCAGGAGATCCTTTTGCACGCTGCTGACTACGGGAGCCGCATCGGCGCTTTCCTGCAGAGGCTCGGTTAGCCTGCCCGTGCGGAGGATGTGTAGAAGGACGTCAAACATGCTTACCTCACCCGTCCTGTCCGCTATAGGACAAGTTGAATGATTTGTTGATCAGCGGGAAATCCGGGACGATGTTGTCGAGGATTGCGTACTCGAGCAAGGGCCAGTTCTGCCACGAAGGATCATGAGCATGGCATCGGCGGATTGTACCCTCTGCTCCAGCTTCGAGAGCAATCATCACCGGCCCCCGCCATCCTTCGATCAGGCCGATGCCCAGACGCCCCGCCGCTGCCGGGGCAAAGGTCTGCTGGATGGGGCCGGAGGGCACCTCCCGCAGCAGCGCATGGCATAGCCGGATCGATTCAAAGACCTCATCGAAGCGCACCTGGACGCGCGCCGCGACATCGCCTTTCGGCTGCACAATCAGATTCGGTTCCAGTTGATCGTAGGGCGCGAAGGGGTGATCGACGCGCAGATCCTGAGCAATCCCGGAGGCCCTGCCTACCAGTCCTGTCGCGCCAAGTTTTTGCGCCACGCTTTGCTCTAACCGTCCGCTCTCGCGAAAGCGATCCTGCAGGCCGTCGTGCTCGTCATAGATGGTGCGCAACTCCGCGACCGCATGTTGCAAGGTGAAGTAGAAATCCACCAGCAATCCATATCCATCCTCGGGCAGATCAACGGCCACTCCGCCCGGTACTACGAAATCGAAGAGATAGCGCGCTCCAAAGACGCGGACGTTCGTTCGCAGCAGATCCTCTTTCAGGCGGGAGAACTGGGTGAGCCCAAAGGCGAAGCCGGCGTCGTTGCCGAGTGCCCCGAGGTCTCCAAGATGATTTGCGATGCGCTCATGCTCCAGTGCAAGGGCTCGCAGTGTGAGTGCCCGGGCGGAGCAACGGATCTCGGCGATCGACTCCAGCGCCGCGCAATAGGCCCACGAGAAGGCCACTGCAGAATCACCGGAGAGACGCGCCGCCAGTTGATGGCCGCTCGTTTGCGAGAGGCCTTCGAAGCGCTTTGCCACTCCCTTGTGGGTGTAGCCGAGACGTTCCTCAAGCCGCAGAACCTTCTCCCCCACGACGGAGAAGCGGAAATGGCCAGGTTCGATAGTACCGGCGTGGACTGGTCCCACAGCGATTTCATGCACGCCATCTCCCTCGACCAGCACAAAGGGATACGGTTCGGAGACGACGGGATACTGCTCGGCATCCACGTCGCGCCGCAGCGGGAACAGGGACTCCGGCCAGCCACCGTGACGCAGCCAGTTTCGTGTATCCGGGTCATCGGTTGCGAAGCCGAGCAGGTCGTGGATGCCGCGCTGCATCCGCTCTGCCGCGGGGAACAGAGTTGCCAGGCTGGGATAGGCCGGAGTGGAAGTCTCTTCGATGACGTGCTCCACCACCAGCAGATCATGCGGCAGCAGATAGGCGGAGTAGATGCGAAAGCAGCCGTCGCGGTCCCGATCGTCCGCCCCCCACATCGTCAGCAGTTGCGCCTCGGAGGCTCGCAGCACGCGTGCCGCGTCCAGCCATTGCTGGCTGTTGTCTACGCTGATGCGGCGCGCGGGGAGATTGGCCGCCAGCGGGATGCGTCGATCTTTGAGGAACTCTGGCCACATATGCATCATCCGATCAACCTGGCGGCGGCGCGGAACCACGCTGCGAGCGCAGGAGGCATATACACCCCCAGGACAAGCACCATTGCGAGATGGGCAAAGACCGGCACCAGCGCCGGCGAATGCGGTAAAGGCTGAGCGTCGCTCTCGCCAAATACCATTGGCTGAACTCGCCGGAAGATACCGGCAAAGGCCACGCCGAGCGCGACCAGCAGAAAGGGAGTCGACCAGGGATGCTCGCGCATGGCAGTTGTCAGAATCAGGAACTCGCTGGCAAACACCCCAAACGGTGGCATCCCGAGAATTGCGAGCGAGCCCAGCATCAGCCCCCAGCCGATGGTGGGACTGATGCCAACCAGCCCGCGAATCCCATCCATGCGCTGCGTGCCTGCCGTTTGCGAAGCATGCCCTGCGGCAAAAAAGATCGACGACTTTGTGAGCGAATGCACCGTCATGTGCAGCAGCGCGGCAAAGTTGGCAACCGGGCCGCCTAGCCCGAAGGCAAACGTGATGATGCCCATGTGCTCGATCGACGAATAACCGAAGAGTCTCTTGATGTCCTGCTGTCTCCACAGGAAAAAGGCGCCAAGCACCGCGGAGAGCAGTCCGAAGCCCATCAGCATGTGACTCGGAAGCCAGGAGCCGATGGAGCCTTCAACCAGAACCTTGCAGCGAATCACTGCGTAGAGCGCCACATTCAGCAGCAGCCCGGAGAGTACGGCGGAGACTGGCGTCGGTCCCTCGGCATGCGCATCCGGCAGCCAGTTATGCAGCGGCGCCAGCCCGACTTTTGTACCGTAGCCGACCAGAAGAAAGACAAATGCGAGTCCCAACACCCGTGGCTCAAGTTGTCCCTTCACGGCATTCAGGTGAGTCCAGAGCAAAGCGGTCATTCCTTCGCGTCCCAGCGTCTGCTCCGCGGCAAAGTACAACAGCATGGTGCCAAATAAAGCCTGCGCAATTCCAACGCCGCACAGGATGAAGTACTTCCACGCTGCTTCCAGGCTGGCGCGCGTGCGGTAGAGAGAAACCAGCAGCACCGTCGATAGCGTTGCAGCCTCCATCGCCACCCACAGCAGCCCCATGTTGTTGGTGATCAGCGCGAGCAGCATGGCAGCCATAAAGAGCTGGTACATGCTGTGATAGAGACGCAGCCGCCGTGGGGTCAGGCGTCCGTGCTCCTCCTCGATGCGCATGTAAGGCCGGGAGAAGAGTGCAGTGGTAAACCCTACAAAGGCCGTGAGCGCCACCAGGAACACATTGAACGAATCGACCAGGAACTGCTCATGGCCAGCCAACATGGTGCCGTAACGAATCACACGCAACACAAGAAACGCGGCGGCGAGCATGGTGGCAAAGCTGATGCCGGCGTTGAGGTCCGCGGCAAAGCGTCGCGCTCCGAAGAAGGCCAGCAGGAGCGCGCCCAATACCGGCAAACCTAATACCAGAAGCAATTCCACTTCAATCCTCCCTGAGTGCTTCCAGGTTGCTGAGATCGAGGCTCTCGAATTGCTCTCTGATCTGGAAGAAGAAAATGCCGAGAATAAATACGCCAACCAGAACGTCGAGCGCGATGCCCAACTCGATGACCATTGGCATGCCATAGGTGGCGCTTGTCGCCGCAAAGAACAGACCATTCTCCATGGCAAGAAACCCGATCACCTGCGTCACTGCCATGCGGCGGCTGATCATCATTAGAAAGGCCAGCAGCATGACCGCGAGCGCGATTCCCAGGGTGTTGCGCGTGATCGTCGTCGCCAGCATGCTGATTGGCTGTGCCAGCCCAAACGCGAAGATAACCAATGCCAGTCCCACCAGCATCGTGATCGGCACGTTGACCAGCTGCTCGCTCTCCCATTGAATTCCCAGGCGATGGATCAGTCGATGGAAGATCCATGGCAGCGCAAGAACCTTCAGCAGCAAGGTAAGCGCCGCCGAGTAGTAGAGCTCTCGCAGGCCGGCACTGTAAGCCACAATGCAGGTGGAGAGAAACAGAATTGCTCCCTGCGCTGCCAGCAGCGGAATCAGACGCCGGGTGCGGCGCTGCGAAAGCATGGCAAAGGAGATCAGCAGCAGGATGGAGGCCAGCAGCTTGAGCAGTTCGGTGATGAGATGAGACAGATGCATCCTGATTAAGCTCCCAGCAAAATGTGGACCAGCAGGCCAAGCACGGCAAGCAGAAACGCCATTGCCAGAAACTCCGGCGCACGGAATAAACGCAGCTTTGCAGACAACGTCTCCACCAGCGCCAATGCCGCGCCAGCCACAGTGAGCTTTATGATCAGCACGGCCACGGCGAGCAGCAACGCAGCTCCTCCATCTGCGCCGTGGGTTGCGATGCCCCAGGGCATAAAGAGAGCAAAGCCAATGCAGGCGTAGTTAAAGAGCTTCAGGTTTGAGGCCCACTCCACCAGCGCCAGATGGCGCGCCGAATACTCAAGCAGCATCGCCTCGTGGATCATCGTGAGTTCAAGATGCGTGGTTGGATTGTCAATCGGGATGCGTCCATTTTCCGCCAGCAGCACCATCACAAAAGCGACGGCAGCAAAAGTAAGGCTGGGATTCAACGAAAGCGGATGAGCGGAGTAAGCCTCAACCAGGCTCGGCAATGCCGTGCTGCCCGACATTAGAAATGCATTGAACAGCACCATCAGCAAGGCAGGCTCCGCGAGGAAGCCGATCATCATGTCGCGTCGTGCGCCCAGGCTACCGAAGGCGGTTCCGATATCCATCGCGGCCAGCGAAAGGAACACACGTGCCGTTGCGAACAATCCGATGAGCGCGATTGCATCTGCCACGCGCGCGAATGGCAGGTCGGTAGCGATGGAAGGAATGATGGCCGCGGCCAGGACCATGGCTCCAAACTCGACATAAGGAGTGGCGCGAAACAAAGGCGATGCACTTTCGGCTATCGCAACATCTTTGAGGAACAGTTTGCGCAGCATGCGATAGGGCTGCAGCAGTGAGGGAGCCGAGCGGCTCTGCAGCCACGCCCGGCATTGCGCAATCCATCCGGCAAAGAGAGGGGCCAGCGCGATGGCCAGCAGTACTTCGCTGCATTGACGCACAAGCGAGATCACGCCCATAGCACAAACACCAGCAGACCAATCAAAGTGAGAAAGCTATACAGCAGGTAGACAGCTAGGCGTCCACCCTGCAGGGCGCCTATGGCGTTCGAAAGACGTTGCACCGCAAGCGCCAGCGGCTCATAGACCGCACGCCACAAGCGATCCTCAATGTAGATTCGGTAGTGTGGAGAACTGTCCGAGGGCGAAGGCATCTCGCGCTCCATCCGGAAGAAGGAGCCAAACATGTGCCGGATCGGCTGGCCAAAGCCCTCTGCCGTGTCCTGCATCCGCGACGTCTGCCAGGGATAGCCGCAGTCCCAGGGAGCCGTCCGGCGTATGCGTCCGTGTGCCAGAATGCGCACCAGGATGAAGGTGACGCCGACCACGAGGACGATTCCGCCCAGCAGCACCAGGCCGCTATAGGATGCCTGCGCGGGCGTAATCGGAGCGATCCATAAGAAAGGCGAGGTGACGTTCACCGCTTTGCCCAGCAGAGGCCCGGTAACCGCACCTGCCGCGCGAAGAGCAATCTGTGGCAGCACACCAATTAATATGCAGCCAAGCGCTAGCCAACTGAGTCCGAGGCGTTCGAGCCAGCCTGGATCATGGGCTTCCACCAGAGAGGCCTCGCGCGGCTGGCCAAGAAAAATGATGCCGTAAAACTTCACCATGACGTAGGCGGACAGCGCAGCGATGAGCGCCAGCGCCGCCGCACCCAGCGGAATCACCATGTTGAGAAAGGCGTGGGGAATCTGCGGCGTGAAGAGAAAGGATTGCAGCAGCAGCCACTCGGAGATGAATCCGTTGAGCGGCGGCAGGCCCGCGATTGCCAGCGTGCCCACCAGCGCCAGTCCGGCCACCCATGGCATGCGGCGAATGAGTCCGCCGAGTTTGCCCAGGCTGCGATGACTTGTCGCATGCAACACCGAGCCAGTCGCAAGAAACAGCAGGCTCTTGAAGAGCGAATGATTCAAAGAGTGGATCAGAACCGCAGTCAGCGCGAGTGCAGCGAAGAGATTCAGATGGAAGGCCTCGAACAAAATTGCCAGGCCTATGCCGGCAAAGATTATTCCGAGATTTTCAATCGAGGAATAGGCCAGCAGACGCTTCATGTCCGTTTGCACCGCGGCAAAGATCGCTCCGAAGATTCCCGAGAACAGTCCCACGAGGAGCACCAGGACTCCCCACCACCAATACCGCAGGTGCAGCAGATCGAAGGTAATCCGCAGCATGCCGTACACCGCGGTCTTGAGCATAAGGCCGCTCATCATGGCCGACACCGGCGAAGGTGCAGCGGGGTGCGCCTCGGGCAGCCATACATGCAGCGGCACCAGGCCTGCCTTCGCGCCGAAGCCGAGCAGCGCCAGCAGGAACGCCGTCGCCGCCCAGAACGGGGTGAGCCGGGCGCTGCGCATCGCGTCGAAGGTGAATTGCCAACTGCCACCCTGCAGCACGCCGAAGCTGAGCAGGATGCAGATCGCTCCTACATGCGCAATCAGGAGGTAGAGGAAACCCGCACGCCGAATCTCGGGGATGCGATGCTGCGAGGTCACCAGGAAGTACGAACTCAACGCCATCGTCTCCCACGCCACCATGAAGAAGTACGCGTCGTCCGCCAGCACTACCAACGCCATGCTGGCAAAGAAGACGTGATATTGCAGGCAGTGCAGACCGGGCGCCGTGCCTTCTCCCGAACGGAAGTAGCCCGCGGCGAAGATCGAGATGCCCGCTCCAGCGATCCCCATCAGAACGAGAAAGAACCCCGAGAGAGCATCCAGCCGCACATGGAAAGGCAAGTCCGGTAACCCAAGGCGAAGAACCGCAACCTGCGGAGCATGGCCTGCGACCAGCGCCAGTCCGCCGAGAAGGGCAACACCCAGCGCGAGGAGCGCTCCGATAGGGAAGAGCACGGCGGCGACAAAGCCAACGCGATGCGGCCGAATCAAGCCGGCAAGCCCGACCGCGAACCAGCCCAGCACCAGGATCAGCAACAGCGAGAGATCATGTGCGGAGAGGATCGCAGCGTATTGGGCTATCCAGCCGGGGAGGCTCACGCAGAAACCTCCGGGGAATCGCCGTGGCACGTGCCGCAGGCGACGCACCTGGCAACCGCCATTTCAAAAATGCAAAGACTACTCAACGCACTGAATCCCTTCGAATTATTTTTGGAGGATTCTCTTGCCAGCGTGCATACGCGCAAGAAATGGGAGAGCGCCTGAGTGCGCCTGAAAGAACTCCGCCTTCGGCAGGCTCAACCCTGGCATACGAATATGATAATAACTGAATGTTACGATGTATAGAACCAAATCGGCACTAGCCCGTAAGGCTCATCATTAGAAGTGCTTAAGCCTTTGCTTGCGCTTTCTTCAGGAGCCGCTCGTATTTTTCTGGCCGAGGCTGGCAGAGGGAGTCGGCAATCGCCTTGCGATATCCGCCGCTATAAATCGAATACATGACTGCAAGCGCGCAGCCCACGCCCAGCGAGAAGCCAAAGAAGAAACCCATCAGAATGTTCAGGATCATCATCGATTCTCCGCCGCCTGAGACGTTGGACAGAGAAGGCATCTCAGTCACGCCAGTGTTTCTATTTGGCTTTGCTCGTCGTCTCCATCTGAGACAGCATGTTTCGCACTCCCACCAGACGAGTGTTGAAGATCTTTCGGGCGACATCGAGCAGGCGGAAGATATCTTTGTCCCTGACCGAGTAGAAGACGTTAAGCCCGTTCTTTCGCGCTACCACCAGGTCGCGGGCTCTCAGGAGAGCAAGGTGCTGGGAGAGTGTACTCTGTTCAACGTCTAAACGAGAGCTGAGTTCATTGACGCCCGCCTCACCATTCCGCAATTCATCCAGGATGCGTATACGCAGCGGGTGGGAGAGGGCCTTGAAAAACTCGGCCTTAAATTGGCTCAATTCAGACATATTTGTATATTAAGGTGTTTGGGAAAAGGAAAGATACTTTTCCTCTAATTTTCTGGCGCCTTTTCGGCCAGCTTTTGAGCGTTCGGATTCAGAGAAAGGAACCATGCGAATCATATTCTGGGGAGCTGCTCAGGAAGTTACCGGTTCGATGCATGAAGTTCAGACGAATCAGGCGCGCATCCTGCTGGATTGCGGTTTGCTGCAAGGCAAGCGGCAGCCGACGTATGAAAGAAACTCTCATTTCTCCTTTAAGCCGGAAGATATCCATGCGGTAGTTCTGTCGCATGCCCACGTGGATCACAGCGGAAATCTGCCCACTCTCGGCAAGCAGGGATTTGGCGGAACCATCTATACCGGCGAAGCGACTGTCGATCTATGCAGATACATGCTCGCGGATAGCGCATCCTTGCAGGAGCGCGACCAGGCGTTTATCGAGCGTCGCTGGAAACGCAGGAAAGATATTGGAATGGAAGTGGGCGCTCATGCCGTTCCGCCGCTGTATACCCTTGAGGATGTGACCCGGATCATGGGCCAGTTCTCTCCCTTGAAGTACGGACAAAAGCGGGAGGTTGCTCCCGGCATCACGACTACCCTGAGAAATGCCGGACACATGCTGGGGTCCGCGTTCGTGCAACTGGAACTCCGCGAGAACGGAAGAACGTGCCGTGTGCTTTTCTCCGGTGATATGGGAAGGAAGGGTCTTCCGATTCTGCGGAATCCGGAACAGGCTCCTGCAGCCGACTATCTCATCCTTGAGAGCACCTATGGCGATCGTCTGCACCCCACGCTTTCCAATGCGAAAGAGAAGCTCGCCGAATACATTGGCCGGACCATTGCGCGAGGTGGCAGAGTCATCATCCCGGCCTTCGCCGTGGGCAGAACCCAGCAGCTTGTCTTTCTCCTCCATCAACTCATGGTTGAGTCGTCGCTGCCGGAGATACCGATCTTCGTCGATAGCCCACTCGCGTTGAACGTGACGGAGATCTTTCGCCGGCATCCGGCGGAGTTTGACTACGAAGCGAGTCAGTTCCTGAAAGACGGTAAAGACCCATTTGGTTTTGCGCGATTGCGCTACTTGCGTTCGGCGGAGGAGAGCAAGGCATTGAATGATCTGCGCACGCCCTTCGTCGTGATCTCGTCCGCGGGAATGTGCGAGGGAGGCCGCGTCCTTCACCATCTTAAGAACGGTATTGAGGACCCGAGGAATCTAATCCTGCTTGCCGGTTATCAGGCGGAGCACACTTTGGGCCGTCGCATTGCTGAGCGACAGAGTCCTGTTCCCATCTTCGGAGAGCCTTATGCGCTGAGAGCCGAAGTCGCTATGCTGGACGAGTTAAGCGGGCATGCCGATCAGCACGACCTGGTCCAGTGGGTTCGCCCCATCGCAAAGTCACTGAAGAAGATCTTTCTCGTCCATGGAGAGCCGAAGGCGCAGCAGGCTTTGGAGGAGCTGCTGACTCGCGAATTTGCGATCCCCGTCGTTTGCCCGGAGCGCGCCAGCAGCTGCGAGATCTAGTGGTTCTCCGCTTTGAATTGCGGCACGCTGTGGTGTCCCTAGCTCAGGTAAGTGCTTCCACCTGCCAGCTCTGCTTGTGTTTTTCTGCTACTCAACTTCCTGCAGGTGAGACTTCAGATCCAGATTTCGTACCAGCCTGTGCAGGTACTTGGGGTGAATACTCAACAGCCGCGCGGCTTCGCGATAATTACCTTTGGCATCGCGAATAGCGCTGAGCACCAGGTCTTTCTTTGTTCGTTTGAGCGCGTCGTGATACCGCGCATCTTTTGCCAGTACCAGTGCCTGTTCTTCCAGAATCGCGTCCGGCAGATCCTCGGGAAGGATTTCCTCCGTTAGACCGAGCACGATTGCATGTTCGATTGCGCTCTCCAGTTCGCGAACATTCCCCGGCCAGCTATACCGCAGCAGGATGGCGCGCGCTTCCTGCGAGATTCCTTTGAAGGGGCGCTTGTTTTTGGCCGCATGAATTTCGGCGAAGTATAGGGCAAGCAGCGAAATGTCTTCGGGCCGTTCGCGCAGAGGAGGCACCGTAACCGAGACGACATTGAGCCGGTAATACAGGTCCTGGCGAAACTCTCCGGACTTGATGGCAACCTCAAGGTTCTTATTGGTGGCTGCGACGACACGGGCCTTGAATGCGATGGAACGATTTCCTCCCAGCCGCTCGAACTCCCGTTGCTGTAGTACGCGTAATAACTTCGCCTGCAGCAAAGGGGCCAGCTCGCCAATCTCGTCGAGGAACAAGGTTCCGTCCTGTGCCGCTTCGAGCCTCCCCATTTTTACGCCGACGGCTCCGGTGAACGCGCCCCTTTCGTGTCCGAACAATTCACTCTCCAGCAGTGCCTCGGGAATTGCGGCACAGTTGATGGCGACAAATGGTCGATCCATCCGCGGACTCTTGTTGTGGATGGCACGGGCGACCAGCTCTTTGCCGGTGCCGCTTTCTCCGCGTATCAATATCGTGGAATCGCTCTGGGAGACGCGCGAGATGAATCTCTGCAGTTGCTCGATCTGGCGGCTCACACCGACGAGCTTGCTGGCCGCATGGGGCGCCTCTTTCAATCGAGGTTGATCGCCGCTGAGAGAATTCAAGGCGAGGATATTTTCCAGCGTCACCGCTGCGATTCGCGATGCCACGCTGACGAAGTGCACGTGATCGTCGCGGAACGGGGACGGGACTTCAGAGGAAGCCAGATAGATGACTCCGATCGTCTTTTCCACTCCCACCAGGGGATGGCAGAGTACGCTCTCCCTGTTGTTTGAGTCAGGGTTGTTTAAGTCTGGGCTGCTGAGTATGGGCGTGCGCTCCCACAAGGCCCTGCGAACCAGATCCTGCTGGACCGAGATGGGGTGCTGGTCTTCATGGGGGCGGCTCCACGTGCAGACTGATACCCGATCATCGTTCCCATAGGGGCGCAAGACTATAGCACCGCGCTCGGCAGGGATGACTTCGAAGATAAGCTGCAAGAGCTCGCGTTGTAGAAGATCAAGGTCACGGATGGAATTGATGACACTGCTAATGCGGAACAAGGCAGCCAAATCACGCGTCATGCGCCCGACATCAATCCCAAAGACAGGAAGCATTGGTGTGTGATCCACTTCAGTTTTCCTCAGTTCGGCAAGGAAAAGCGTTGCTTGAGAGCTATGGAGCATTCATGACCTTCGTCCTTGCTGCACGATGATCGTGAATTCAGGACCCTGATCGTATCCTCGAAACCAGGGTTACTCGGTGGGCGCCGCGAACCGGTTGAGAATCGGTGAAATGCATCGCAAGAACTGCCTGCGTGTTTTGCCGAGCGCCCCGTGGAAAACCACGGAATACCTGCTTATATACTCCTTACAAATAGAAATGTCACCACGCTTGCGCAAGTACAAGCATGTCGGCTGGTTGTCTTTTTCAACGTGTCTCAACTTCATCGAGAGAGCCTGATCGCTTGCGCAGTTGACCCCGCGGCAGAGCGTCGAGGAAGCCTTCCAACCAGCGTCGCAGGAGCCAATCGGTTCCACATTGGTATCCATTCGGATACCAACATCACCCGTGAATATTGATTCATCCAGCTACGTCGCACATGCTCCGCATGTATGTCGTTGGAAAGATACAGGCGCGTTCCAGCGGAGGAGATGCGAGGTTATCCGCGGAACTTTGGCGACGCAGATGCTATATCCCTGCGCGTAAGAGCAGCCGTACTGAAGCAGTCGAGATTCAGGGATTAGCGAAGCAGAATTCAGTTCGGGTTCCATGGAGAGAAACTTCCACGGAACTGTTGGAAGAATGTGCCGTAGAAATGGAGACAACACCATGAGACGTATCCTTTCAGTAATTGCACTCCTCGCCGTTGCGAGTTTCGTTACTGCCAACCGAGCTTCGGCACAGGAACACGCCATCAAGGCAAACGTTCCCTTCGACTTCACCGTGGGCGATCAGTTGCTCCCGCCCGGAACCTACAGAATTACCTCAGGGACTTCGCACGAGGTGTTACTTGAGGGCAGAGGCGTGGGGATTTCTGTGTTCGTCATGGGAACCGCCGACTACAAGTACGCGGACGCAGCCCCCAAGCTGGTATTCCACAAGATCGGCGACCAATATTTTCTGAATGAGGTTGTTTCAACTTCAGCCAGCGGCAGCGTTATGCTCCTGCCTACAAAGCTCGAGAAGAGAGCCAGGATGCAAAACGCAGCTCTTCGGAATGAAGAGAGGACCATAGTTGCGATGAAGTGAAACGAAGTCTACAACTACTGCGACTATATGGCCCAGAGCGTGCCGCGCTCTGGGCCCGCTCTTTCTGCACCCGGCATGAACGAAAGGCATGATCAAGATAAGCCCCGGACATGACCACTGGCGTGCATCCATGGATAGGGTCCATGCGTCCATATACAAAGAATGAAAGTTCTCTCGAACGACAGCAGCGGGAGCCGGATGTGGACTCCCGCATGGACCCTCTTCCTCTGCCTCTGGATAACGCCGCTCGTCGCGAACGCCGCGTTGCGGCCGGAAGCGAAAGCGAAATACCAGGATTACATCGCCGCATTGGAAACGCACCTGGCGGTGCAGAACCATGCCGGAAGCGGCTTCCTGTGGATCGATCGGGATGCGCAGCGCCAGCAGTCCGTGCGGAGTGGTGGCATCGTCACCTCGCACATCGGCTCCGTCGCCGTCCCCGGAGGCATGATCCAGCATTGGATTGGGGGAGTCTTCTTTCCCGGAGCCTCGCTCGAGCAGATCGAGCAGGTGGACCAGGACTACGCCGACTACGCGAGGATATATAGCCCCGAGATCAGCCAGCCCAGGGTTCTCTCGCATCAGGGAGATCATTTCGTGGTCTCTTACCGCATAACGAAGAAGAAGGTCCTCACCGCTGTCATGGACACCGTTCACGTCATCGACTATGCGCGAGTCGGGCCGGACCAGCTCACGATCCAATCGCGCAGCGAGTCGGTGCGCCAGGTGGACGACGCCGGGACTCCCTCCGAACATGTTCTTGCGGAAGGCGAAGGAACAGGGCTGCTATGGGCGATGAACTCCTACTGGCGGATGCAGCAGCGGGATGGCGGAGTCTATGTGGAGTGCGAGGCGATTACGCTCAGCCGGGACGTCCCCTTCGGGATGGGAAGGTTGATTGATCCCATACTCCGGTCCTTTGCAGAAGAGTCTCTCAAGCGAACCCTCGAAGAGAAGCGGCAAGCCGTTGCTTCCCGTAGATGAAGCGCTCCGTGTAGACGGGTGGAGGAATCACAGCAAGTCCTGATAACAAGATAGAGCTCTGCTGAAAAGGCAAGGGGTGGATTTGAGATCCACCCCTTGCCTTATTGTTTTTCAGTTGTGGCCCGGCAGCTAGAACGTAAATCTACCGGTGATCTGAATGTTACGTGGGCCATCGATGGTATAGGTCGGCACGCCATAGTAACTGCTATATGGATTCAGATCGGGTGTGCCAAAGATGTGGCGGTTTAAGGCATTCAGGAACTCCGCCTTCAACTGGAAGAACGTGCCTTCCGTGATGTTGAAGTTCTTGAGCAGGCTGAAGTCCTCGTTAAGGTAGAGGCCATTGCGAACGTCCGTGCTGACGCGTGGCATGTTGCCAAAGGAGTACGGTCCCGTTCCACGGTTGACAGGGGCGTTCTGCGACAGCAGAGCCGGATTCGGTTGCAGCGCCGAGTAGAGAGGCGCGTCCGGTCTCTTCAGGCCGTTGAAGAGGCTGTTGACCCTTGGATTCGGGCCGTTCGTGTCGATGACAAACGGGTTGATGTGTTTGATGTGGCTGGAAAGATCCGATCCGGGTAGACGGGTAAAGCGGATGCAGTTATCCCATCCCGGAATGCCATCGGCGCAGCCAAACGAGAGAGGCTGACCCGACTGGTAGCGTTGCACGCCGCCAATCTGCCATCCACCCAGGAATGCGTCCACGAGCCGGTTGGTTCCGCCCAGGAACTGTCTGCCCCTGCCGATCGGCAGTTGATAGATGTAGCTGAGGACCAGTGTGTGCGGAATGTCCTGGATGCTGACGGCCTTTTCCTGCCGCAGGTTAAAGGGATTCTGCTCCTGGGCCACACCGCCATTGATGCCGGGGAGTGAGGAGTCGGCATCGGTGATGGTCTTGGACCAGGTGTAGGAGGCCTGCAGATTCAGGCCATTGCTGAAGCGGCGCTCCAGCGTTGCCACCAGTGCGTTAAAGGTGGATTGGCCGACGTTCTGCAAGCAGCAGTCGGTTGCGATGAAGCCGTATTGCGGGAAGGGCCGCAGTGCCTGTTGCACCTGGCCATTGAATCCCTTGTACGGACTCGGCACGCTGTCCACCGTCGTGTCGTTCGGGCCAAAGCGATCGAGCAGCTTGTTGCCCATGGAAAATGCGGAGAGCGGCATGTTGTTGATGTTCTCGATGCCGGAACGAAGATGCGTGCCGTGCGAACCAATGTAGCCGATGGTTGCAATCAGGTCGTGCGCCAGTTCCTGCTGCACCTGCATGTTCCATTGCTGGATCATGGGCGGACGGCCATAGCTCGCCTTGATGTAGTTGCTGAATGGGATCGGCGCGGATGCGTTGCCGTTGTCATATTGGCCCGGATCCAGGTTCGGCGGAGGCTTGTAGGCCGGGAAGCCCGAGTCAATCTGGAAGGCGGGTTCAAATCCATCCGAACCAAAGTTCGGATTCGCCGCATAACCCTGGAGCATGGAGCCGCCAAAGTCGTTGTA
This sequence comes from Acidisarcina sp., assembly GCA_035539175.1. NCBI lineage: Bacteria > Pseudomonadati > Acidobacteriota > Terriglobia > Terriglobales > Acidobacteriaceae > Acidisarcina > Acidisarcina sp. Next base: position 485,047 of record DATLIY010000008.1, on the reverse strand, counting down.
CTGCAGCGGGCCATACAGGATTGCGTAGCCGCCGCGTATAACCACCTTGCCGTCGAGGGTTTGTGGAGTGAACGCGAAGCCGACGCGAGGAGCGAAATCCTTGAACCAGGTGTCCGCCCAGCGCTTGTTGCAGCTACCGCAGTTGCTTGCGAAGACCAGCGCTCCCGGCCGACCGTTCACCGGATCGATGGCGGTTGGGCTGAAGTTCGACGTGGCGTTGGCAACCTCTCTGCGGGGCTGATCGATGTCATAGCGCACACCGACGTTGACAACCAGGGATGGGGTGACCTTGATGTCATCCTGAGCAAAGACGGCCCAGTAGTTTGAGATCCAGCGTGGCTGGTGCAGCCGGACTCCCAGATTCGCGTCGTTGACGCCGCCCAGCAGAAGGCTGGCGAGACCATTCCCGGTGTCGGGGGTGGTGGAATCATCGACCCTTGTCTGGTTGCCGCTGAAGTTGAAGTTGCCCGCTTCATTGTCGTGCGCGATGTTCGAATACTGCTGATAGCGATAGTCGCCACCGAACTTGAAGCTATGGCGCCCATGAATCCAGTTGATGCTGTCGTTCAAACGGAGACCGTTGTCCACGTTTGCATCCGCCTGGGATTTGCCCAGTTGGGGGATGCCTTCAGCATTGGCACGGATCACCGGGAAGGCGGTGCCGAAGACATTGCCGATTCCCAGTTGCTTCGCCCAGTTTGTCTTGCCATTAGCCGCTTCGGTGAAGTTGATGCTGTTGCTGCGGTTGCTGCCGAATACCAGGTGGTTCAGCAGGTTTGGCGAGATCGCATAATCCCAGCCGGTGCGGAAGAAGTGAGTGATGAAGTCCTGCTGCCACTGGTTGTTTTCTACCGGGTATGGGAAGGTGCGGTTGGACTTCAGGTCGGTATTCTCGCGTGCCGAGTAGGTTCCCCAAACCTTGTTGCTCTGCGTAACGTTGCCGTCAATACGGATCGTGTACGTCGTATTGTTGAGCGGATATGGGGTGTTGTTGGAGTAGTTGTTCTGCAGATTGGAGTTCTGCGGAGCCGGATAGAACTTCATGATGTTCTGCGCGACCGGGCTGAACCTGGAGAGCGGAATTTTGTTGCCAGGGAAGGCCGTGCGGCACCGTATCCTCGTGGTGGAGCCATCAGGATTCGTAACCGAAACTGTCCTTTCCGTCAGCGGATCAAAGATCTGCCCGGCGATGATCGGGGTTCCGTCGCATACGTTGGTGTGACCATTCGGTGCGAGCAGGCGATCGGAGAAGTCTCCTCCGCGCTCGGCTACGGTGGGCACAGTCGTGATGTTGGTTCCACCCCTGGTCTGGCGGAACTGCTCCCACGAGAAGAATCCGAAGAGACGGTCCTTGGCATTGAAGACATGGGGAACGCTGAGCGGGCCGCCGATCGATCCGCCGAAGTCATGCTTCTTATCCAGGCCGCGCTGACGCCGCGACCGGCAACCGGTATCGCCCGAAGCGCATAGCGAGAGATAGCCATTGTTGAACCAGTCATTCGCATTCAGATCTTCGTTGCGGAAGATTTCGAAGGCGGAGCCGTGGTACTTGTTGGTTCCGGACTTGGTCACAAAGTTCTCAATGCCACCCGTGGTCCGGCCAAACTCGGCAGGCGGGGTCGATGTGGTGACCTTGAATTCGGAGAGTGCTTCTACCGAGGGGGCTTCCTCGTCATAGGACGAGCCGTTCTCGGAGCGCGTCTGGCTGGCGCCGTCGATCAGGACTTCGTTGCCGAAGTTCTGGCCGCCGCCGATCTTCGAGATGAAGATGCCGTTGTTGCTGTTGGCGCTGCCGGGTCCCACTGTGCCCGGAACCAGGAAGACGAAGGCCTCGGGAGAGCGCATCGCGCCCACGCCGCCAAGTGCCAGCGGAAGTTCGAGAACCTGCTTCGTGTTGACGATGCCGCCGACATCCGAAGACTGAGTCTGGATCTGTGGCGCTTCAGAGTTGACCGTTACCGTCTCGCTCGAACTGCCTACTTCGAGACTGATATCCAGCGCGGAGACGTTGCCGATCTGCACCAGCACGCCGGTCTGGTGATTCTCCTTGAAGCCGGGTGCCTGAACGACCAATGTGTAGCGGCCGGGCTGGACTTCAGGGAAACGATAGCTTCCCGCAGAAGTGGAGGCCCCTTTGTAAACCGCACCCGTTGCATCGTTTGTCGCCGTGATGGTTGCGTTGGGTACGGCGGCTCCCGTCGTATCTACGACATTGCCAGCCAGCACGCCCTGATTGGTTTGTGCGTATGCCGTCCATCCGGAGAGAAAGAGGAGCAGGCCCAGGAGCAGGCCGCTTACTCGCAAAACTCTTCGATTCATTGTGCCCCCTCAAAAACGCTCTTAGCGGAAACAGACCGTCGGCTCTGGTGATCGCAAACTAGATGCTGGCCGGGCTGCTGTAATCGCTTTCATAGCCTGGATAAGTGTCGATACCAGACCGCATGAAAGCTTACGTAGACGAGGTGTACACGCACATGAGTAGGTTGGGCTACCTGAAAATAGTTCAAATGAACTATTTCTGGACAGTGAGCGATGCAGCCGGAAATTGCGGCGGCCTGGGGAGCCTCAGATGCTGCGGAATGCCCGGAGCCGTGGTTTAGAATCGCCACTGTCTCCTGCCCGGCCGGGAAGCATTGCCGCAATGGATTCATGGCTCACGAATGGCTCGCAGATTCCAGAGAACCGCTGTCTTGCTCACCGGTGCTGTCTTGCTCGCCGGTTTGATGGGCGGCTGCCGGTTTGCTCTGGCGCAGACCATTGCCGCGCCGGGGGCCTCAACTTCTCGAGCCGGGGCCACCGTTGCCCGTGCGCATCGCCTCCTGGAGCAGCAGCATGTCGCGCAGGCGGAAAGCGTGCTGCAGATGCTTCTGGCGAGGGATCCCGGCAATGCGCCTGCGCTCGAGCTGATGGGGGAGATTCGCGAGCGTCAATCCCGAAGCGGCGAGGCGGAGGACTTCTACCGCAAGGCTCTTGCATCCGATTCCACGCTGCTGGCTGCGCGTCGTCAGCTTGGCCTGCTGCTGCTGGCGGGCCGCCATTGGGAGGAGGCAATGTCTTCCCTTGAGCCGGTTCTGCAGGCAAGGCCCGACAAAGTCGCGTCGAATGCAGAGGTTGAGTCCGCTCTGGCAGTGGCCCTGGAGGCAAGACGCCGCAGCGACCGCGATGGCGCGCTGATTGCGCTGCTGCGGGCCAGAAAGTATGTCCCCGACAACGTCAAATTGCTGGTGAGCCTCGGAATCCTGGAAGATGAAATGCGGCTCTACAAAGATGCCGACGAAGCCCTGCAGCGCGCTCTCTTACTAGAACCCTCCGATCCAAACGCGCTCTATGCCGCCGCACGGGTCCAGATGGATCTGCAGAACCTTCCTCAGGCCGATACCTACTTCCGCGCTTATCTGAAGCAGAGGCCCGAGGACGCCACCGCGCACTACGGTTTGGGCCGCGCTTTGCTGATGGCGCAAAAGCCGGCTGAGGCGCGCAGAGAATTTCAGCGCTCGGTCGAGTTGCGTCCCCAGCAGGTCGAGTCGTACTACCAGCTCGGCGAGATCGATCTTGAGGCAGGCAGACTGGAGAGCGCCCAGGAGTACTTCCAGAAGGCGCTCGAACGCGATCCCCAGCACGGTGGAGCGCACTGCGGATTGGGCATGATCGGTTATCGCAGAAAGCAGTATGACAAGGCAGTCGAGGAGCTCGCGCTGGCGGTGCAGAGTGCGCCGGACTACCAGAAAGCGCGTTATTACTACGGCCTTGCGCTTGCCAAGGTAGGCCGCAAGGAGGACTCCGAGCGGGAACTCGCCATTGCTACCCGGCTCGCAGATGAAGAAAATCGCAGGCAGGCAGGCCGCCTCCAGTTAAAGGGCCCTCTGCAGACCGTGCCTCCGGCTTCTCCCCAGAAATAGCCTCCATGCAAAAGCGGAGGAAACCCGATGCCGGACCTCCTCCGCCGGGAAATGACCTCGGCAGCTACGGCTTCTTGGCAGGGGAAATCGTAGTCAGCGAGATTCTGGTTACGCTGGCGCGCGGAAAGATGTAGCGGAAGCTCTCCCCCACTTTGGCCGTGTGCTTTTCCGGCAGAATAGCCTCCGGGTCCATCTCACTGTTGACGGCATACAAATCCTCCGAGCGCAGCGTCAGGGTGTCCGCGCTGGGTTGTACCTTTGCGCCTGCCAGAGAAATCTCCGTGGCGATATCCCGCTCCAGGCTACGGTTTACGACGAAGAGCGTTACATGCTTCCTGTCTGCACTCGTTGTCGCGGTGACGTCGAGATACGGCACATCGGCGATCTCCGGCAGGCGGGTGATCCCCTGGTGCACGCTGTAGCTGCCGCTCTCCGTCGTCGCAGGCAGCAGGTGATCGGCAGCGGCCGTCGAGTACATCTGAAACACATACGAGGCCGGGGTTCCGAAGACGCGTCCCCGCTTCTTCCAGATGCCCGCGAACTCAATGACGCCGGTCATATCCGAGACCGGCACATGGTCGCTGGAGCGCAGCAGCATGTTGTACATCGCGCCAGTGGTGATTGCCCCGGCAACGTTGTCCCATCTGGCCGAGGGACGACGATTGCCGCTGACCCAGAGCCATTCCGTGAATGCGATGCGGGTGTGGTCTTTGCTGGGCGAGCCGTCGATCTGCGCCTGCATCGCCTTTAGCCTGCGTTCGAGTTCGGTGGTCATGGCGAAGGAGGACTGCGCGAGAAATTCCGGTGAAGGATCGCTCAGCCTGACCTGATCGGTAGTCACCACGAAGTGGGTCGAGAGGTAGTCCTCTGTGCCGGCAGGGTTTGTAAGTTGCACGGCGTTCCACTTCTGGTAGGCATCCGGATCCTGACCGGTTGCGATCAGCCTCGCCTTGGGATCGACCTGGCGAATCGCGTCGCTGAAGGCCTTCGTTCGCGGCGCCAACTGCTCAAGCGTTGGCCATCCGGTGTTCCAATTGCCCCATAGCTCATTGCCCAGCTCCCACAGCAGCCCTCCCCGCCGATCTCCCCAATGCTGGTTGATGTAACTCACCCACTCGGCGGCTTCCGAGGCGGTGCCCGTGCCAAGATTCACCGCAACCTGCGGCTCCGCATCGACCAGTTTGCAGAAGCGCAGGAATTCGTCTGTGCCAAAGGTGTTGTACTCGGGAATTCCCCAGGCAATATTGGGCATGCTCGTCCGCTTCTCGATTGGGCCAACGCCATCGCGCCAGTGATAGCCCGAGGTGAAGTTGCCGCCATAGCGGATCAGCGGTGTATGCATATCCTTGACCATGCGGACCATGTCGGGATCGAGGCCGTCGATGGCATCCGCCGGCAGCAGCGAGGCCTGGTCGATCAGGATGCGCGCATCGTCCTTCACCGCCAGCACGAAATCCGCCGGATCGAGAGGAGCCAGTGCTCCCGGCTTCAGCTTCAGTTCCACGGAATACCTGGTCCACTCCGGGGCAATCGTCGCCACCGTGGCCTCTGCCAGCACTTCGCCGGAGTCACGCTTCTTCAGCTCGATCGAGAGTCCCTGCGCTCCGTCCAGGTGCCGCGCATAGACGCTGGCCTTGTAGACAAGCTCACGATGTACGGGCAGATAGACTCTCTGCTGAATCCCGGTCTGCTGGCCGGGGACGCCCATCAGGAGGAAAGACCGCGAGGAGTTGGCCGCATCACCATAGCGATACTCATACCGATTCCCCTGCGCAGGGTTCAGAACCTCCCACGGCAGCGGAGCGCCAAGCTGGGACGATTGCACCAGCTCCGGCCGTTCGTGCAGCATGTTCTGCACGTTGCCTGCGCTCCATAGCCCTGCTTCAAGGCTGGGATTCTCCAGAATCTCCGCCCACAGGCCGTTGTAGGTCGAGTTGCCGATCGGCTCCAGAAAAGTGCCGAAGATGGTGCGCGGAATGGAGCGCTCCTCCGGGTGCGCTGCGTCCACATGGATCCGGGCAAGAGAGGGAATCGCCTGGTCTACGGTGATTTGGGCATGAGCTGCTGCCGTGGCAACAGGCAGAATTGTGGAGAGGGCCAGGGCGGTTCTCAGCAGGGTACGGATCGCCATATACTTCGCTCTTTTCGCGCGTGCGTTAGCGAGTGGATCGACCCTGAAGGCCGACGCCATGCTTGCAGGCGGAGTGGATTCTTGAGGGATCAACCTCAGATGGCCTCACAGTGTAATCGATTACTTTGGCGGTGCAAAGCGGCGAGGGGACGACCGTCAGGTCCGGCCGCCGCAATCGCAAGTCGCTGAGGCAGCCAAATTCCAGAAAATGTCTCCCACTTGAAATGTTACGGAGCGACCTAGTACGGTGGAGCGAAACCCCCATGACCCCTCCCATGACCCCTGCCCGATTCAAGATCCCCTCTTTCGCTGTTCTCCTGCTGTTGGCAGGATTGTCGGCCAGTCTTCCGCTTCCCGCACAGAACGCCCATGTGGATTCCCGCGTCGATTCCCGGGTCGAATCAAAGATGAACGCCGGGTTGCAGGCCTTACAGCAGGGACGCACTCCGGACGCGGTGCAGGACTTTACCCAGGTAACCCGGCTTGCTCCGTCGCTGGCCGAGGGGCACATGAACCTCGGCATCGCCCTGATGCGGGCAGGCCGCTTGGAGGAGTCCGTCTCTTCGCTGAAGACGGCGTTGCAGTTGAAGCCCACGCTCTCCGGGCCGAATCTTTTTCTCGGAATCCTCTATTTCGAAGTTCACCAATACGACAAGGCGCAGGAGTCGGTTGCCAACGAGCTGAAGCTGAATCCGGACAACCCCGAAGCGCTGATGCTGGCCGGGACAATCGCGCTCGCCATGGATGAGCCGGAAAAAGCCATCCCTCCGCTCGATCACGCCAGCCAGTTATCGCCCAAAGACCTGGAACTGCTGGACATGCTTGGCCGGGCTCACATGCTGGTGGCGAAAAAGGCCTACGCCAGAATGTTCGAGCTGGCGCCAAACTCCTGGCAGGTTCACCGCGTTCGTGCCCGTCTGTATGCCGAAGATGGCCTGCACAAGGAGGCGATTGCCGAGTACAAAGCAGCCATCCAGATCGAGCCGAACCAGCGGGATTTATATGAAGATCTTGGCGTCGAGTACCACAAATCCAGCCAGCTTGACCTGGCGGAGCAGACCTACGCCGCAGAGTTGAAGCTCGATCCGTCCGACGTGGGAGCGATGTTCAATCTTGCGAGCATTCGCGTGGAACGGGGCAATTCGGCGGAGGCGATTCCCATGCTGGAAGAGGTGGTGAAGGCCGATCCCACTCGCACGGACGCCTATTATTTTCTGGGCCGAGCGCTGGCCAGCGCAGGCCGGGATGCGGATGCCATGGCAGCTTTTGAGAGGGTGGCGAATCCGCAGTCCAGCGGTGAGATGGTGGAGCAGTCCTACTACAACCTGGCCCGCCTGTATCGCAAGGCACAGCGGCCGCAGGACGCGCAAAAGGCCCTGGCTGCTTACCAGAAGCTCAAGGAAGCTCGCGAGAAACAAGGCGCGCAGACTGTAGAAAAGTTCCGCGAGACGAAGTAGATCTGAATAGTAGAAGTACAGAGCACACCCGCGCGGAGCGCACCCTTCAGGGCCGCTGCCCGACGGAAAGGGTAGAAAATTGCCCCCTACGAGAGTATCTTCAGAGAACGTTCTGTGAATTTTATTTCGCCAAAGGGTCTATGTCCGAATCAGTTTAGGATCGAGTCGTAAGAGTTATTGGAACCACCCGTCGCATTCCACTGGAGAACGTGCGACCCGAGAGCACCTTTGAAGAGCTGGGGATCGATTCTCTGGACCGGCTGAACATCCTGTTTGATCTGGAGAGCGAGTTCGACATCGAGATCGATGACGAGGAGGCGAAGCAGGTTACAAACGTTCGGGAGATGGTTGCCGGGATTTCGCACCTGTTAGCGGCGAAGGAAGCGGCTTCTTCTGAAGGCTGACATGCAGCGGGTGGTCATCACAGGCGTTGGTGCGATCTGCGGAATCGGACGGAACCAGCAGGAATTCCTGGCAGCACTCGAGGGCGGGCGCAGCGGCATCAGCCCCATCGACTGCATCGACCCGACACGGGGAGAGGTACGCTTCAAGTACGCCGCCCAGGTGCGCGGATTCGTTCCCGAAGAGAAATTTTCAGCCAAGGAGCTGGCCTTCATGGACCGCTTCGCGCAGTTTGCCTTGACTGCCGCCGGGGAAGCGGTGGCACAGTCGGGCATCGAGTGGACCCCGGATCTGCAGGAGCGCACGGCGATTGTCACCGGCTCCTGTCTGGGCGGCCGCGCTGCTGAGGAAGCTGGCTACTGGGAGCTGTTCCATCACGGAAGATCGCGGGTTCACCCGCTGACCATCCCCCTCGGCATGAGCAATGCCGGTGCCAGCCACATCTCCATGAAATATGGGATCCATGGACCGGCCTATACGGTCTCGACCGCATGCGCCTCATCGGCCCACGCCATAGGGCAGGCTTTCTGGATGGTTCGTTCCGGAATGGCTCCAATGGCCATTGCCGGAGGAAGCGAAGCCCCCCTGTTTCTGGGATCGTTGAAGGCCTGGGAGGCGATGCGCGTGATCAGCAAGGACACCTGCCGCCCCTTTTCCGCGGATCGCTGCGGAATGATTCTGGGTGAAGGCGCCGCCATGCTGGTGATGGAGCCGCTGGAGGCGGCTCTGGCGCGCGGTGCTCGCCCGCTCGCGGAGATCGTCGGTTTTGGAATGTCAGCCGATGCCTGCCATATTACGCAACCCTCTTCGGAGGGGGCTGCGCTGGCGATACGTTCCGCGTTGCGCGATGCTGGCCTGGCGCCGGAGCAGATCGGATACATCAATGCGCATGGGACCGGGACGGAGGCGAACGACCGCACGGAGACTGCCGCGATTCGTTCCGCCTTTGGCAGCCACGCCGATCGCCTCGCCATCAGCTCCACCAAGTCCATGCATGGGCATACGCTGGGCGCCGCGGGCGCTCTGGAAGCGGTTGCCAGCGTGCTCGCCCTGCAACATGGGGTGCTGCCGCCGACGATGAACTACACCACTCCGGATCCTGCCTGCGATCTTGACGTCATTCCCAACCAGGCTCGCCGGGTGTCGGTGGAAGCTTGCCTCTCTAACTCCTTTGCCTTTGGTGGGTTGAACGCAGTGTTGGCCTTCAAGGCTTTGCCAAACGCCTGAGCTGCTAGGCCTGTCCGCAAGCCTTCAACCATGCGATGGAGCGGTCGATTCCTTCTGCGAGGCCAACTCTGGGAGAGAAGCCGAGGATACGCCGTGCTTTTTCTACGGGAAACTCCTGATTCAGTCCCAGCAGATAGACCGCGTGACGCGTCAGCAACGGCCGTCCGCCAAACCTCAAATGGGTGTAAGGAAACTCCATTGCCCGGGCAACTGACATCGCAACCCGGAAAGGGAGATTGATCCGCGGTCGACGGGTGCCGAGGGTTGCCGCGAAGAGAGAGAGATAGTCCGCCCAGGTGGCCCCGGTCCCATCCGCGATGTTAAAGGCTTCTCCCTCCGCCTCGGGAACTGTGGCTGCCTGGAGCATCGCATCGACAACGTTATCGACATACGCAAATCCGCCGGGGGCTTTGCCGGAATCGATGGTAGCCATCCATCCCTGCTGCAGCAGCTCCGCGATATCCGTGACAAACGCCTTGCCCCGTGGCCCGTAGATGGTTGCGGGACGAAGAATCACGATGGGCAGGCCAGACCGCTCGCGCTCGTTCCAGACGGCGACTTCCCCCTGGCACTTGGTGCTGTTGTAGGGCAGCCCGATATTCTTCATCGGCTGCGACTCTGCGCACGGAACGCGCGGATAGCCGTAGATATCGCTGGTGCTGACGTGCACAAATCGCTGCAGGCTGGCAGCATCCCGCGCCGCCAGGAGCAGGTTTTTCGTGCCGGCTACATTCGCCGCGTAGTAGGTGTCTAGCGGTGCCCAGTCTGTGGAGCAAGCGGCGCAATGGAAGATCTGGCTTGCGTCGCGAACCGCCTGCCGCAGGGTGGGCAGGTCGCCCAGATCTCCGCGAACGATACGGAGGGGGAGATGCGAGAGGTGCCGCATGTCGGCGCTGGCGCGAGCGAGGACGACTACCTCCTCTCCTCGCGCAACCAGCACTTCGGCCAGTCTCCCCCCCAGAAATCCGCTGGCCCCTGTGAGGAAAACGGACATATCAGCTTTGCAGCATCTTCTGGAAGACGTCGAGCGCGAACTCCAGGTGTTCCTGGGTGTGCGCCGCCGTCACGCACAGTCGAAGCCGCGCCGTTCCCTGGGCTACTGCGGGGAACATGACGGGGCTGGCGAGGATCCCGTAATTCCTGAGCTTTCTCGCAAACAGCGCTGTGGCCCTTTCATCCTCCAGCAGGATGGGGATGATCGGAGTCTCGGACAGTCCCGTGTTGTAGCCCAGGCTCTGCAGCCCGCTGCGCAGGAAGTTGGCATGGTGCTTCAAGCGTGCCAACCGCTCCGGATCGCTCTTGATCGCAGCCAGCCCGGCGCGTGCCGCAGCTACTGCGGGAGCGGCAATCGATCCCGAAAAGATGAACGGCGCTGCGGCATGCTGCAGAAAGATCGCCATCTCCTGCGTGGTCGCAACAAAGCCGCCGTTGGAAGGAATGGACTTGGCCAGCGACCCGGTCCAGAGATCGACCTCCGAGGCGGGAATGCCAAAGTGCTCATCGGTACCGGTGCCGTGGGTTCCAAGCACGCCCGTCGCATGCGAATCGTCCATCAGCAGGAAACAGCCGAATTCCTTCTTGATCGCGATCAGGTCCGGCAGGCAGCAGATGTCGCCATCCATGGAGAACACGCCATCGGAGATGATGAGCGTCCGATTGGCCGTAGAACCATTCTGGATCTCGCTTCGCAGCGACTCGGGGTCGTTATGACGAAAGCGCTGAATCTGCACGCCGGCCATCCGGCAGGCATCGATCAGGCTCCGGTGGCACAGGGCGTCTGCGATCACGCGATCCGCGGGGCCAAAGAGGGAGGTAATTACCGCGATGTTGGCCAGGTAGCCGGAACTGAAGGTAATGGCTGCCTCGGTCCCCTTGAACTCCGCGACTTCCTTCTCAAGCTGGCGGTGCAGATCCAAAGTCCCGGTGAGCAGTCGCGCTCCCCCGGTGCCGGTGCCATAGGTATTCACAGCATCGATGGCCGCCTTGTTCACCCGGGGATCGCCGATCAACCCCAGATAGTCGTAAGACGACAGCAGGAGCATTTCATGTCCATCTGCCTGAACAATAGGCCCGGACATGCTCTGCAGCGGAATCTGAAAGGGATAGGCATCCGCGGCGCAGCCGAGCGCGGTGGATTCGAAGAGCCTGCGAGCACGTGCATCGAGCAGGTCATGCTTCTTGAAGCTCCAGCTTCTGCCAGGGACAAAGTATTCCTCGAACATCTCACCAGACGATGAGGCGAAAGACTTGGGTTGACCCTGAGTGTCGGTTTTGGTTTCCAGTAGGTTGTCCATTTGAAGTATTACGTAACTCTAGTGGAAAACTTCGAGCTTTGGAAGGAGAGGCAAGAGGCTCGCGGTTTGGAGTGGAGCTCCTGTAGCGGCCATCGCAAGGGAAATGAGCCACGTAACTCTATATAGAAGCAATGCGCTCTATCCAAAAGTAGTTCCGAAGCAGGAAGCTGTGCCATAGCAGGAACGGCAGGCAGCAAGACGGCAGCTGCAGGGATGGCGAAGTCAGAGGAGCCATACGCATCGTGGTATTCTCACAGTGTTTCCGGCGTTGAGTTGATTCGCGCCCGATGCGGTTATGTGCAAACAAGTCGGAGACTTTCCCGCTTTGCGCGGACAGGAAAATCACCCAGGTGACCTTGAGTACTTTGCAGACGAGTTCTAAGCCGATGAAGGGAATTGTCCTCGCTGGCGGTTCCGGCACTCGACTCTATCCGGCAACGAAGGCGGTCTCCAAACAGCTTCTTCCGGTCTATGACAAGCCTTTGATCTACTACCCGCTGAGCGCCCTGATGCTCGCGGGGATTCGTGAGATCCTCATCATCTCCACCCCGCAGGACACACCTCGATTCCAGCAACTGCTTGGAGACGGGCAGCAGTGGGGATTGCATCTGCAGTACGCCGTGCAGCCGAGTCCCGATGGACTGGCGCAGGCGTTTTTGATTGGTGAGGAGTTTCTCGGCGGGAGCTGTGCCGCGCTGGTGCTGGGCGACAACATCTTCTATGGACATGATTTCTCGAACCTCGTTCGCGAGGCTGCCAACAAGGTGCAGGGCGCGACCGTCTTCGCCTACCTGGTCAATGATCCCCAGCGATATGGCGTGGTTGAGTTTGACCCGCAAGGCAAAGCCATCAGCATTGAGGAGAAGCCCGGACATCCGCGCTCGAATTTTGCCGTGACCGGGCTGTACTTCTATGACGACAAGGTCGTGGAATACGCCAGATCGCTCCGCCCCTCGAAGCGAGGCGAGCTTGAAATTACGGATCTGAATCGGCTGTATCTTGAAGCGGGAACCTTGAATGTGAAGTTGATGGGCCGCGGCTACGCCTGGCTCGATACCGGCACGCATGAATCGCTGCTGGACGCCTCGATGTTCATCCAGACGGTAGAGAAGAGGCAAGGCACCAAGATCGCCTGCCCGGAAGAGATTGCCTGGCGGCAGGGGTACATCGACACTGCCCAGCTTCTTGTGCTGGCTGCCGAAAATGAGAAGAACGGCTACGGCCAGTATCTCTTCAAGATCGTGGAAGAGAAGAACGCATTTTCAGCCCACCTGGGGAGCAGATGAAGGCTTTAAAGACGAAGATTCCCGAGGTGCTGGTTTTCGAGCCGGAGGTATTCGGAGACGAGCGCGGCTTCTTTCTGGAGAGCTACAATCAGCGCAAATTCCACGATCTGGGACTCGATCGGGATTTCGTGCAGGATAATCACTCGCGCTCCAGCCGCGGAGTTTTGCGCGGACTTCATTATCAGTTGCAGCAGCCCCAGGGGAAGCTGGTGCGCGTGGTCGCCGGTTCGATCTGGGATGTCGCCGTCGATCTTCGGCGCAGCTCTTCGACATTTGGGCAATGGGTAGGGCAGGAGCTTTCCGCGGAGAACAAGCGAATCTTCTGGATTCCTGAAGGCTTTGCTCATGGATTCGTCGTGCTCTCGGAGACGGCGGATGTGCTCTACAAGGCGAGCGATTTTTATGCGCCCGCCCATGAGCGCTCACTGCTATGGAACGATCCGGAATTGGCCATTCCGTGGCCGATCGACGGAACGCCAATCATCTCCTCCAAAGACAAGGCAGGGGCCTTGTTGCGGGATGCGCCGGTTTTTGCCTGAGAGGAATCCTGAGAGGATCGTTGGATGCGTATATTGCTGACTGGAAGCACTGGGCAGGTGGGAAGCGAACTTGCTCCGCTGCTTCGGCAATTGGGTGAGGTTGTGGCCGCCGACCGGGCAATGTGCGACATGGCTTCTGCCGAAGAGGTGCGTGCCCTGGTGGCCGACATTCGCCCTTTAGTGGTGGTCAATCCCGCGGCCTATACCGCGGTCAATGATGCCGAGACGCATGCGGATCTGGCGAGAGCCATCAACGCCACGGCTCCGGCGGTGCTGGCGGAAGAGGCCCGGAAGCTCGGCGCAATGTTCGTCCACTACTCCACCGATTACGTCTTCAACGGCGAGAAGCTAGGCCCCTATGTTGAGACGGACGAGCCCGCTCCGCTGAACGTGTATGGAGCCAGCAAGCTGGAGGGCGAGCGCGCCGTAACGCAGACGGGAGGACGCTACCTGCTGCTGCGTACGAGTTGGGTGTATGGCTCCCGCGGCAACAATTTTCTTCTCACGATGCGCAGGCTGGCGAAGGAGCGCGAAGAGTTGAAGGTTGTCTGCGACCAGATGGGAGCGCCGACCAGCGCAGGACAGATAGCGCGTGCGACGGCGCGTCTGGTCCAGCAGTATGCACACACAAAGCAGGATCAATTTCCTGCGGGCCTCTACCACATGACCGCTGCGGGCAGCACTTCCTGGTACGGATTTGCAGAGGCGATCCTGGATGCGATGCCGGATCGCAAGGCGAAGCGATTGCTGCCTGTTCCTGCAATGGAGTATCCGTCCCCGGTGCGGCGGCCGAAGAATTCCGTTCTCGACAATACGAAGTTCGAGCAGACCTTTGGCTTTCGATTGAGCGACTGGAAGACGGCAACAGCCGCTGTTCTGCGGGAGATCGAAGTACGCCAGGCGGCAAAGATTTAGATCAACACCAGGATCCTTCATCATGCGCGATTGCATTCTCGTTACCGGCGGCGCCGGATTTATCGGCTCCAACTTTGTTTGCCAGTGGATCCGAAGCGGCGGCTCGCAGGTCGTCAATCTTGACAAGCTCACCTATGCGGGAAATCCCGGCAACCTGGCCGAGCTTGCAGACGACGATCGCCACGTATTTGCTCGTGGAGATATCCGTGACCGCGCCGGCGTTCACGATCTCTTCGCGAAATACCAGCCGCGGGCCATCGTCCATTTTGCAGCGGAGAGCCATGTGGACCGCTCCATCCTCGGGCCAGAGGAATTCATCCAGACCAATGTCTTCGGAACCTTCGCTCTGCTGGAGGAGGCGCTTGCATACTTCCGCACGCTGCAGGCAAGTGAGCAGGAGCGGTTTCGCTTCCTCCACGTCTCCACGGACGAGGTTTATGGATCGCTGCGGCCAGAGGATCCGGCATTCTCTGAAGAGACACCCTACGCTCCCAACAGCCCTTACTCGGCATCGAAGGCTGGATCGGATCACCTGGTTCGCGCCTATCACCACACCTATGGATTGAAGACGCTCACCACCAACTGCTCCAATAACTACGGTCCGTTCCAGTTTCCGGAGAAGCTGATTCCGTTGATTCTGCTCAACGCTCTCGCCGGGAAGCCACTGCCGATTTATGGAGACGGGCAGAACGTGCGCGACTGGCTCTATGTGGGCGATCACTGTGAGGCGATTCGCGTTGTGCTGGAGGAGGGAAGGCCGGGAGAAACCTACAACATCGGCGGAAATAACGAGAAGACTAACCTGCAGGTGGTGGAGACCGTCTGCGCTCTACTGGATGAACTCCGGCCCAATCCGTCGGCCGGTTCCTATCGTTCGCTCATCACGTTTGTGAAGGACAGGCCGGGCCACGATCGCCGCTACGCGATTGATGCCGAAAAGATTGCCAGGGAGCTAGGCTGGCGGCCACGCGAGAGCTTCGAGACGGGCATGCGGAAGACGGTAGAGTGGTATCTTGCCAACCGGCCCTGGGTAGAGCAGATCCTCTCTGGCGATTACCAGCGCTGGATCGAGGAGCAATACGGCTCGCCTGCGCGCTGAACTGCAATGGCGTAAGGATAGGTGTTTCAGAATGGAGTCGGCCAATAGCGGCGTGGGGATACCTAGCCTGATTTGGCGACAATATTGGTCGGGATCGCATCAATGCTTTCCTGATTCTTTGTCGCCCAGTATTGGCGCATTCCATCCTCGCCCTTTCTCGTGGCCCAGTCATTCAGCAGCTCTCGTTCGCCGACATAGTCAAAGTACGGAATCGACATGCCGCAAGAGCTTTGTACCAAGTCAACGGCAACACTGAAGATCTGGCGAGCGCCGGGGAATGGTTTGAAGAGGCGAATTAACTCGTCCCACTCTGGGTCAGAGCGATGAACAACCATTGCACGGCCATAGAGCCTTAAGACGAGAGGCTTGCCTTCAAAGGCGCAGAACATGATCGTCATGCGCGGATTGTTTTGGATGTGAGCCGACGTTTCGTTGCCGCTGCCGGTCACGTTCAGCCAGGCAATACGTTTGCTATCCAGTACGGCAAAGGTATCCATGCCTTTTGGGGAGACGTTGACTCGGCTGGTTTCCGTCGCGGTGCCTACAAAAAATATCTTCTGCTCAGAGATGAATTGAATGTGGCTTTCCGAAAGTTCCTGAAATCGCTGACCCACTGAAGACCCCCTTAGGAGCGGACATCGTGCGGGATGCAAATTGCTTTTAGCCGATAAGAGCCGAAGCTCTCGCTGCGATTTGCTTCCCGCTATGCTTCAACTTTGGCATTCGCCCGTTCCGCTTAGAGATCCGTTGACCGGCTTGCAATCAGGGCTTCGATGCGGCCAAGGAACTCCGCGAAGGGCACCGAGCCCTGGTCCCCCTTGGCTCGTGTCCTGACGCTGACGGAACCAGCAGCTTCCTCTTTATCGCCCATTACGAGAATGTAGGGAATCTTCTGCATGGTGAGATCGCGGATCTTCGCATTCATCTTTTCGTTGCGGCCATCCAGTTCCACGCGGATTCCGGCATTCTGTAACTGTTGTTGTATCTTTTCCGCGTAGGCGAGATGCCGTTCGCTGATGGGCACCAATCCCACCTGCACCGGAGCAAGCCACAGCGGAAATGCGCCAGCGTAATGCTCGATGAGCACGCCGAAGAATCGCTCCACCGAGCCGAACAGTGCGCGGTGAACCATCACCGGCTGATGCCGCTCGCCATCCTCCCCGACATACTCCAGCTCAAAGCGTGCCGGCAGATTGAAGTCGAACTGCACGGTGGAGAGCTGCCACAAACGGCCCAGGACATCGACCAGCTTGATGTCGATCTTGGGGCCATAGAATGCGGCTTCGCCGGGAATCGTCTTATAGGGAATCTGCTTCCGCTCGAGTGCGTGTTCCAGCGAGTGGATGGCGAGATCCCACTTATCGTCGCTGCCCGCGTAGTGGGCGCGATCCTTCGGATCCCACGTCGAGAGCTCCACCTTGAATTCCTTGAAGCCGAAGGTTTCGAGGACGGATTGTGCAAAGTCGATACAGGCTACGACCTCGTCTTCCACCTGTTCGGGCGTGCAGAAGATGTGCGCGTCATCCTGCGTAAAGCCACGTACGCGCAACAAGCCATGCATCGTTCCTGAAAGCTCGTAGCGATAGACGTTGCCCAACTCCGCATAGCGCACCGGAAGATCGCGATAACTCTTTGGCGAGTTCTTGTAGATCAGGATATGGAAGGGGCAATTCATCGGCTTCATGCGGTAGTCTGCATCGTCCAACTTCATGGGCGTGAACATATTGTTCGAGTAGAAGCCTTCGTGGCCGCTGGTCTGCCACAGGTTCACGCGTGCTACGTGCGGAGTGTAGACCAGCGAATACCCGCGCCGAATGCACTCCTCGCGCATCCAGTCCTCCATGATCTTGCGGATCATGGCGCCCTTGGGATGCCAGAAGATGAGCCCCGGCCCGGCCAGCTCCTGAATGGAGAAGAGATCCATCTGTTTGCCGATTACGCGATGGTCGCGCTTGGCCGCCTCTTCCAGCCGCGCGAAGTGCGCGTCCATCTCTTTCTGCGAGAAGAATGCGGTGCCGTAGATACGCTGGAGTTGCGGATTCTTTTCGTCGCCCAGCCAATAGGCTCCAGCGATGCTGAGCACTTTGAACGCCTTGACGCGGCCCGTGGAAGGAACATGCGGCCCACGGCAGAAGTCCACAAAACGGCCATTGCGATAGAGCGAAATCTCCTCGCCGGGCTTGGTGAACTTCTCGACAAAGTGAACCTTCATGAAGTCGTTGTCGGCCTGGAACTCCTGGAGCCCCTTCTCGCGAGGCTCGTGTTCGCAGACGAACTTCTCGTCGCGTGCGACGATCTCGGCCATCCTCGCTTCAATCGCCTTCAGGTCGTCGGGGGTGAACGGCGTGGGCCGGTAAAAGTCATAGAAGAAGCCCGCATCGGTTGCCGGTCCGTGTCCCAGCTTTGTTTCGGGAAAGAGTTCGAGGACTGCTGTAGCCAGCACATGAGCCGCGGAATGACGCACGACTTGCAGCGACTCCGGATCCTTTTCCGTGAGCAACTGGAGCTCGACATCCGTGCGAAGCGGTGCGCTCAGGTCTACGAGTCTTTCCGCATCGGGATCGTTCGCCGCATACATGGATTCTTCGGTGGCTGCCGTCTCGGTTGTGTGGCTTTCCGCTGCTGTGGTGTGCAGCGGCTTAATGCGTGCTACTACGGAAGCAGCGGCAAGACGCGGCGAGATGCTGTAGGCGACGTCAAAGGCGGTCGCGCCACCGGGAAACGATTTGACCGTGCCGTCGGGCAGTTGAACCTGGATTGTATCTTTGGCGATTGTATTTTGGATCGTATTTTCGGATGAACTCATAGTTTGTGCCGTTGTGAAGTCTCTTTCAGGATATTGACTTAAAGCGGCTTCGTCGAGATGCGTGTCCCTACAGCGCAAAAAATGCCACGCCGCGTGCGCTGTTATGCCCTTGGCAGGGTTGTTATAAATAACAGATGGGCCTGCTTGCTTTTTCGCCTAAGAAAATGCAACGAGATGCAGCTTTTTACGTCTAAAGCAAAGTGAGTACACACTTTTCATTCAGCCGCTTGAGTACTTTGCGCTGAGACAAGGGCCCCTTCTCCGGGCCGCGATCGAAAGGAAATAGTCATTAGAATCCAACGCAGTCGTCAGGCGATCCTACGAGAAGTTGCAGGCGCGGCTTTTCTTTTACTCTTTGCTGCGGTGCCGATGCGTCTGCACGCGCAAAAGGCTGAGCCAATCGAGGTCGCAGAGCTGCCGGATGCTCCTGGTGTTTCCTCTTCGGACTCGGCGCAGCAGATCTCGTCATCGACATCCACCGCACCCGCATCTACGGTTACGGACGGTAAGCAGACCAAGCGGATTCTCTTCATTGTTCCGAACTTCCGATCGGTCTCGGCGGATGAAAAACTTCCTCCACAGTCCTCCAAGGAGAAGTTCAAGCTGATGCTTGAGGACAGCTTCGACTACTCCTCGTTCATCTATGTCGGCATCCTCGCTGGCATCTCCGATGCGCAGAATTCTTACCCCGAGTTTGGTCATGGTGGTGTCGGTTACGGACGCTACTACTGGCACCAGTTCGCCGACAATCTTGACGGAAACATCCTGACGGAAGCCGTGCTGCCTAGCGCCCTCCATGAAGATCCCCGCTATTACACGCTGGGACACGGAGGAATCGTCAAACGCTCGATCTACTCCGTCAGCCGCCTCGCGATCACCCGCTCCGACCTGACTGCAACCAACTCGGCGCACAATACGCTGAACATCTCGGAGATCGTTGGGAATGGGGCGGCGTCAGGCATCTCGGGCCTCTACTATCCCAGCCCGTACCGCACCTGGACCAAGACCGGGCAGAGGTGGCTGGTGCAGATCGGACTCGATGGCGCCTCCAATCTCGTGAAGGAATTCTGGCCCGACATCAACAGCTTCGTCTTTCATAGCAAGTACTGATCTCACAAGACCCAGGTTTCGGTCCGCTACGTACCGGCCGGCTCTAGCGGAGCCGGCTGCCGGTCATTCGCTCCAGGATTGCGACCGGTGAACTGGAGCGGTCGAGTTGCGCCTCAGGCGATACCAGAAACGTCTGCTCCACCGCGAACTGGCCCGACAGTACAGCATGGGGAACCGTGTCGGTGTAGACCATCCAGCTTGAGCCGGGAGGGAATTCGATGTGCGTCTTTGCGCAGGTGGCCTGGTAGACCGAATTCTCTTTCAAAAAATTATGGAAGCGCAGCATGAACTCGTCATAGGGCGAGCGCTGAATCGCGGGTAAAATCCGGCTTAGCCCCAGAGCCCTCCCCAGCGAATCCAGCGTCTGAACCGCAAGGCTCTTCGGGTGGGGAAGCGGAATCTCCCGCGGTGCATAGGTTCCGACGATCTCGCCAAAGGGATCCCCAACAATCCAGTCTCTTGTGCGCGTGGGGTTAATGTTGTTGAAGAAGCGCAGGATGCGCGCACCTTGCGTTGGCCGGGTGGGAAACGCATCGGTGTGCAGCAGGTCATTGCGGCGATGCAGGGGCAGATCGCGGCCCTGTTCCTCTACCGGGCGAAAGCTGGCGTAATCCAGCTCCCATCGAGCCTGGTATGGCGCCAGAAAGCCATGGAGAAAATCGGTTACGGCGAGAGAGTAAGCGCGCAGGATGGAGTGGAGGCGCTCGATCGCCTGCGGCGGCATGCTCTTGGAGTCGATCCCCGTCAGCAGGTCCTTTCCCGGTTTGTAGGCAATGTTTTTGTGCAGTCCGCTTGCCGCCTGGTGCTGGCTGAGCAGGAAGTCAAGGTCTTCCGCCGGTATCTTTACTGGCGTCTTGGGAAAAAGAAGAATATCCCCCGCCTCAAGGTGAAGGCACCAATCCCGGTGGTGCTCCACGAAACGGCTGTCATGAGTAGCATCCTCAAGCAGCGCTTCTGGCGGTATGGACACGATTGCCACGGCTAGTCTCCTGAGAGTTTTCGCCGTACCCAGACAGTCCCGAAGAACAAAAGGCTTACGGCCAGGACCACGATGCCGACGGGAAAGGCGATCCGCTTATAGGCAATTGCAAAGTCCATCGAGTGGTGGCCAAGAGTGTTGTAGAACAGGATGCCAAAGATGGCGAAGAACGTGGTCAGGAAGAAGGCCACAAATCCTGAGGAGAACGCGATCAGAAGGCTGGCAAACAGGCCGAAATCTCCCAGGGGTAAGCCGAATACTCTTCCGGAGCGGGCAGGGCGGGTCAGGTGCGTTCCGGCTGTGCTGGCGTTTGGTCCTGCATGGATTGGCTCGGAGGTCATCCTCAAGTCCTTTGTTCAAGCAGCGAGGCTGATGCTCAGTTAGAATACAGCGTTATGGCTGAAGCCGCTCAGATCGAGTTACTGCCTGCCGCCAAAGTGGTGCAGGAAAACGCAGTTCAGCAGGCCACCAACGGAATCTGCTATGCCACTTATGGCGAAACCACCCCGGCTAGCGCGGATCTGGAGCAGATCCTGCAGGCTGTGC
This sequence comes from Acidisarcina sp., assembly GCA_035539175.1. Lineage (NCBI taxonomy): Bacteria > Pseudomonadati > Acidobacteriota > Terriglobia > Terriglobales > Acidobacteriaceae > Acidisarcina > Acidisarcina sp. The sequence continues at coordinate 464,357 of DATLIY010000008.1, read as the reverse complement.
CACTGTCTATGGCTGCGGCTCTATCCCACCATGCCTACTACTTCGTTCCGCTGACGCTGGGCGAGAATGACGAGACGCTGGTGGCGCCCAGCTACACCGTGGATCTGGGCGATCGTGCAATCTGCCATCGCAACGTCAAGTTCGGCAGCGCGGATTGTGTCTTCATCTCGACCCGCCTGATGCAGGATCGCTTTGCGCTGGCCTTTGAGTTCTTTATCAACGCCGGACACCATTTTGTGGAGGCTGCTGGGGTTCCCAAGAGCTTTGCCGATCTGGTGTGGTCCCAGGCGGAGGCAGATGTCCGCGGGGAAACCAGCCAGGATGCCTACGAGAATCGCCGCCGCGCCCTTGATCGCCGCCGCTCGGACGGCTCCGAAGGCGCGGTGGATGAGAAGGCCCGCAACAGCTTCCTCGAAGCCGCCTTCTCCGATGCGATCGCCATCTACCTGCTCTCGCTTACGCTGGATTTCGATTACTCCGACCTGCGCGAGAGGGAGTATCCGCTGCTGGCGGCTCCTGCTCTTGCAGAGAGGCTTCGCCACGTTGCCGGGCTCTTCCCGCCCAATCCTGGCTACGAGTTCCAGATCCTCTATCGTCGTCGAGGCTAACGTCAGGGCTCAGCTAATGTGCAGATCCTTCGCTTCGCTCAGGACAAAGCTGGGGATCGCAGGTGGCGGCAGGGCTTAGCTGCGTCGCGGCTCGGTACTGTGCAGCCGGGCCGCTGGTCGCGGGCTGGCTCCTCAACAGCTCATCGACAGTTCCGCGGCCAGGGAACCGCCGTCCGTCCCGCTACCCGCGATACAATCGCCGCAATGATTGCACATCTGAGCGGTAAGCTCTTCTCCAAGCAGCCGGGCCAGGCCATTGTGGATGTTGGCGGTGTTGGCTACGACGTCGTCATCAGCGTGCCCACCTTCACCGCGCTCCCGGCCGAAGGCAAGGACGTTTCGCTCTTCATCTACACGCAGGTTGCCGAGGGCGTTCTGGCGTTGTACGGCTTTCTCGATTTCAACGAGAAGCGTCTCTTCGAACGCCTCATCAAGGTCAACGGGGTTGGCCCCAAGCTGGCTGTGACCATCCTGAGCGGGCTGAACCCGGAGCGCACGGTCGCTGCCATTCGCGCACAGGATCATGCCACGCTGACCCGCATTCCCGGCGTGGGGAAAAAGCTGGCAGAGAGACTGGTTGTCGAACTGAAAGACAAGCTTGAGGATATGGCGTCCGCACCGGTTCCCGTCGTTGGTGGCCCTGCGGCAGAGGATGTTCTGTCGGCGCTGATCAACCTCGGGTATCAGCGCGCCTCGGCACAAAAGGCAATCGAGAGTGTGGTCACGAAGAACGAAGCTGCGGCCGGGGACTTCGATGAACTCTTTCGTGCTGCGATGCTGGTCATTCGATAGGCGAGGATTGCCGCAAGCCTGGCCAGTGGCGCGAGGGATCAACCGTGACTGTATCGCATCCGCGCTAGTTGCTTACGGTCTCTGGTGTCTTTCCGCAGCCAACGACCTTTGCCGCTGCAGCTTCATCTGCGAGCGCCGCGCCGGTCTTCTTGCGAATGGCGCGTTGAACCCGCAGCAGTTCCGGGAAAGAGTAGTGCTTGCAGAGGTTCAGCTCCCAGGTATCGCCGGTGCGCGCGTTTACGGCGTACATGGCAAGTGTTCGATCCTTCCCCGGCTGGTGTGGATCCACCGCGATGAAGATGAAGCTGAAGTAGCCGGAGACAAAGGAGCCGTTGCCATCCATCGAGTCAACCATCGTGTCGGCGTCATCGACGTTGATCGACTCGTGGCGCGCGACCAGCATGGCCACACTGCGCGCCTGTTCGAGCGTAATCTGCGCGGCTCCCGCACCCGCTCCAGCGGGGAGCGCCAGCGTGAAGACGAAGAGCGCTAGAAGAACTCGACCGGCACTGGTGACAGAGAAACGGAGCATAGGAACATTCTGAGCGAAGCCACGCTCTTGCGATGCTGCACGAAGGTTGCAGAGCGTTCTCCCCACACCATGGGTTTGGATGTGCGCTCCCGGCACGAAACGCTCTGCTCCGAAAAATCGCTTTCTCCAGAAGGTAACTCGTCGAAAGAGTCTTAAAATCAGGCCTGATGACGCCAGAAAAACGAAGTGCCCCAGCCCACGAGAAGAAAGGGGCAAGCCGGGCCAGCAATAGAGTCCGTACGCCGGCGAAGCCCACGGCCCAGCATGGGACGCGGAACTCATCTCCAAAGCCGCCAGCCCATTTTCAGCCAGCCGCGCTGAAGTTTCTGCGTGGCCTGGAGCGGAATAACCGGCGGGAGTGGTTTGAGCCGCGTCGGGAGGAGTTCGAGCGCGAGCTAAAGCGGCCCATGCTTGAGATTATCGGCCAGATCACAACCGCAATGGCAGATTTTTCTCCAGCCCATGTGTGTCCGCCGGAAAAGTGCATGATGCGCATCTACCGCGACACGCGCTTCTCTTCTGACAAGAGCCCCTATAAGCGCCAGGTTGCTGCCTGGTGGTCGCACGCTGGATTGCAGAAGACATCGGGAGGCGGCTTTTACTTTCACGTCTCTGCCAAAGAGGTCGTCATCGCCGCCGGTGTCTACATGCCGGAGCGTGAGCAGCTTCTGGCCATCCGAAGCTACCTGCTAGAGCACCATGAGGAGGCGCGGCGCCTGCTCCAGGACAAGAAGCTGCGGAGCCGGATGGACCTCTTCGAGGGACTTCCCCTGACCCGGCCGCCTAAGGGATTCCCCAGGGAGCATCCGGCGATGGATCTGATCCTTTGCCGGCAATGGGGAGTATCGACGACACTGCCCGCAGAGGTGGCTTTGGAGCCGGGCTTCGTCCGTGAGATCGCGAGCCGCTTTCGCCTGGCTTCTCCACTGGTGAACCTGCTGAATACGCCCCTCTCCGGCGCATTGGAACGCAGGAAGCGAGTGCTGTTCCCGATGGACGGACGCCTCTTCGGATAGGCAAAATGAGCCGAAAAACCAAGGAAAATGGTTAAAAACGGTACAAAAGCCGAAAAAACCTGTGGAAATAGGCTTTTTGCCGTTGACAAAGATTTCTGAAAGCCGCATCGTAAACGGCGGTAGGGTTCTTTGAACCCGCATGAACAAAGGGTTTCGCGCACATCGGGCCTCAGGCCAGAAGAGACGCAAAAAGCCTTCCATGCTGGTCGATAAGCCCGGAACGCCAGCGGTAAAGCTGCTCCAGAGGAACAGGGGAAAGCGCGATAGGCGCGACTCGGGGCGGCGAACATACGCATCACCAGGAGGATTTACATGGCATCAGGTATGACCAAGACAGCACTTGTCCGGCACATGGCCGAGAAGCTCGCACTCACCAACAAACAGTCTGCGGCTTTTCTTGATTTGCTCGCAGAAACCGCAGTGAAGGAAACGAAGAAGAACGGCGTATTCGTCATTCCCGGACTCGGCCGTTTGGTGAAGGCAGAGCGCAAGGCTCGCTTGGGCCGCAATCCGCAGACCGGCGAAACGATCAAGATCAAGGCGAAGACCGTCGTCAAGTTCCGCGTCGCCAAGGCAGCTAAGGACGTCATCGCGCCGCCGAAGAAGTAGTGATATCTGCAATACCCGCGTCCGCTGCATGGCGGACCGGGGGCTGGTAGCAGCATGCAAGGGAGAGGCGAAGGCAAGCGCCTCTCCCTCTCTTTTGCACTCTACCGCGGTTTCCGCATCGCTCGCACAATCAGCGAGAGTCCGAAACAGACAAGCACACAGCGGGTCAGCAACTGTGCGTTATAGCGCCACGCGAGAATCGCAAAGCACGCAGTAAAGCTCAACGCGAAGAACTCGGCAGGGAGCGCCTGCATCCATCGCGGTTGCGCGCCCATGGGAGACACGCCCCCAACCAGCGTGGGGAGAAGCCGGGGGACGCGCGTGCAGTAGGAGAGGTAGCTCTCTCCCAGCTTTTCGCCCAGGTGGAATTCCTCCCTGGCGATCAGACGCAGAAAGAAGATCGACAGCCCCACGAGCACAAAGATTGCTCCTGCAACCGGCATCAACAGAAGGATCGGGATCGACAGGAGCCACGATCCCAGATATAGCGGATTGCGAATATGACGATAAGGGCCTGACGCGACAATCCTGCGGGAGCGCATGTCGCCGTCCGTCATTGTGGTTGCGCCCAGATGCGCCGTGCCCCACACCCGCAGCGCGGTTCCAATGATTCCGCAACAAAGCGCCATCGCAGTTACAAAGATCGTTGCAGAACTGAGACCAAGAGCATGAGTGCTTGCCAGCAGCGACGAAAGAACGAGCCACGTTGTTTGACTGGTTGCCGAGCCAACGGGAACGTTCCAGAAGGCCCCAAAGCCGAGTGTGTACAGGATTGCGATGATCACCACACGATGGCGGAATTCGAACGGCGTTGCTCTGCTCCACCAGGCTTCCCGGTTGGCTCTTAAGTCGGCGCTCTGGCTGCTGCCCACAGGCGTAGTCTTCACTTCAGGCGCTCCTCGCTTCGATGTGTGGAGCAGTGAGTGGACGCGGTCTCCATGATAAGTAACAGTAGTTGTGACAAATAGGGAGCAGGATACCGGCGCATCTGCAAATCGAATCGACTCCTGTACAAGTGGGGAAAGTGTAGCAGAGGAGGGTGGGGGTGGGTGGCCACCTGCTGTCAGCCCGGCCAGCAGGTGGTCCCGGGCTCTACCGTCCGGTAATTGCTTCCATCAGGGCATCGAAGTCTTCCAGCCGCGCATACTCGATCACGACCCGGCCCCGGCCATTTTTATCTTCAATGCGGACCTTCAGCCCCAGCGAACGCTGCAGTTTGTCCTGCGCCTCTTTCACGTTAGGGTCCAGCGGCGGATCGTGCTTCCCCTCGCCATCCTTCTTCTTTTCCGGGTTCAGGAGTCCCTGCACATAGCTCTCTGTTTGCCGGACGGACATGGAGAGTGCCGTCACCTTCTTGGCCGCCTTCAGGATTGCTTCCGGCGACTCAAGCGCCAGCAGCGTGCGCGCATGCCCAAAGCTCAACTCGGCCTTCTCCACCTGCACCTGCACTTCGATGGGCAGCTTGAGCAGGCGCAGGAAGTTCGAGACCGATGCCCGGTCCTTGCCTGTGCGCTGGGCCATCTGCTCCTGCGTCATCTTGAAGTCGCGGCTTAGGCGGTCATAGGCACGAGCCTGCTCGATCGGGTTCAGATCCGCGCGTTGCAGGTTCTCGACAATGGTCATCTCCATCGCCTGCTCGTCGGAGACCTGCCGCAGTATGGCGGGAATCACACTCTTCCCTGCCTTCTGCGACGCCAGCCAGCGCCGTTCGCCGGCAATCAACTGGAATCGGCCGTTGGGCAGGGGGCGCACCACAACCGGCTGGACCACTCCTGTAGCGGCAATCGACGCAGCCAGTTCGGCAAGCTGCTGCTCGTCGAAGTGGCTGCGGGTCTGGAAGGGGTTCTTATCAATCAGCTCGACGGCAATTTCACGCGGCTTGCCGCTCTCCTGCGCGGGTGCTGGCGGGGGAGGCGCTACGGGCGCGGGAGTTGGGGGGGTTGCGCGGGGCAGGAGCGACTCCAGTCCTTTACCCAATGCGCGACGTTTCGAATGGTCAATGGTGGTACTCATTCCGGGTAGTTTCCTTCTCGTAGTTCTATCGTGTGTTTTCGTCCAGCGAAGCGATCCTGCCGAGTGCGTCTTAGGCGTAGGGCCAGAAACGAACCCTTACTTCCTGAGCCTTCCCATTCTCCTGCTTCGGGTTTTTCGGGCTCTTGATGCCATTGCGCGTCAGGATCTCTAGTGCCAGCGTGCGGTAACTCTCCGCTCCCCGGGAGCGGGGATCGTAGATTGCTACCGGCTTTCCGTGACTGGGGGCCTCTGCCAGGCGTACGTTTCGGGGAATCACGGTGTTGAACAGCTTCTCTCCAAAGAAGCCTCGAAGATTCTCCGTCACCTGTTGCGCCAGATTCGTCCTGTCGTCATACATCGTGAGGAGGACGCCCTCAATGCCGAGCGTAGGGTTGAAGGCCGAGCGAACCCGCTCCAGTGTACTAACCAGTTCGCTGATGCCCTCCAGCGCGAAATACTCTGCCTGCATGGGCACCAGCAGGCGATCCGCAGCCACTAAGGCGTTTAGAGTCAATAAGTCGAGGGCCGGAGGGCAATCCATGATGATGAAGTCATACTGATCCCGGATTGGAGCGAGGGCGTTTCGCAGGCGCTCTGACCGGTTCTCCGCCTGTACCAGTTCGACGTTTGCGCCAATCAGGTTCTTGCTGCCCGGGACGATCTTGAGCGTGTCGATCTCGGTGGGGAGGATGATGTCGGTCATTAACGAGTCGCCCACCAGCACGTCATACATTGAGGCCCGCTGCTCGTCGCGGCCAAAGCCAAGTCCTCCGGTTGTATTCGCCTGAGGATCGCAATCCAGCAGAAGACACTTCAATCCTTCAAGTGCAAGGGCAGCGGAGAGGTTGATCGCGGTCGTGGTTTTTCCCACGCCGCCTTTTTGATTTACGATTGCCAACACTTTTGCCATGAGCCAAAAGAGTAATCGGCGGCGGGCGGTTCCGCAATGGAAGCAGGCTGTGCAGAACGCGGCCCGATCTGTGGAGAACTTTTGGCGGGGGCAAAGGCGCGAACGGAACTGCCTGTCCCCACTACCTTTAGGACCCGGCCCGGAATTACTTCCGAAGGACCGGAATTGGGTTGTCGGTGGAAAACTTTCGAGATTTTGCTACTGAGATTGAATCGTTTGGCGGCGATTGTTCCACGTGGAACGAAGTGTAGTTGTTCCACGTGGAACAAGCAGAAGTCCTTTTCTTGTGTTCCACGTGGAACGATCGCGAGCGGGAAGCTACCGCCGCAACCGCGCCATCAACAAAACATTTTGCTCGGAATAGGGCAGCGGAATGGCTTCGCTCCAATCCAGCGCTGGATATTGGTCAGGGAAATGGCTGGATTCGCTAGCCATCAGAGCCAGCAGTCCCTTGGGGGAGAGCCGCTCAATCGCCAGGGGAATCGCCTCCTCCATCTTATCGACGGCACGCATGGCCACCGCCTGGAAGCGTAGGCGGAGAGTCTCTACCCGTCCGCTATAGATCTCGGTGCCCAGGCCGAGCACCCGAACCGCCTCCCGCAGGAAAGCCGACTTCTTTGTCTGGGACTCGGCCAGTGTGACGGAGATCTCCGGACGGCAAAGGGCTATCGGAAGTCCGGGAAAACCCGCACCCGAACCAAAATCCAGCAGGGAAGAGATCCCAGCGGGGAGATGGCGGGCGCAGAAGATGCACTCCACAAAATGGCGGCGAAGAATGCCTTCCTCCGAGCGGATAGCAGTGAGGTTCAGCCTGGAGTTCCACTTCATCAGCAAGCGCTGGTATGCGGCAAATTTCTCGCTCAGAGCCGGGGAGAGGGGCTCCATTCCGGCGGAAGAGAGCAGCTGGTTCAGGATTACTTCTGGCAAGAGGCCACCGGAACAACCGATTCCTGTATGGGTTGCAGCTTCCAATCGGAGGCTGCGTCCACAAAGGACTGGAAGATTGCCCGCGAAAGGGCGTTTGTGCCGAAGGTGCGCTCCGGATGCCATTGCACGCCGAGCACGAACTGGGAGCCGGGCGCCAATTCGAGCGCTTCAATCACCCCGTCTTCCGGAGAAAGAGCCACAACCTGCATCCCGTCTCCGGGAATGTCTACCGATTGATGATGGCTGGAGTTGACCCACGTCTTCTCGCCATTCTGGTGCGCGTCCCCTCCAATACTTGCGATATGCGATCCGGGAGTGAGCGCGATCGGGTGGGCGTTCTCTACCTTGGACTGTTTATGCAGTCCACTCTGGATATGCTGCCGCAAGGTTCCGTTGCGCCAGACGTTCAGCGCCTGCAGCCCATAGCAGATCCCGAGAATCGGCTTGCGGAGATTAAAGGCATCCTGCAACAGTAGTTCGTCGACCGCCTCCCGGTCTGGATCGGAGGGCGATGTCTCCGCCTCGGTGGGCTGGCTGTATTTCTGGGGGTTCACGTCTGCCGGGCTTCCGGGAAGCAGGATGCCGCTGCATCCGCTGATCAGTCTGGCCACGTTTGCCTGACTCTCTCCCAGAGGAATGGGGACGGCGATACCACCACAGGACTGGATTGCGTGCGCGTATTGCGGCCAGCTCCGCTGATTGTATTCAGCGGCCGACGAGGTGGGTTGAGGAAGCGCTATGCGGGGAGATTTCATCGAGTCGGCTCAAGTGGAGTTGGCTGCGTCGCTGCTGCGGGTAGCTCTGCCGGCGCGGCAACGGGTTTCGGCATGCCGCCATGCTTGTAGTACAGGCGGCAAACCTCCTCGCGGAGGCGCTTGTTCAGCGCGTCGAGTTCGCGAGTCGTGTGTCCCTCGGTGGCGATGGGTTCCCCCACAACCAGTTTCACCGGGCGGGGATGGAACTGCGTGGTGTGTATCGGCAGGAGCCCGTAGACATCGACGAGAGCCATCGGCACCAGAGGAACCTGCGCCCGCAGCGCCAGGTAAGCGGCGCCACTGAGAAAAGCCTGAGGATGGCCGGTCATCGTTCGTCCACCTTCTGGAAATACAACCAGGGGCATTCCGCTCTTCAATGCACGAACTCCTGCGCTCAAGCTGGTGATCGAGGAGCGCTGTGTCGTGCTATCCACCGGAATCTGACCAGACCGGTTCAGATGCCAGCCGATAAAGGGAACCTTCCAGAGCTGCTGCTTGGCGAGGATTCGAAACTGGAACGGAAGCGAGCTGAAGAGAACCGGGGTATCCATGTACGACGTGTGGTTGCAGGCATAGACCGCAACCGACGCGCGGCGAAGATTCTCCTCACCGATCACCGTCACCGGGGAAAGGCTGACGCCCATCGTCGTTTTTGCCCAGATGCGGGCAATTCGATGTTGCAGCCGCCCCTCGCGGTCCAGAAAGGAGGAGGCGATGGACAGGCTACCAAAGCCGATCGTCGCCAGGCCAAAAAGTGGAGCCTGCACGGCGTTCGAAAGGATTCGGTAACGGCGTGGGAGCGGCGAGGGGCGACGAATCATGCGCTTGTCCTTGCGGGAGAGGCTTCCGCGTCGAGTGAGGGAATCAGGTCGCGAATCTTGCCGACCAGGTAAATCGAGCCGCTGACCACGATATGGCCATTCGGTGATGTCTGCCGCAAAGCTGCATCCAGCGCCGCGTGGGCATCGGTCGCAGTTTCAAAAGGGACACCGGTGGCTGACGCGGCGAGCTCCATTTCGGCCAGCGTGGCCGCGCGGGGAGAGTCCACTTGCGTCAGGATCACGCGGTCAAAGAGGGGAAAGAGAATCTGCGCCATCTCCGCCACGGCCTTGTCTCGAAGACAGCCAAAGACGAGGGTTCGATCCATGTTGCCGGGTTCGTCCTCTTCCAGCGAGGAAAGCGCCGAGCGCAAGGCCCAGGTTCCGGCAGCATTGTGAGCCACATCGACAAGAATCTCCGCCCGCAGGCTATTACCGGCAAAGCGCTCGAGGCGTCCGGGCCAGCGCGTGGTGCGAATGCCAGCCTCAATTGCCGGTAAATCTATTTTGTAACCGTTACTGTTACGAATCTCTACCATCGTCGCAATCGCGAGCGCCAGGTTGCGCTGCTGGTGCACTCCCGCGAGCGGCGAATCGACTTCCAGCACGCCGTTCAGGGCCTCGCTGATCGGAACCTCGATAGGGTACCGGTTGCGCGCGGTGCTGATCTGCCGCGCCGGAATATACCGGGCCGCGTTTACCGCCCGCACATTCAACGCCGTCGCGTCTTCCCCGATTGCCTGGTTCGCCTCCGGATGCTGCGGCAGCGTCACCAGTACCCCGTTTCGCCGCATGATTCCAGCCTTCTCGTGCGCAATCGCCGTGATGGTCGATCCCAGCCATTCCGTATGATCGAGCGAGATATCGGTGATAACGCTGACAATTGGCTCGACGATATTGGTCGCGTCCAGGCGTCCGCCCATGCCCACTTCCAGCACCGCCAGGTCGACGTGCTCCTCGGCATAGGTCAAAAAGGCGATTGCTGTCATCCGCTCGAAGAAGCTGGGCAGATCCTTGAGCTTGCCCTGGCTGACCAGTGCCGTGGCCGCCTCGTCTACGCGGTAGTAGCGCTCCGCAAATTTTGCGTCCGGGATGGGCTCGCCGTCGATCTGGATGCGCTCATTGACGCGGGATAGATGTGGCGAGGTATACAGCCCGGTGCGGTATCCCGCAGCCTTCAGAATGCTGGCCATCGTGGCGCAGGTCGATCCTTTGCCGTTGGTGCCGGCCACCAAAATGGAAGGGAAGCGAAGCTGAGGCTCGCCGAGCGCACTCATCAGCACGTGCATGTCTTCAAGCCGAAACTTGTGGCGCGTCGCACCGGGAGCCGTGTGAAGCTCGCCACTCAGCGCAAATAGATGATCGACCGCCGCTGCGTATGACATAGCACTATTCTAGCCGTCCACGAATTTCTATGGGGAAAGGCTTCCCGCCCTTCAAATGGCGGATTTCTTATGTCTGAAACAACCCATAGACGCCGCAGGCGAAGATCCCCAGTCCGAATGCGATGTAGATCCAGGGCTTCTGCCGGGGTCTTTCGCGGGCGGCGTCTTCTGCCGGCTCGTCGCTCCACCATGCCCTTCTGCGCAGCCCGTTTACCACGATTGCCAAACCGCCAACGATCGAAGCTGCGTTCAGAAAGGTCATCGATATAAGGGGCTCAGTTTAGATCGTCGTAGAGGTCTCAATTGGCTGCGCAACCTTGTCCGGCTGCAGAAACTCCAATGCGCGGATGAGGTAGTTCCTCATATCCTTGCGCTTTACCACCGCATCCAGCATCCCGTGCTCCATCAGGAACTCTGACCGCTGGAAACCCTCGGGAAGCTTCTGGCGAATCGTCTGCTCAATCACGCGCGGGCCGGCAAAGCCAATCAGAGCACCGGGTTCCGCGATATTCAGGTCGCCCAGCATCGCGAAGCTTGCGGTGACACCACCTGTCGTGGGATCGGCCATCACCGAGATGTATGGAATACGGGCGTCGTCCATTTGCCCCAGTCCGGAGGAGATCTTGGCCAGTTGCATCAGGCTCGCCACTCCCTCCATCATGCGCGCCCCGCCCGACGAGGCAACGATGATCAGCGGATCGCGAGTGGCAAGCGAGCGGTCAATTGCGCGGGCAATCGTCTCGCCCACGACGGCGCCCATGCTGCCTCCAATAAAGGCATACTCCATCACGCTCAGCACCACCTTGTGCGGGCCCATGGTGCCGATGGCGTTCACGATGGCGTCGTTGAGCCCGGTGGCCTTGCGCGCCTTTTCCAGCCGCTCCGCATAGGGCTTCACGTCGACAAACTTCAGAGGATCTGTCGATCGCAGCTCCAGATCGACCAGTTCGTAGCCGGGATCGAGCAGGAGATCGATGCGCTGGCGGGCTCCGATGCGAAAGTGCTGCTCGCATTTGGGGCACACCATCTGGTTTGCCTCCAGGTCCGCCTTCCAGATGATCTGGCGGCATCGATCGCACTTGATCCAGAGGCCCTCGGTTTTGACCCGCTTCTCGCCCGAGGCATCCACGGAGTTGCCGAACGACGCCTCTCCCGAGCCTTCTACTTCTGCTTCCTGCCGCTTAAACCAGGACATTCTCTCCCTTTCGTAGCCTGTGCCAGCGCTCAGTATTCAATGCCGCGCTGAGCAAGAATCCCGCTCTCGTACGCGTGCTTTACCTGGCGCATCTCGGTTACCGTATCCGCAATCTCCACCAGGGAGGGATGCGCGTTCCGCCCCGTCAGGATAACGTGTACCATCTCCGGCCGTTGTTTTAAGGTCTCTACGACCTTGGCCGGATCCAGCATGCCGTAGCCGATGGCATAGTTGATCTCGTCCAGCACCACCATGTCCCACTCGCCGGAAAGAATCGCGCGCCGGGCCTCTTCCCAAGCCTGCTCCACCAGGCGAACATCCTCAGGATCGGTCTCTGCGCCGCCAATCTTCACGAAGCCGCGTCCCATCTGCTTCAGGACGAAGTTGTCGCCAAAGGCCTTCACTGCCTCCAACTCGCCGTAATGCCACGAGCCCTTGAGGAATTGCAGCATCAGGACACGCATTCCGTTTCCCACCGCGCGCAGGGCTGTCCCCATGGCGGCGGTTGTCTTGCCCTTGCCCGGCCCGGTGTTGATCAGGATCAGGCCCTTCCTTGACTCTGCCGGCGCTCCCGCCATCTCTTTAGCCCTTCCGCCGGGGATCGCCCGGCTAGTGCCCGCTGTGGTACGGATGCCCCGCGAGAATTGTAAATGCACGATAGAGTTGTTCGGCCAGTACGACGCGAACGAGTTCATGCGGAAGGGTCATCACCCCCAGAGAAAGCAGCGCATCCGCCTTCGCCCGCGCCTCCTGCGTCCAACCGTCCGCCGGTCCGATAGCAAGCACCAGCGTCTGGATCCCGGAATCCCGCTGCCGGCCAAGCCACTCGGCAAACTGCTCCGAGGAATTTTGCCGCCCTCGGCTGTCGAGCAACGCAAGAAAGGGAGGGGTTCTGGACCGCTGCCGCTCCACCCACTCGAAAAAAGCCTGCTCATTGCGGAACGCCGCCGCTTCAACCTTCGTATACGGAACCAACCGCTCTAGATAGATCCTGGTCAGCGCATCGAAGGCATCGCTCCGCGTGCGGTTGGCAATTGAGACGATATGGATTTTCACAGCTTGGAGTGTAGCGGACAAAGAATCAGGAGCGGAATAAGAAGCAGGAACATTATCAGCAACTCTAACGATTGCTGAGCCATACAGTATCATCATCACTGCATCAGCAAATTATCTGGTTTATTACCCCCAGAAGGATTACACGTGAATTCACGTCGCTGCATTGGAATCTTCGTCGCCACGTTGCTGCTCGCATCTGCGCTCTTCTTGAGTGGGAGGCAACTGAACGCTCAGGGGATCACGACCGGTACCGTGAACGGGACCGTGACAGACCAGCAAAATGCGGTCGTGTCAAACGCGGAGGTCGTTGCGATCGATCAAGCGACCGGCGGAAGATTTCAAACGAAATCGGCCGAACAAGGCGTATTTTCGCTGCGCAATCTACCCAGCGGCACCTATAGCATCACCATTACCGCGGCCTCCTTCAATCCGTTGCACATGGAGAATGTCACGGTTACCGCGGGCGGCCTGGTCTCTCTCGGCAACGAAGTTCTTTCTATAGGGAGCGCCGCTACCACGGTCCAGGTATCCGATGAAGCAGCAGCGATCCTGGAGACGCAGCAGGCTCAGGTGCAATCCTCCTTTGGCACCGTGGAACTGCCAACCCTGCCGCTCAACGGGCTGTTGGACAATGTTATGGAGTTCATCCCGGGCGTTGTGAAAGCCCATGACCTGTCTTTTTCGAACTCCAATGGCGACGACTATTCGGTCAATGGCCAGCGCTCCCGCTCAAACAATTTTGAGATTGATGGACAGTCCAATAACGACAATTCGGTCGGTGGCTCGCAGTTCTTCTTCGGCAACCAGGACGCTATCAAGGAAGTGCAGATCATCTCCAGTAATCTGAACGCGCAATATGGCCGCAACATGGGCGCGATCGTGAATTACGTAACGAAGAACGGAACCAACGCGTTCCACGGAAGCGGCTTCGAGTACTACACCGGTTCGTTTCTGAGCTCGCTCAGCAACGACCAGAAGAGCCCGCTCTTCGGCTATTGCCTGCCGGGCCAAAATGCATCTGCTGTCGGCTGTTCGGTTCCTGTCGTGCCCCGCACCGTGGACAATCGCTACGGCGGTACCTTCGGCGGCCCCATACTCAAGAACAAGTTGTGGTTTTTCGGCGGTACAAACTGGGAGAGGACCCGGAATGGCGCTTCGCCCTCGTCGTCGGGTTCGACCCTGACACCCACGCCTGCCGGCCTTGCGGAGCTACAGGCAAAGTTTCCCAATGCTCCGGCCGTGGCGGCGTTGAGCCTGGCTGGGCCCTATGCTGTAAAGGCCGGGAACCCGATACCGGTATCTGGCACCCAGGTGATCAAGACCGTTGTGGGGCCCGGTGGCGTCAGCGATACGAATGTCGAATTTGCCGCCGTCCAGCGCTTCGTTGTCTCCGAGTACAACGATGAGGAGGAACTGGGCCGCCTCGATTGGCAGCCGAGCGAGAGAGATCATCTCTTCGCGCGGTACATGTATCAGAATCAGATCAATACGAATAACGGTACTGCTGCCAGCATTGCGACCGGCGCCTTCTATGATGTTCCCGCGATCACGCATTCCATCGGAGCCGACTGGACTCACTCCTTCAATGCTTCCTGGTCGAATCAAATCCGCTATAGCTTCCAGCAGAGCAAGGTCCATTTTCAGGGTGGATCTCTGGCACATTGCGTCTCGACAAACCTGACGGCATGTACCGCCTCGGTGGCTATCTCGGGAGGGTATGCCCGCTTCGGCTACAGCGCCTCTTTCCCCCAAGGACGTACGGTCAAGGTGACCCAGGTGCAGGACAATGCCAGTTGGCTGCATGGAAAGCAGACCATCAGCTTCGGTGGCGACTTCACCTATCAGAACTCACCGAACGTCTTTCTCCCCAACTACAACGGCAGTTACAGCTTCGGCTCGTTTAGTAGCTTTCTGCAGGGAGTGGGGAGGCTCAGCATGGGCGATGGCAATCCTGTCATTCCATTCACGGAGCCGGATTACTCGTTATACCTTCAGGACGATTACCGCATCGCGTCCTATCTGACGCTGAATCTCGGAGTGCGCTGGGAATTCTTCAAGCAGGCTGTCAACTTGCTGCACGACGAAACGGTGAAGCGGGAGACCGGCTCCAATCCCTTCTGGGAGACGACGCTCCCGCTGGCGCAGCGCGTCTACCCGCTCACCAACCAGAACTATAAGAATTTCCAGCCGAGAATCGGCTTTGCCTTCAATCCTGGCAGCGTAAAGAATCTTGTGGTTCGCGGAGGGTTTGGCATCAACTTCGATCCCTCCTTCTACAACATGTTTCTGAATTCAGCCACCGCGGCTCCCGTCATTAACTCCGGCACCATCACATGCAATGGCGGATCGGTCCAGTGTCTCCCTGCCAGCGGAACATCGGGTGCGGCCGTGCGCGCCTTAAATTTGCCGCTCTTGCCGAGAGGCGTCAATCCAAACACGCGCAGCCTGACCAACAACACCACTACCTTTAAGAATCCTTATACCGAGAGCTATCTGCTGGGAGTGGAATATGGCATAAGGAATGCGGGTGTCCTCTCCGCCAGCTATGTAGGAAGCCATACGGTGGGGAACTTCCAATCGCTCAACGGCAATCCTTATCTATTGGATATCGCGACCGCTTTCCCGCAGCGCATCGCGGCAAGTTCGCTCTGCCAGTCGGGCGGATTCGATGATGGCCGCCTGCATTGCGGCCAGGGCAACGTGATTACTCGCGCCAATACTGCTTTCAATAACTACAACGCACTCCAGCTCCAGTTGAAGACGCGCTCGTTCCACGGCCTCACCACAACGACGAGTTATACCTACAGTCGCGCAATCAACAATGCCGATGAGGCCTATAGCAACGGCGGGGGGGCTGACGCGATTGCGTATGCCCAGAATCCCCTGGACACAAATACTGCGGAGCGCGGCGTCGCAGCCATTTCGTTCCCCCATGTAGCCTCTGTCGCCGCGGTGTACGAGCTGCCTTTCTATAAGAATCAGGGCGGATGGATCGGCAAACTCCTTGGCGGCTACACCGTCAGCACTGCGTATGACTACAACGGCGGTCAACCCTGGAGCCCATTCCAGTTCTATTCCGCGGCTATCGGGGACCGCAGTGCGCTGAACTCAACGAGCTATTGCGACCCCAAGTTCAATGGTGCACGCATCGGGAATGACGTTTGCCGCCCCGTGTCCGCGAATCCCAAGGCCCCCATTGGCACCGTCGGTATCTACGTGGTCGATCCCGGGAAGAACTTCACCACAGCCGGCACCGGGTACTACGCATACGGCGTGACGGATCAAAACGGCAATCTCAACCAGCCCACCTCACCCGGCAACGTTCGCTGGCTTTGGAACAACCAGGCTTACGCAAACCTGGTGGGGAACCCCTACCCTGGCGTGGGACGAAACACGGTTCGAGGGCAGGCGTATAACAATCTCGATGCTGCCATCGTGAAGACGACGAAGCTGCGGGAGGGGGTCGCGCTGCTTCTTTACCTGAATGGCTTCAACGTCATCAACCACGAATTCCTCGGAACTCCCGATTCCTATATTGAGGATGCAGGCAGCTCTTTCGGGTCGACTGCATACAACACCTCCAATAAGCGCACCTTCCAGCTGGGGGGCAAGGTCACGTTCTAGGCCGGTGCTGCTGACGACGCCTCCTCCCAATGCGACGGAGATACTGGATAGTTTCAAACGCCAAAGGGGCGGCCAACTGGCCGCCTCTTTTTGGCGTATCTAATTCATTTCTTATCCCCGTCCATCGTCCAACCAATTTTTTGGCTTGGCCACCTCTCGCTCAGGTGTGCAAAGCCCCGGTGAAGGCTAATCTCCAAATCCGGGAGATTCTGTGACGGCTGGCACTTTCCATATTCTCTTTTTGGAATGTTATGGATTTTCATATTATTGTCCCCATGTAAACAGCGAGTATTAATTGGGTTAATTCTCAGTTACCCCAATCTTATCAATAGGTTGCATTCCCATGCGTACTCCAGTCCTCTTTGGCGCGTGAATTGCAATTCAATCTGGGCATACTCCAGTGCTGGGGGCAGAGTGGTCTCTTTGCAGGGTGCTTCATTCGCTTCCTTTTTGCTTCTCGACCTGCCAGCCAAGAGGAAAGGTTGAAAATGGGTTTTGCCAAAAAAAAGCAGAGTGGTGTCTCGGGGCTAGTGGGACAAGCCGAGAGGAAAGGGTACAACATGGGGTTTACTGAGAATGTAGCAATGTACTTCCCAGATATTCGTCGTGGAATTCGCTCTTTGACGGGACTCGTTGTATTCGCTTTTGTGGCGCTTGGACTTTCCCTCGCGCAGCAGGAGACAGGACAGATTTCTGGAACAGTGTCGGACTCGTCCGGCGCGGTTATCCCCGGTGCCACCGTAAACATCACCAATTTGAGCACTGATGCGGTCCGCACCACAACCACCTCCAGCACCGGCGTCTATCTGGTCACCGGTCTGCAGCCATCCACCTACCAGGTCACAATCCAAACCTCCAACTTCCAGCCCTATACCGTCCGGGCGCAGGTCACGGTCGGAAGCAGAGTCACGGTCGACGCGAAGCTTTCGGTGAGCGGTACTACTACCCAAGTTGAGGTTGTTGCTGAGGGCGGCGCCCAGGTCAACACGCAGACTCAGGAGCTCTCCCAGGTCGTCGATCAAAAGCAGATTTCTCAACTGCCAAGCCTTACGCGCAACCCCTATGATTTCGTCGCCCTCTCAGGGAATATTTCTGCAGGCGATAGTTCCACGAGCGGTGACTCGCGTGCGAACGGCAATACGCAGAATGCAACCACGCGTGGCGCAGGCTTCAACATCAATGGAGCACGCTCTTCGGGGACGGAAATTCTTCTGGATGGCGTTGAGAACGTTAGCGTATTTGGAGATTCGATCGGAATCTTCGTTCCGATGGATGCGGTTCAAGAGTTCCGCCTTATCACCAGCAACTTCGAGCCCCAGTACGGTCGCGCTTCCGGCGGTATTGTGAACGTTTCTACCCGCAGCGGCAGCAATGCGTTCCATGGAGATGCGTGGGAGTTTAACCGGTTGTCCGCATATACGGCGAACACGGTGACCAACGCGCAGTCGGGTTTGAAGAAAGGTCAGTACACGCGCAACCAGTTTGGTTTTGCGGTGGGTGGCCCGGTCGTGCGGAACAAGCTCTTTTTCTTCGCCAGCACAGAGTGGACTCGCGTCCGCAGCGCGGCGGTTGGCGCCAGCGGAGTTCCGACGCCCCAGTTCCTCGCGTTGGCCGCCCCCAATGTTCAGGACTATTTCCAGAAGTATGCGGGATCAAAGAACTTCACCTTCTCCAGCACCTATAGCTCCTGTGCATCGGGTTGCCCAATCGGCCACATCGACGGCATTCCCGACGGAACGCCCGTTTTTGGCGCCGTACCCTTTACCTCGCCCCAGAATGCTGGCGGCAGTGTTCCGCAGAATACGTACAACGTTGTGGGCCGCGTAGACTACAGCCTCTCCGATAAGACGCAGGTATTCTTCCGTTATGTCGACTACCACGAAGTTGACCTGAGTGGCAGCCAGTTTGCGTCGCCCTATACCCAGTACAACGTTGGGCAGAATCTCAGCAATCAGGCCTACCTGCTCAACCTCTCGCACCTGTTCACGCCGTACTTTACAGCCAACACGAAAGCCAGCTTCAGCCGCTTTAACACGGCTCTTGGCTACGACAATAAGCTCCAGAATGTGCCGACACTATTTCTCTCGTCCAACGCACAGGTGCCTGGTACGTCGTATCCCATCCAGCTTCCCGGCTTCTACGACACGAATCCGGCAAACGGGGGGCTTCCATTCGGCGGTCCGCAGAACACGGTCCAGGTCAACGAGGACCTGAGCTTCATCAAGGGCAAACATGCTGTGCAGGTAGGGGCGCAAATTATCTATATTCAGGACAATAGCGCCTACGGTGCTTATGCGCAGGCAAACGAGCAGCTGGGGAACAATAGAGCCCAGGGCATTAAGAACCTGGCAAGCGGTGATCTCTTCCAGTTCCAGGCCGCGGTCAATCCTGCAGGCGCGTTGCCATGTGTGAGAAATCCATACACGAAGGCTCTCATTACCACGCCTGCCTGCGAGATCACGCTTCCGGCAACATCTCCCTCCTTCGCGCGCAGCGACCGCTTCCATGACTGGGCTGTCTATGCCCAGGATGCCTGGAAGGCTACGCCGCGTCTCACGGTCAACTACGGTGTCCGCTACGAATATTACGGTGTCCAGCACAACAACAAGAAAAATCTGGATTCCAACTTCTACTATGGCAATAACACCCTTACTGCACAGAACATCCGCAACGGGCATGTCTATACGACACCGAACAGCCCGATTAAATCGTTGTGGAATCCGCAGTATGGAACCGTCTCTCCGCGTATCGGCCTTGCCTATGATGTGTTCGGCAACGGGAGAACCTCTCTCCGAGCCGGCTATGGTATCAGCTATGAGCGCAACTTCGGAAACGTCACCTTTAATGTGATTCAGAATCCTCCGAACTATGCTGTCATCGTTCTGAACGACAAACAGAGGGTTACAAGTTCAAACGCAGGCCCTCTGGGTGGTGCCAATGGCAGTGTCCCGTTGCCGCCAACCAGTCTTCGTAACGTTGACCAGAACATCCGCACCGCCCAGACTCAGTTCTACAGCGCTGCGATCGACCACGAGTTGGGAACTGGAATGGTCCTCTCCGTTCAGTATGCCGCGTCGCGTGGAATTCACCTCTACGACATCAAGAACATCAATGGAGTGGGCAGTGGCAATGTTCTGCTGGGCGACCCCGTCTTAGACCCCGCTACCCAGAAGAAGGCCCTTACCCGCCTGGATCCCCAGTTTTCGAACATCAATAACCGTGGAGCAGGTGGAGACTCCTACTACCATGCCGCGAATGTGCAGTTCCAAAGCTCCAACATTCGCCACACAGGACTCGGGGTGACTGCCAACTATACATTTGCCCACCAGATTGACGATCTGAGTACCACCTTCTCCGAGACGAATAATGCTTTCAGCCTCGGATATACAGATCCATTCAATCCCGCTATGGACCGTGGCAACGGCGATCTCGATATCCGTCATCGCTTCGTTCTGGCCCCGATCTATCAGACCCCGGCCTATAAGAATCACGGTTTGGCGACCTACGTCGTTGGAGGATGGCAGGTAACTGGTATCTACCAGGTACACAGTGGTACGCCGTTTACCTACTACGACTCCACCAACAACGCCAGCGGTTACAATGTCGCACGCTATACTCCGGCGGCAGGTGTTGTGCCGCAGCATACGTTCAAGTCCATTCCGCACGGGCAAAACGGCGGTGGAACGAACACCTATGTCCTCGGTGTGCTGCCTCTTGCCAACTCGTGGGGAAATGATGCCCTGCTGGGAATCTCCGATTGGGGACCGTGGCCTGCCACTATGACGTCACGTAATGCTTTCCGCGGACCCGGAGGCTGGAATTTTGATATGTCTCTCAGCAAGACATTTCCCATTCATGAGAGCGTCAATCTTGAGTTCCGTGCGGAGGGATTCAATCTCCTCAATCATCACAACCTCTACCTGCAAGAGGCCCTGAACGATGCAAGCAGCACCGTCGATCCAGTCACTGGACAACCCCAGATCATCGGCTCCAAGGGTGGTATCGGGAACAACAGTGGTGCGAACGACGAGCGCCGCTTTGGTCAATTCGCTTTGAAGTTGAACTTCTAACTTCGGAGCCGCGAAGCCAGCACAACGCAGAAAGGGCGCTCGTGAGAGCGCCCTTTCTGTTGTTTGCTGGGAGAGTTGTGGAGAGATCTGCGATGCGCAGAGCGATCCTCACGCCTCCAGTCTAGGCCTTCTTTTTTGAGGCGACTTTCTTCTTCGCAGGTGATTTTGTTACAGCCACGGTTGCTTTCTTTGTGGCTGTCTTTCGCGCTGCGCTCTTTGCAGGAGCTGCTTTTCCAGCCTTTTTCGCGGGGGTCTTTTCTTTTGTAACCGCTGCAGTTGCTTTCTTTGCTGCCACTTTCTTTACTGCTGTCTTCTTCGCGGCTGCTTTCTTTGCAGCGGCTTGGGCAGCCTTCTTCGCTGGGCGCTTCTCCCGCACAGCTTTTACCTTTTCGTTGAGCGTTGCCTTCAGCTGTTCCAGATCCACGAGCTTTGCCGACTTTCGCAGGCGCTCAATATCGTAGAAGGCGCGTTTCTCCGTTAAGAAGACGTGGACCACAAAATCCACGTAATCCAGCAACACCCACTCGCCCACCCGGCGCCCTTCGACGGAGTTCGCGTAGACGCCGAACTCCCGCTTCAGGCGGAATTCAATCTCATCGGCGATGGCGACGACCTGCCGCGTATTGGTTCCGCTGGTGATGAGAAAGAAGTCGGTCAACCCGGAGTCTATCGGGTCCAGCTCAAGGATGCGCGTATCTACGGCCTTTTTGTCTTCACAGGCTGCGGCGGCAGCTAGCACCATGCGGCGTGTCTCAAGGGATGCCATTCGGTTCGGTTGTTCTCCTGACTACCTCTCATCGTAGCCTGTGAAGCTTGCAGGACGCCAGACATTCCGCCGCGATTTCTTTTCATTCGTGGCGATAAAGCCCATGCGCCCGGATGTAGGCAATCACCGTAGCGGGCAGAATTCCGTTCCCATTCCCTTGCGGATCGACAGTCGCCGCGCGCAGAGCATTGCGAATCTCGGTGGCGGAGATGTCTATCTTCAGATGCGGCAGTACGTATAGATGCGAGCGCCGCTGGGAGGGGCTTTCGAGCAGGATCGACAGGCAGTCCGGCTCCAGGAGCTTTGGCGTGCCGAGGACGCGGACTCCCTCCGGCAGAGCGGCTCCCAGGTTATCCAGCAGAAACCCTGGTCTGCCAGCGACTATGAAGTCGCAGGCAAAGAGCAGATCCTCGGCTCCGTGCCACTCCTTGAGCGTCAGGAAGGAGTCAGCCCCGATGAGGCAGAACAACTCATCTTCGGGGGAGAGCGTCTGCCTTAGTTCGTGCAGGGTGCGCAGCGTGTAGTTCGGCTGCCCGTCGGCGCGCGGTGCGTCCAGAAGCGAGACGCCCAGCCTGGGGTCGTCTCCAATAGCCAGTCGAACCATTGCGAGGCGATCGTCAAATCCGGCTGGCGGCAACTCCTGCTTCAACGGCTGCGTGCCTACCGGCGCAAACAGGACGCGGTCGAGTTGCAGGTGATCGATCGCGGCCCGCGCAATCGCCAGATGGCCGCAGTGGGGCGGATCGAAACTCCCGCCGAAAAAGGCAATACGCATAGGAAGCATCCTATCGTGGAATGCCTCCGTAGTGCGCTGCGGAAGGCGTTCAAGACGAATGTTGCGTTCGCGCTTTCCCGCCACTCGTAGGAAAATGGGTACAGTGTGACGCACTCTGCCTACATTGCGCTCGGTTCAAATGTCGCTTCGCGCTGGGGCACTCCCGTGAAAACTGTGCGCCGCGCGGCAGAGGATCTCAAAAAGCTCGGCGATGTCGAGCGGATCTCATCGCTCTACATTACGGAGCCTGTAGGCAACACGGAGCAACCAGTCTTTGTCAATGCTGTGCTCCTGCTGGAGACCTCGTTGACGGCGGAGGAGCTGTTGACGAGACTGCTGGCTCTTGAGCTCGACTTTGGCCGGGATCGCCTGACGGCCACTCCGAAGGGGCCACGCACCCTGGACCTGGACCTGCTCTTCTATGACGATGTTGTGCTGGCCTCGCCTCAACTGAACCTTCCGCATCCCGAGCTTGCGCGGCGCAGGTTTGTGCTGCAGCCCCTGGCGGAGATAGCGCCGACCCTGGTGCATCCAATCCTCGGGGTAACCATTAAAAAGCTGCTGGAGGATCTGCCGGATGCAGGTCCCAATCGTATCGATGCAGTCCGCAGAGTCGCGTAACGTCAGAGTCGCGTAACGTCGCGTTCCGGAGTCCGATGCCGCAACGATTGAAATTGCTGCTCCTTGTCGTCTGGCTGCTGTGCGCCATCCTGCTGTGGTGCGCTCTTCCCGCAGTCGCGCAGCAACGGGTCAGCGGCGTTGTTGTCGATCGACAGGGAAGGCCCGTGGCAGGCGTCTCCATCTTCACTCCCTCTGGCCTTGTGGCGACCACCGATGCCGGTGGCAACTTCTCCGGGCCGTCCGGTGTTCCGCTACGCTTTGCGGCACCGGCATTTGCAACGGCTACTGCTACGTTTCTGCCGGGAGATGCTCCTCGCGTTGTTCTGAACGCAGCAGGCCCGCAACAAAGCATCACGGTTACCGCGTATCGCACTCCGCTTCCTGTGGCGGAGAGCCCGGCCAGCGTTCGGATTCTTACCTCGGGCGCGCTCCGGCAGGCTGCCGCATTCAGCCTCGATGACAAGTTACGGCAGGTCGCGGGAGTCGAGTTGTTTCGTCGCTCCAGCTCCCGCGTTGCCAACCCAACTTCGCAGGGAATCTCGCTGCGCGGCCTGGGCTCTACCGCTGCCAGCAGGACCCTGGTGGTTGCAGACGATGTGCCGCAGAACGATCCCTTTGGAGGATGGATTCATTGGCAGGATCTGCCGACGCTGTCTATACAGTCCGTGGAGGTTGTGCGTGGCGGCGCATCGGGTTTGTATGGCTCCGGCGCCATTGGCGGCGTGGTGAACCTGATCCCGGTGCGCCCCGGTCGCGATGCTCTCTCATTCCTCGCCAGCTATGGTGGGCAGAACACCCGCGAAGCAGCCGCGCTGGGCCAGGGCACGTACAAGAAGTGGGCGGCTCTTGCGAGCGGCGGGCTCTTTCGTACCGACGGCTTTATTCTGGTGGCCCCTGCTGTGCGCGGCCCTGTCGATACAGCCTCCAACCTGAATGCGGAGAATGGCCTGGTCGATATCGAGCATCAGTCGGCAACGATGAGGATCTTTGTCCGCGGCAATGGATTGAACGAGGCGCGCAATAACGGCACACCGCTGCAGAAGAACGGCACGCGGCTCTGGCGCTATGCCGGCGGGCTGGATTGGAGCGACTCGAGCGGCGGCACGCTGGGACTTCGCCTCTACGGCAGCACCGAGCACTTTCGGCAGACATTCTCGGCCATCTCGCCGAGCCGCATGCAGGAGAGGCTCACGCGCCTGGCTCAAACGCCGGCCAGCGAACTGGGAGCCGTGGCTCACTGGCAGCAAACGCTGGGCGACAGGCTCGTGCTGGTGGTGGGTGGCGAGGTGCGGGACGTTCGCGCCGAAGATACCGAAACGCCTTTCCCCAGTCGGCTTCGAACCAGCGTCAGCGCACGACAGCGCCAGAGCAGCTCCTACATCGAGGCGCTGTGGACGCCGAAACAATGGACGCTGACGGCTGGCGCTCGCGTGGATCTTTTCCGCAACTTCGATGCCCGTCAGAGTCCTGCCAGCAATGTCCCGCTCCCTCGGCTGGACGAGGATGTCTTCGATCCGCGCGTGGGGCTCTTGCGGCGCATCGGTCCGCGATTCGCGCTGACTGCCTCTGGCTTTCGCGCCTTTCGGGCACCAACGCCGAACGAGCTCTACCGCAATGGGCAGGTGGGGCAGGAGCTGACCATCGCCAATCCGATGCTGCGCACCGAGCGCGCGACTGGCTGGGAAGCAGGCTCGCAGATCTCTTTCCCGGCAGCCACTGTCCGCGCCAGCTACTTCTGGACGCAGGTGAATCGCCCCATCACGGCTCTGACGCTCTCCGCGACTCCGACGGCCATCGTGAAGCAGCGCGAAAACCTCGGTCAGATCGAAAGCCGCGGCGTGGCGGTAGATTTTGAGACGGCTCCGCGAAGCTGGCTCTCCGTTGGCGGCGGATATCAGTTTGCCGATGCCACGGTGACGCAGTCGCGGCAACAGCCTCAGATTGAGGGCAAGTGGATCCCACAGGTTCCACGGAACATGGCCACGCTCCAGGCCACTCTGCACTCCTCCAGATTTGGGACTCTTGCTGCGCAGGCTCGCGCCTCCGGGCGGCAATATGACGATGATGCCAATCATTTTCTACTTCACGGGTTCTTCCGCGTGGATGCAAGCCTCTCCCGCAGCTTTGGCGGCGCGGATAGCCACCGGTTCGAAGTCTTCGCCGGGGTGGAGAACATGCTGGATCGAGCAATTGAGGTGGGCCGCACGCCGGTGCTGACGCTGGGCACGCCGGTTACCGGAAGGATCGGTCTGAGGGTGGAGCTTCCTGGTCGGTGATACAGTTCTACGCGACCTCTGTTGTAGGGGAGTTTGCAGCGTGAACGATGAAGCGAACAGAGCGGAAGCACAAGGGAACAGAACGCTGATGGAGCCGGATCGCTCCACACGCGCGGATGCTACAACGACCTGGAAGAATACCTCTCTGTTTCTGCTCACCTTCGGAATCCTGTTGGTCTGCGCACTCATCGTTTATCCCTTTCTGGCGGGAATTACGGGAGCGGTCGTTCTGGCAACCGTCACCGCTAAGCCCTACGACTGGCTCAAGAGCCGGCTGCACAGTCCCACGCTGTCGGCCACGATCGCCCTGGTCGCCGTGGTGCTGATCATCGTTCTGCCGGTTTCGACGGTATTGGCCGGCCTTGGCCAGAATGCCCTTGCCTTAGCAAATGCCGTTCGCGATGGATCGGTACAACGCTCCGTCGATACCGTTCTCGCCCACCATCCGACGGTGACGGCTCTTCTCCGCGACACTTCAGCAAAGCTGGATCTGGAGCAGGCCACGCAGTCTGCGACGGCAATGCTGGCATCGTGGCTGGGGAGGGTGTTGTCCAACTCGCTTGCAGCCTTGATCCAGCTTGTGATCATGCTCTTCCTGCTCTTTTTCCTGTATCGCGACAGGCAACAGGCCATCTCCGCGGTTCGCCTGCTGCTGCCGCTTCAGGATCGCGAGACGGATTACCTGCTGGGGCGCGTGGCCGATACGATCTATGCCACGGTGCTGGGCAGGCTGGTTGTCGCCTCGGTGCAGGCTACTCTGGCGGGCCTGGCCTACTGGGCCCTTGGCGTCCCCGCGCCCTTTCTCTGGGCTATGGTCACGCTGGCGCTGAGCTTCATTCCAGGGTTGGGAGCCTTTCTCGTCTGGGTTCCCGTTGCTGTTTATCTGGGGCTGGCCGACCACTGGGTCAAAGCGGTCATTCTGGCTGGTTGGGGAAGCCTAGTCGTCAGCACCATTGACAATGTGCTCTATCCCATCCTGGTCGGCTCCCGGCTGCGCCTCCACACGATACCGATATTCCTGTCGGTGCTTGGCGGCATCGCTCTGCTCGGCGTTCCCGGTCTGGTGCTTGGACCGGTGGTTTTGACGATCGCCCTGGCACTGCTGCTGATCTGGCGCGAGCGAAGCGGTCAACTGGAGCGGTGAGCAGCCGTATTCCATAAGCCCCGTACTATAAGCACCGTACAATGAGAAGGAATGGCGCTTAAATTTCAGATTCATGCGATGGGTGGTCCAGCCCGCCGCGCCACGATGTCCCTGCCGCATCAGGAGGTAGAGACGCCCGTCTTTATGCCCGTGGGTACGGTGGCAACGGTCAAAGCCGTTCCTCAACATTTGTTGGAAGAGCTTGGGGCGGAGATCATCCTCGGCAACACCTACCATCTCTACCTGCGGCCGGGCCACGAACTCATCCGGCGGATGGGCGGGCTGCACAAATTCATGAGCTGGCCGCACGCCCTGCTCACCGACTCCGGGGGCTTTCAGGTCTTTAGCCTCAATGAGTTACGGAAGGTTACCGAAGAAGGCGTCCGTTTTCGGTCGCACCTCGACGGCTCCTCCCACTTCTTTTCGCCGGAGCATTCGATGGATGTGCAGATTGCCCTCGGCGCGGATATTGTGATGGCCTTTGATGAGTGCACCGAGTACCCGGCTGAGCGCTCGCGGGCGCAGGCATCGCTGGAGCTGACGCTGCGCTGGGCCCGCCGCAGCAAGGACCATTTTGATGCGCACTGCCAGGAAGCACCCTGGGCCGCCGACTTTCCCGGGCAGACGCAGAGCCTCTTCGGCATTGTCCAGGGCGGCATGTACCCCGATCTGCGCCGCGAGTGCGCCGAACGCCTGGTGGAGATGGACTTTCCCGGCTACGCCATTGGCGGCCTGAGTGTAGGAGAACCGCGAGCTCTTACCCGGGAGATCATCGAACAGACCCTGCCCCTGCTACCGGAGAACAAGCCCTGTTACGTGATGGGAGTGGGCTATCCCGAGGAGATTGTGGAGTATGCGGCTATGGGCGTCGACATGATGGATTGCGTTCTGCCCACGCGCGCTGCCCGTCATGGACTGCTTTTCACCTCTCAGGGGCGCCTGAATATCAAGAATCGGGCCTTCGCCGAAGATCAGGGGCCAGCCGATCCCAACTGCTCCTGCATGGTCTGCCGGCGCTATACCCGAGCCTACCTGCGCCACTTGATGGCCGCCCAGGAACCTCTGTCGGCAGTGCTGAATACGTTGCACAATCTGGCCTTCTACCTTGACACGATGCGGCGCGTGCGTGATGCTATTGCGATAGGTACCCTTCCTGCATTGCTGGCCGATGTACGCGCGCGTGAAGATTCGCGTCCCGGTGAGTAAGGCTTGAACGGTACTCTGTCGAAAGGAAGCAAGCAGGCAGTTGGGCCCGTCCAGTTAGTGGAAAACGATATCGAGGCCTCGGCCACGGTACCAGCCATATTTAGGATACCGGTTCATCGCCGGTGCCTAGAGCTCTCCCCTCCGGGGATTTCCCCAACACTGAGCAGCCCTCCTCCCCGCCCTCCTGGAATACCAATCGCTGCTGCAGTAATCTGACAAGCGCGTTTGCTGATTCCCGGGAGTGGCCTTCCCAGAAGACAAAACATTCAGGTGGTTTGAGTCGTTCGGCATCTCAGAGCACTCAAGAGAAGGATTGTGCGTTGACGTTTCTTGCTCTATTTCTCGCTGCCGGCGCTGCGCAGGGGTACATGACCTTCCTGCCCTTCGTCCTTATTATTGTTGTGTTCTATTTCATGCTGATTCGGCCCAACCAGCAGCGCCAGAAGAAGTGGCAGGAGATGCTGGGAAGCCTCAAGGCCGGGGATAAAGTCACGACCACGGGCGGCTTGCGGGGAACCATCATTTCCCTCAAGGATGATGCCGTCCAGCTTCGCATCCCTCCCGACAATGTCAAGATCGAGGTCGTGAAGACCGCCATCGCATCCGTCACCACACAAGAGGAAGTAAAGTAACCGTGCCCTGCCGTCCGAGTAGCGAAGACCGCTCGACGCCGGCGGGTCACCCTGGTTGTGATTCCCATGAGTAAGAACCTAGGCACCAAAGCACTTCTGATTCTCGCAGTCCTGCTTGTGTTCATCTTCGGCATCTTTGGTATTCCCAAGGGCGTAGATGGCAAGGCATGGAAGACCGCGCTCACCGACCGTATCCATCTGGGGCTCGACCTTCGCGGCGGCACTCACCTCATTCTTCAGGTGATGGTGGACGATGCCGTGAACGCCGAAACCGATAACACGATGAAGCGCATCGAGCAGGACCTGCAGCAGTCGGGCCTGACCTTCAGCTCCGTTATCAAGCCCGATCCGAAGCATCCGGAGACGGTGCAGGTTCTCGGGACTCCCGCCGACCGCGCCGGGGACGTTCGCAGCGCTCTGAACGCAAAGTACTCCAATCAGTACGACATCTCGTCGAGCGCGGATAACGCCTGGACGCTCACGATGAAGCTCTCCCAGTTGCAGACGATCCAGAAGCACGCTCTACAGCAGGCGATTGAGACCATCCGTGAGCGCATCGACAAGCTGGGAGTCAGCGAGCCGGTCATTCAGGAATACGGTTTGGGGTCGAATCAGATCCTTGTCGAACTGCCCGGCGTCGACGATCCCGGCCGCGTCAAGGAGATTATTCAATCGACGGCACGGCTGGAGATTCACCATGTGCTGGGCGGCCCATTCCCCGATGAGGCAGCGGCGCTGCAATCTGTCGGCGGAGTCGTCCCGCCGGATCAGGTCATTATGCACGGCTCCGGCATGGTCTCCAGTGGAGATACGGCGGACCAGGTGTGGATCCTCAAGCGCATCTCCGAAGTAGCTGGAAGCGACTTCCGCGATGCGCAGCCCTCGGTCGACGAGAACCAGCGCCCGGATGTCACCTTCATCCTGACGCGGGAAGCCGGTGAGCGCTTCTATCAGTTCACCAGCGCCAATATCGGCAATCGTCTTGGAGTTGTACTCGACAATCGCGTGCGCGAAGTGGCGAACATTCAACAGCCCATCCGCGACCAGGGACGCATTACCGGCGGTTTCACCAAGGAGCAATCGGCCGATCTCTCGCTGATGCTGCGTACCGGCGCTCTGCCCGCTTCGATTCGCTACCTGGAAGAGCGCACCGTTGGCCCGTCGCTGGGTGCGGATTCGATTCACCAGGGCGTGCTGGCTTCGATTATCGGCATGCTTGCCGTCATGATCTTCATGCTCGTCTATTACCGGGGCGCGGGGATCAATGCGGATCTGGCTCTGTTTCTGAACCTTGTAATCCTGCTTGGATTTATGGGTTTCAGCGGGTCTACCCTGACCCTGCCGGGAATTGCCGGAGTCATCCTGACGATTGGTATGGGCGTCGATTCCAACGTGCTGATCTTTGAGCGCATTCGCGAGGAACTGCGTGCGGGCAAGGCGCCCTCCGCGGCAGTGGATCAGGGGTTTGCGCATGCCTGGGTCACAATCATCGATACGCACGTGACCACCATCGTCTCGGCGGCTATCTTGTTCCTCTTCGGCAGTGGCCCGGTCAAGGGCTTCGCTGTCACACTCACTTTCGGTCTGCTGGCCAACCTCTTTACGGCGGTCTTTGTCTCGCGCGTAATCTTTGACTGGCACGTGAATCATCACACGCGGGGAGAAGCGCTCTCGATCTGATGCCTGGTATCAGGCATCCGGCGAGGCGTCCTCGCGGCGGAGTAGGATTATCGGCGGCATCCTGTTTTCAGGAATTGGCGCGGCTGGCAAAGGCAGCGCCAAGAAGTGCCGAAGCCGTCAAGAAAGAAATCTAGAGCACGAGGCCGGGTTGGCCCGGCTCGAGGAGTAGGCGGAATTCAGTGGAATTGTTTCGTGATGTAAATATTGATTGGCTCGGGAAGAAGTGGTATTTCCTCGGCTTCTCGCTCGTTTTCAGCATCGCCGGCGTGCTGTCGATGCTCTTCTGGCATCACATTCCTCTCGGCGTGGACTTCCACGGCGGAACACTGGTCTACGTCAAATTTGACCAGCAGCCTGATCTGGCCCGCATCCGCGCGACTGCGGATCGCGCAGGCATCCACGATGCCCGTATCCAGGCATATGGCCAGGCCGCCAACCATGAAGTCATCATTGCGCTTGCCCAGAAAGAGACCAGCGAGGCCCGGTTGGACAGTGGCCGCCAAACGATCGTCCAGGCGCTGGAGACGAACTACTCCCCGACGGGAGCGGCAAATCAGGGCAAGCTCGACCTCGACAACGCGAGCCGTGGAGCGGTTGCTGACCTGTTGCAGCAGAAAGATCCGCTGCATCTCGGTACTTCGCCAGACTCGGAAAAGCGCTATGTCCAGGCAGCGAACGCTGTGCTCGACTATCGCGATAAGGCTCACAGCGGGCTCCTTGGATCGATTGACCAGTTGAGTTCGGTGACGGACCCCGCGATTGTTGCCCAGCTCAAGCAGGACAGCTATCTCTCCGGGTTTACCGTTCGGAATGTGGAGATTGTAGGCCCCCAGGTAGGTGCGCAGCTGCGTCGTCAGGCGATGCTTGCGGCCCTATATTCGCTGGCTGGCATGCTGGTGTACCTCTGGTTTCGGTTTGAGTTCATCTATGGTGCGGCAGCCGTCGTCGCCGTCTTCCACGACACGCTGATCACTGTGGGCTTCTTCAGCTTGTTCAACAAGGAAATTACCCTGACGGTGATCGCGGCCATTCTGACCCTGATTGGTTACTCGATGAACGACACGATCGTCGTCTTCGACCGTATCCGCGAAAATCTCCGCATCTCCCGTCGCGAGAACCTGGCAGACGTCGTCAACCGCAGCATTAATCAGACGCTTAGCCGGACGGTCTTGACCTCTGGGCTCACGTTCCTTACAGTTATCTCGCTCTACCTGTTCGGGGGAGAGGTGCTGCACGGTTTCTCCTTCGCCTTGGTGGTAGGCATCCTTATCGGAACCTATTCCTCGATTGCGGTCGCTGCTCCCATGCTCGTGGCGTACCAGAATTGGCGAGCTTCGCGCGGGAAAGCGGCAGTGTTGCCGGCTGCCCGTCGCGCAAAGGCCTGAAGCAAAAAAAATCGGACGGATTTTGAAAGAAAGTAGTTCGAATCCGTCATGGGCCGGGATCAAAAGTTGTAGGCACGGTGTCTATATAGAAATACAAAGCTAGCTCCACCGAGGTAGGCCATGTTTGAAGACAGCCTGATAGAATCGACCGGCAGAATCAAGACGAAAAGCAAGTACTACACAATCGTTGGCCTGGTCCTGAATGGTTCCGTACTTGCGACCATGATCTTGATTCCCCTGATCTATCCAGAAGCACTGCCGAAGCAGGCGATGGCGACCCTGCTGGTGGCACCGCCTCCACCCCCACCGCCTCCACCCCCGCCGCCCCCGCAAGTCCAGGTGCACCAGGTGCGGGCAGTCTCGGAGATGGTTAACAACGCTCTGACTGCGCCAACAAAGATTCCTAAAACCATCAAGATGATCAGCTCTGAAGCGCCGCCGGCGGTTGGTGGCGGTGTTGCAGGCATGGGCGAAGGTATGGGCGCAAGTGGCGGCGCGATGGGCAGCATTCTGAGCGGTATTGAGACCAAGCCCACGGTCGTTAAGGCCGCGCCTCCCAAGAAGATGGCAGTCTCCTCCGGTGTTATGCAGGGCAACCTGCTTAGCAAGACCACACCAGTGTATCCGGCGATTGCAAAGGCAGCGCGCATCTCTGGAACGGTTGTGCTCCAGGCGACGATCTCAAAGACTGGAAGCATCGAAAATTTGCACGTTGTAAGTGGGCCGCCCATGTTGCAGCAGGCGGCAATGGACGCTGTTCGAACCTGGAAGTATAAGCCCTACCTGCTCAATGGTGAGCCGGTCGAGGTTGAGACCCAGGTGAACGTTGTATTCAATCTTGGTGGTTGATTGTTTCTACCTGACCTCTCCGTGGTATATACGCGGTGCGGTCTTCCATCTACTCTTGCGTAACCTGAATAACGTAGTTACTCCTTAGGAGGAAAGAATCAGTGATTCTCGCTCAGCTCACTCACCTCGTTGCAAACCCCGCGGCTCTCGGCATGTTTTTCCAGGAGCAGCAGACGGTAGGCTTCAGCCCTCTCGATCTCTGGCACAACATGGGCACCCTGGCCAAGGGCGTCGTCATCA
The DNA here is from genome assembly GCA_035539175.1 of Acidisarcina sp. NCBI lineage: Bacteria > Pseudomonadati > Acidobacteriota > Terriglobia > Terriglobales > Acidobacteriaceae > Acidisarcina > Acidisarcina sp. The sequence continues at coordinate 432,473 of DATLIY010000008.1, read as the reverse complement.
TCCTCTTCGTCATGTCGATCTGGTCGTTGGCCGTGATCATCGACCGCTGGCTCTATTTCAGCGCCGCCCGTAAGCAGTCGCGTGAATTCGCTCCCCGCGTTGCCGGTGCTCTTAAGGAAGGCAAGCTGGACGAGGCCATCAAGGTTGCTGACCGGAACAAGAAGTCGCACCTTGCCGAAGTTGTTACCGCTGGTCTGCAGGAGTTCCGCAACTACGGTAGCGGCGGAGCGGTGACCGAGGATCAGATCGAGTCCAGCAAGCGCGCACTCGAGCGTTCTGAAGCCATCGTTCACGCGAAGCTGAAGAGGGGCCTCAGCGGTCTGGCCACGATCGGTTCCACCTCACCGTTTATCGGTCTGTTCGGAACAGTCGTCGGTATCTTGAACGCCTTCCAGGCGATTGCCACCCAGAAGACTTCCGGTATCGGCGCGGTTGCCGGCGGTATTTCGGAAGCTCTGGTCACCACCGCCTTCGGCCTGCTGGTCGCCATCCCCGCCGTTATGACGTTCAACTACTTCACCAGCAAGGTGGAAGCGTTTGACGTCGAAATGGATAACTCCTCCAGCGAATTGATCGACTACTTCATCAAGCAGAGCCACCGCCGCTAAGCGGCATTCAAACTCTGTCACTCAACAGCGGGAATCCTGCGCCTCGGCTGGATGGTTTTAGAGGGCCATCCAGCCAGGAGGCGAGCCAGGAGATCCGAAGTTGAATTCGTAGGGCTACTTACAGCTCGATCTACGGAGCGCGGCATGGCAATAGTTAAGAGAAACGAAGGAAAGAAGATCAACTCGGATATCAACGTGACTCCGATGGTGGACGTCATGCTGGTGTTGCTGATCATTTTCATGGTCATCACGCCCATGCTCCAGAATAAGGTCAGCGTCGATCTCGCTAAGACCAACAATCCGACGGCAATGCCGGATGCCGACAAGGAAGATGCAATCGTCGTCGCTGTTACGCGCGATGGCCGTTTTTACCTTGGCCAGGATCAGGTATCGCCTGTCGATCTAACCGGCAAAGTACGTGACAAGCTGGAAAATAAGACGAACAAAGAGATTTTCATTCGCGCGGACGCACGCGCACACTATGGTGCGGTGACGACAGCAATCGATAACGTTCGTTCTGCGGGAGTCGATCAGGTTGGTCTGCTCACGGAAAAACGTCAGATTCCTGGATCACCGACAACCAAATAGCGCGACGCGATTGTGGCGGATCTAAGCCGCCGCGGGAAACGAGGATACACCTATGGCAATGGGAAGTGGAACTGGACCGGGTGGACTGAACTCCAATATCAATGTCACCCCGATGATCGACGTTCTACTGGTGCTGCTGATCATTTTCATGGTCATCACGCCGGTTACGCCGAAAGGGCTGGATGCGCTGGTTCCCCAGCCGCCCAAGAACCCCCAGAACGAGCAGGTCAACGACAGAACCATTGTCGTTCAGATCGCTCATCGTCCTGGTGGTGGCGCTCCGAGCTATAAGATCAATCAGGACGACGTAGCCAAGCAAGAGTTGGAGTCAAAGTTGACGGCCATCTTTGCAACCCGTGCGGAACGCGTCATGTTCGTCAAGGGCGATGACGACCTGAACTTTGCTGACGTTGCCGAAGTGATCGACATGGGCCATGGTGCCGGTGTGGACCACATTGGACTGATTACACCAAAGATTGAAGCTGGACAGTAAAGACCCTGCCGTGTTTTCTGCGGCAGGGAGTTGTAAATTGGCCGCTGATTCTGTTGGGTTCTTCTTATGGTATTGCCAGAGGGCAGAAACCAATTACAATCGCAGCGCGGAAAGTTTATAGTTTATCTGCCCGTAAGCGTCAAGGATGCTAGGCGCAGCCTGGCGATCGAAGGAGATGAGAAGCAGAATGAAACGAATCGCACGTTTTCCGGTGCTAGCGGTGGCTGTCCTGTCACTGCTGACCTTTATGACCGGGTGCAATCGCCTTCAGGCCCGCGACCAACTCAACAAAGGGGTCTCAGCGTACAAGAACGCGAAGTATGAAGAGGCGATTGGCCATTTCCAGAAGGCTGTACAGCTAGATCCGACCCTGCCTATGGCGAAGCTCTATCTGGCTACGGCGTATGCTCAACAAGTTGTCCCGGATCTCGAAACCCCTGAAAATCTGCAAAGTGCCCAGTTGGCCATTGACGGATTCAAAGAGGTTCTCACCAAGGATCCGAAAGACCTGACCGCGTTGAAGGGTATCGCATCCCTTTACTTCAATATCAAGAAGTATGACGATGCGCGTGACTGGCAGAAGAAAGTCATCGAAGTTGACCCCAACGATCCTGAGGCCCACTACTCGGTGGGTGTCATCGATTGGCGCCTGGCATACCGGAATGCGGTGAAGTTGCTTTCCAGCGTTGGCATGCAGGATGACGGCAACGGCAATCCCAAACTGCCGAAGGCCGCCTGCGCTGACTTGCAAAAGCAGAACAATGCGCTGGTCACCGAGGGAATTGAGTATCTACAGAAGGCGATCGACCTCCGCCCCTCCTATGACGACGCAATGTCCTATATCAACCTCGCCTATCGCCGCAAGGCTGATCTTGAGTGTGGCAACGATGCCGCTCGCAAGGCCGACCTGGACCAGGCAGTAGTCTGGCGCGACAAGTCGATGGGAACCCGCAAGGCGAATGAAGAAAAGAAGAATGAACAGACGCCGGGCGGAATCGTTATGGACAACAACAAGTAATTCGATGCAATCCATCTCCTAGAGTCTGCAGAAGCCTCCGGTCTCCGGAGGCTTCTGCATTTCGGTGCAAACTCCTGTAGAATTCTTCCTCACCGTGCCGACGATCCACAAAATCCTGATTGCAAATCGTGGTGAGATTGCCCTTCGCATTCAGCGGGCTGCCCGGGAACTCGGCATTCCCTCTGTAGCCGTCTACTCGGATGCGGATCGTGCCGCGCTGCACGTCCTTCAGGCGGAGGAAGCCTACAGGCTGGGACCCGCGCCAGCCCTCGAATCCTATCTGTGCGGCGACCTGCTTCTCGCAATCGCGCGTCAATGCGGTGCGGATGCCATTCATCCCGGCTACGGATTCCTCTCGGAAAATGCGGACTTTGCAGGGGCGTGCCATGCCGCTGGCATCAAGTTCATCGGGCCTGCCGCCGAGGCGATGCGGGAGCTGGGCTCCAAGACGAGGGCGCGGCAGGCGGCGGATGCCGCAGGTCTGCCTCGTGTCCCAGGTACGGTTACCGCGCTCGCCTCGGTTGAAGAGGCATACGGCGTTGCGGAGAGCATCGGGTATCCGGTCATGCTCAAAGCAGTTGCAGGTGGAGGCGGCAAGGGTATGCGCGCCGTCGCTACGCCGCTGGAGTTGCCGGAGGCCTACCGCGGCGCGAGGAGTGAAGCGGAACGGGCCTTTGCCTGCGGAGATCTCTACCTGGAAAAGCTGGTGGAGAGCCCGCGGCATATTGAGATCCAGCTACTCGCTGACGAGCACGGCAACTGCATCTATCTCGGGGAGCGAGAGTGCTCTCTGCAGCGCCGCCATCAGAAGGTCCTCGAAGAAGCACCCTCGGCGGTTGTCGATCCGGATCTGCGGCGGCGAATGGGAGAAGCTGCAGTGCGGCTGGCTCTCTCTGCTGGGTATACCAATGCCGGCACGGTCGAGTTTCTCCTTGATGCGGGCGGCAACTTCTACTTTCTGGAGATGAACACTCGCCTTCAGGTGGAGCATCCCGTCACGGAGCTGGTGACCGGGCTTGACCTGGTTCAACTCCAGATCCGGATCGCCCAGGGAGAGCCGCTGCCGATTGCCCAGTCGAATGTGAGCCTGCGCGGCCATGCAATCGAATGCCGGCTGTACGCGGAGGACCCGGAGAATGGCTTCTTCCCATCGCCAGGCAGAATCACGCGACTGCTCCAGCCATCGGGGCCTGGTATTCGAGAGGATTGCGGCATCTACGAGGGCTGGGTTGTGCCCATGGACTACGATCCGATGCTCTCGAAATTGATTGCTTATGCTCCGACCCGCGAGCTCGCCATCCAGCGCATGCTGCGGGCACTTGGGGAGTATACGATCTGCGGAATACGAACCAATCTCAGCCTCTTCCGCGCCGTGCTGGACGATCCGGAGTTCCGCGCTGGCCGCTTCGATACCGGAACCCTTGACCGGCTTCTGTCTCGCCCCTTGACGGACACGCTCCAGCAGCCAGCCCGCGAGGACGACGAATTGGCCGCGACCCTTGCCGCAGCCATCTTCCAGAGCTTGGCCGCGGAGCCGGAGCCAACCACGGCCTCGACACTATCGGCATGGAAATCCATCGCCCGACAGGAGGGCCTGCGACCATGATGGTCAACATCGAGCTTGCGGGCAGACTGAGAACCGTGCAAATGGAAAAGGGGCCCAACGATGGCATCTATCGCGTCCTGCTCGACGGCAAAGAGATTGAGGTGCAGGCGAGTCTGTTACGCCCGGGCGTGCTGTCGCTCCTTCTCGACGGAAAGGCCTATCGCTGCGTGTTAGAAGAGGACGCCACGGGGTCGGCGATCCACCTGGGTGGCCATCGGTACCCGTATCGGCTGGAGGACCCCCGCTCCCTGAAATCTCGCCTTGGCAAGGGTGTTTCAGCCGCGGGCCCTGTCTCCATCAAGGCGCCGATGCCGGGCCGCGTTGTGCGCCTTATGGCTGCGGAGGGAGACGAGGTCGCGGGTCAGCAGGGAATCGTCGTGATTGAAGCGATGAAGATGCAGAATGAACTCAAGGCGCCGAAGGCTGGACGCGTAGTGCGCGTTCTCGTCCAGGCGGGAGCAACGGTCGCCTCCGGACAGCCTCTGGCTATCGTTGAGTGAGGGGCGCCGTGGGGGCTCGCTCAGCGAGCGAGCGACTGCCGCGCACCGGTTCGCCACGCAGCATACGCTGCATCCAGCAACCGCTGATTGATGAGACCGTCTTCACCTGGAGCGAGATATGCGCCCTCCCGCGCGACAGCCTTCGCAAAGGAATCCAGCATCTGGCTGTAGGCGTCGGTGTTGGAGAGGGGCTCCGTTGCAACGACACGCCCGCTTTGTATCTGTACCAGGTTGACTGGCTGATCCACCGTCAATCCGTTCTCGCAGAGAATCGTTCCACTCTCGCCTGTGACGGCAAAGAGAGACCGATAGGCGGCCCTTGTGGTGACGCTTACCATGCCCATCGCTCCGCCTGCCAGTTCCATGGACACGATGGCAGACGATTCGACATCTCCCGAGAGCCCGTCTTTGCGGGCGATCGTCGATACTGCAATCGGCTCGTCCTGGAGCAGGAAGCGGAGAGCATCGATGCAGTGAACGCCGACGTCGCCAATGGGTCCGCCGCAAGCCAATGCCGGATCGTAGATCCACTCTCTGGGGCTACGCTCGGCGTCGTAGCAGAATTGGAGGTGTGCGAGTCGCGGCTTGCCGATGCGCCCTTCGGCGATCCACTGCCGGGCCAGTTGGACGCTGGAGTTATATCGGAAATTCTGTGCGACTCCGAAGACCACGCCAGCCTGCTGTGCGGCGCTGACCATCGCCTCCGCCTGGGCCGTATTCATGCCGAGAGGCTTCTCGCAGAGCACTGCCTTGCCATGCTGGATGGCAAGCAGGACATGCTCCAGATGGAGCGCATCCGGCGATGTCACAAAGACTGCGTCAATCTCCGCAGAGGCGCATAAGTCAGTGGGTGTGGCAAAAACGCGAGGAATCCCGAAGGCTCGGGCGTTCTCCTGTGCCTTTTCAGAATTGCGGCGCCACAGCCCCCGCAATTCGCAGGCATGGGAGCCGGCAAAGGCAGGAATCAGCCTTAGCACCGCATGATGCCCAAAGCCAAGGATGCCGAAGCGCAGCATGGAATCGCTTCCTTTCCTCATTGTGCCGGCAGCCCGGGTCAGTGGAACAGCCGGACTACTGCGACCTCTTGAAGATCTCTTCCGCGAAGTAGTTCTGCACGTGTGCCTGATCGTGCAGCATCTCGTAGTAGGCATTCTTCAACAACTGGGCGCGGCCATCCCGCAACTGCTGGCGTATTGCCTGTTGCACGCGCGGATCGTTCAGTTCGCGCTGGCCGGCTGGATCCTTTGAGATGAGCTTGTAGATGGCATAACCGAAGATCCGCTTGGAGCCGTCGCCCTCATAAATTGGCATGATCTCGGTAATCTGGCCGGGCTTAAGCTTGCTGATGCTGTTGTAGACGTTCGCATCCGCATGCAGTTGCGATTCGGGTACAAAGCCCATGTCGCCGCCGTTGCTGGCGGTATTCGGCTGCTCGGAGAAGTTCGCGGCAAGCGCACCGAAATCCTCGCCGCTCTCCAGCCGGTTATGCAGCGATTCGATCTTCTTGCGTGCCTCGGCTTCGTTGGTAGCCTTTGAGTTCTGCAGATTGACCGCCTGCTGGCTCGGTATGGAGGTGACGACAATCTGCGACAGCCGGTATTTCGGCTCGAGGTCGTTGAACTCCACCTTGTGTGCTTTGTAGTAATTGCTGATATCGGCGTCGGTGATGTTGATCTTGGAGTTGATCTCCTTGTTCAGCAGCTTGTCGGTCGTCAGCGAGCGGCGCAGGTCATGCCGCAGGTCGTCGATGGTAATGTTCTTCGCCTTCAATCGCTGATTGAATTCTTCCTGTGTGTACGGAGATTTAACCTCAGCGAGTTTGGCGTCCACCTCTTCGTCGGTTGCCACCAGGTTGAGCTTGGCCGCACGCTGCTGCACAATCTCATCGTCCATCAACTGCCGCAGAATGCTCAGCCGGGCATTATCCGCCTGCTCCGCCGGAGGCTCCTGCTGCGACTCCCCAAGGCCGTTGCGGTAATACTTCTCCACCTCCGACCTTAGAATCGCGTGACCATTCACGGTCGCCATCACGTCGGGCGAGTGCGCGCGGTTGCAACCAATTCCGGCTGCTCCGCAAAGAGCGAAGAGGCCGACGAGAGAAGCGAGTCCCTGAAGTTTGCGAGGAAGTATAGAGGCTGGCGGAACAAAACTATGCGTGCGATCGAATTGGGGTTGCAACAGTTTTCTCCTTCAGAGATCCGTTGGCAGCTTTTGCTGCGCGGGATTCGCGATGCTCAATCCTTGGCTATATTCTGCGTCCGGCTCTGAAAATCTTGCAGTCTGTATTCTACGGGAGAGCAGCTATTTGTTGACTGGTGCTGCTTCCTTCGTCTGTACTGCTGCCGGTGCTGGTGGCTGGATGCCCGCTCCCGCCAGCGCCCGGTCTACGGCAGCCCATACTACATCTGGCGGGACCGCTCCGCCAATCCGCTCTCCGTTAATAAAGAGTGTTGGTGTGCCATCCACGCTGAGAGCCTCGCCTTCCTTCATCGAAGCGCGTACCGGCGTCTCGTCCTGTTTGGTTATGCAGGCATTCAGTTTGGTGGCATCCAGCTTGCTTCGCTGGCCTTCTTCCCGCGCCAGCCGATCCAGCGTTGCTTTTGCCGCCTCCGGGTCACGCTGCGCGCCGTTCACCTCGGCTCCGTTCGCGTGCAGGTAATCGACGTAGTTCCAATACGCTGTGCCGCTCTGCTCCGCCAGGCAATTGCTGTTTACCGCGGCATGCATCGCCCAGGGGTGGATCTCGGTCAACGGAAAATCCTTGTAGACCACGCGGACCAGGCCCTTGTAGCGGTCCAGCAGGCTGGGGAAGAGCTCCTCATGCATCTTGGCGCAGTAGGGGCACTCCAGATCGTCGAAGTTCACGATCACCACCTTGGCCGCGGGGTTCCCGCGCACCGGCCGGTTCGCATAGGAGACTGCATCTGCCGGGTCCTTGCTGATGTCGAACTTCTCCAGCCGCGCCAGGGTCTTGTTGTCCGTCGAGAGCAGGAAGTTCACCGTGCTCTTATGGTCGCCGCGCTGGAAGGTGACAGGTACAGTGTCGTAGCCGGCAAAGTCGCTCTTGCTGCGTGCGCCAACCGAGATGGTGTAGCCCGCAGGCACGGGAAACTGGCTGCGCACCAGGATTTCAATGCGCCGATTCAATTGCGCGTCGATCGCATTCGTCGTCTGCGCTCTGCAGCCGCCTGCGAGCATCGCAAGCATCGCAATCAGAGAGCAAAAAAGGATTCGGGTACGAAACAAGCAAGCCGCCTTTCGTGGATGTACACGATTATCGCATTCCGCGCCACTTCCGGGGTCTCTGCACGGCAGGATTCATGCTATTTCGAGGATGCCAGTCCCTGCAGAGTCACTGCGATATACTTGACGCGCTTTCACTTTAAGCCCTTGTGACAACGGCTGGCGATCTGCGGCTGGCGATGTGCGGTGCTGTCGCTGCACCCTGGCAGGAAAGATCTGCCCATGTTCGCTCCTCGTCACTGCTTTCCCGCAAGAGATGCCGGTAAATCCGCTGCGCGGGCCTGATGGTATGTGAGCGTGAAGAGGGGTAATTTCTTGATGCACCTGAACAAGCCGGGCCTGACGAGACAAGACCCAACCAGACACATTATGACCAGACACATTCGTCGCGCATTGCCGCTGCTGTTCGCCGCTCTCTGCGGAGTGACTGCTCTTTCGCAGAATTTTTCCGACATCAAACCGACGCCGCAGCAAGTGGCCTGGCAGGATCTGGAAATCGGAGTCCTGTTTCACTTCGGCACGAATACCTTTCTTGATCGCGAATGGGGCGACGGAACCGCCGATCCAAAGGTCTTCCAGCCCTCCAACGTTGACACCGCGCAATGGATGGAGGCTGCGCGGGCAGGTGGCGCGAAATACGCGATTCTGGTGGCGAAGCACCACGATGGCTTCTGCCTCTGGCCATCTTCCGAAACCGAATATAGCGTGAAGAGCAGCCCCTGGAAGAACGGAAAGGGCGACCTGGTCCGCGAAGCCTCGGATGCTGCACGGCAAAGCGGCTTGAAGTTTGGCGTGTATCTCTCGCCATGGGATCGCCACGATCCTCGCTATCCCGACGCGAAGGCCTATGACCAGTACTACCTCAAGCAGTTGGAGGAGCTGGCGGCAAACTATGGCGACCTGGTTGAGTTCTGGCTGGATGGCGCGGGCAGCGGCGGCCGTACGTATGATTTCGCGCGCATCATTGAAAAGCTGCGCACCTATCAGCCCAATACGCTGGTCTTTGCGGATGTATCCCTCTTCCGTTTCGCCGATCTGCGCTGGGTGGGCAATGAGAGCGGCACCGTTCGCGGCGAGAACTGGAACGTCGTGGATCGTGCCGGCTATCTGCGCTGGCGTCCAGTCGAGGCCGATACTCCGCTGCATAAGCTGCACTGGTTCTGGCATGCGAACGATGAAGCCAGCCTGAAGAGTGTTCCCGAACTGGTGGACACCTACAACAAGACCGTAGGCCGCGGAGGCCAGCTCCTGTTAGGCCTCGCACCGGATAACACGGGACGCCTTCCCCAGGCGGACGTGGCACGCCTGCGTGAATTTGGCGAGGCGATTCATCGGCTGTACTCGCACAATCTTGCCCTCGAACGCCAATCTCGCGGAGAGACCGATGAGGCGCTGGACAATGATCCCGATACCTTCTGGACAGCTCCCGCCGGCTCGCACCACGCCACACTGGAAGTTCAATTTGCTCATCCGGTGAAGTTTGATCGAGCGCTGACGATGGAGTGGCTGAACGACGGGCAAAGAGTGCAGAAGTATGCGATCGAGATCTACGATCACGGCACGTGGAAGCGCATTGTAGAAGCGCAGACCATCGGCCATAAGAAGATCGACATCTTTCCGCCAGTCACGGTCCAACGAGTTCGACTCAATCTGCTCTCCACGACTGCGGAAGCATCGATCCGCGAGTTTCAGCTATTCGACGGATCGAGTGCAGAGAAGTAGACGAGGCTGCCCACCCAACAGCGGCAGCCTCTAACGCTGCCGTAACAGCCTCTGAACATCGCCTTCTAAAGACGGCATTGCTGCACTGCCTGCCAGCTTCTTTTGGATGCGTCCCTGGCGGTCGATGAGGAAGGCCACGGGCAAACCGAGGACTCCGCCATAGGCTTCCGCTACCTTCGCCGAGCCCATCGCGATGGGGTAGTTGATTGCCTGCTGCTTTGCGAAGGTCCGCACAGGCTCCGGCCCGTCGTCCATGGAGATGCCGATAATCTGCAGCCCATCCGCGCCATATTTTTTCTGCAACTCGATCAGGTGGGGAGTCTCGACCTTGCATGGAGCGCACCATGTGGCCCAGTAATCCAGTATGACGACCTTGCCGCGAAAGCTGCTCAGCCGGATAGGACGACCCTTTAGATCCGGGAGCGAAAAATCGGGAGCTATCGGATGCTCTGCCTTCGCGCTGGCGTTGCTTGGCAGCGGCTGGCGTGGATGCTCCCCGGCATGCCCGATTGCATGGACACCGAATCCCAGGCCAATGGAGAAGAGGCTGATCGTTATCCAGCTCCAGGTGCGATACGGCCGGAGCATCTTACTCGCCCTTCGCTATCGGGTAGCCCTTGTCTACCCAGTTTGCGCCAAAGTTATCGGCAATGTAGAGCATATTCACCTTGGTAAAACCCGCCGAGCGCAAGGCTTCGTAGGCAGGATGAATATTTGGACAGCGGCTCCACGGGCAGCAGCCGCAATAGAGAACGACGGACCTTCCGTGGGGCAGACTCTGCACGCGCTTCGTCAGCATTTCCTTTGCTGCCGGGCTGGATCCCGCGGCGATGTACTCCGCACCGGGAATATGTGCCTGGGCATAGAGCAGATGCGGTCCTACATTGAGGATGAGAGGCTGCTGATCTTTGGGAAGGCGGAGGAGCTTGACCAACTCCTCGGGGGAAATTACAGCATCGCGCTCTGTCGCAGGCAGGCTGGTCGACTCCTGATACATTGCATGGTTGTGTGTGGCGGCTTGCGCCTGCGCCGAATTGGCTGCGGCAAGGGGGAGCACGGCGAGCACGAAGAGAAGGAATCGCAATGGGAGCGAAGAACGATGGCTCATGACTACCTCAAGGAATGCGTGCTGTGCTGATTATCTACCCCAGGCACCCTTGCAGGATGCTGCGAACTTTGAAGGCGCCACGCTAGAAGAGCCGTTCCGCACGCCGCAGATTTCCTGCCGTGCCCACGCCGGCTAGCGAGAAGTTGAAGCGATACTGGTTTTCCGTGCGTACCGAACCAAGCGCAAAGCGGTTGTACTCGAAGCTGAGACCGCAGCAATCCCAGTTGTAGGTAGTCTGCGCGCCTACATACTCCAGTGCATTCTGGGCGAAGTCATAGCCCATGTTTCCTGCCAGGTTCAGTCCCTTGCGGGCAAGGCTTCCATAGCCTGCAAAGACTCGAAGCTGGTTGAAGTTGGATACCGTCGCCACCGATCCTGAGGCCGCATTTCCTGAGGTTGCATAGCCTGAGGTCGTGTTTCGCGGAGTTGCCTTTCCGGGGATCACGTTTGCCTGTTCCGGCGCGTTGAGCCGTGCATGCCCGACGCCGGCGACAAGATTCCCCGAGCGGTAGTCGGCAAAGATGTTGCTCGATTCGACGCGTCCGGCGCGCGTGTCGTAGTCGAGATCCCATTCCAGATCTGTGTGCTCGGTAGTGCGCGCTCTCAGCCGCGAGATGACCGGCGAGATATCGCGCGGATACACAAGGAAGGCGACTCCTGTCAGATCGAGCGTCGTCGCCAGCAGGTTTCTCTGGCCCGGCGTAAGCGCGCCGCCGAAGTTGGGATCGATGAAGTATTTCTGCCCCACCTTCCACGTGATCCATTCGCGCGAGCTTTGGCCGCAGTTCTCTGGATTTGTCCCGGGATCCTTCCCGGTGGCAGGGGCGCATGGTGTGCTGGTCGTGGTGCGGGTAAAGAATCGCTGCGTCAGCGAATAGGCTACTTCGTTGGTGTCGCTGGCTATGTCGGTGTCGTCAAAGCGCAGGGTGGAGTGGAAATTGTCGATGCCGCCGACAAAGTTGTACTGCACGACGGGCTCAATCGTGTGCCGAATCTCGCGGTGGAGCGCGCTCACCAGCCATCCCGAGGTAAAATCCCGCTCCAATACCGGCGGACGAATTTCCATTCCGGCTTCCAGGTCCAGGCGATTCAGGGTTGCGCCGCGCTCCGTTGGAACTGTGCCCGGCCGTTGGCTCTTGGAGTAAAAGGTGTTTCGTATCCCCACCTGGGGTCTGAGGGTCCATCCATCAAAATGCATGGGGAGCGAGACGTGCGGATAAATATCCAGCCGGCCTACCTCGTGCGAGGTCTGGAAGCTGGGCTCTGCGCGCGACAGCCCGGCCAGCGAGGTCGTCAGTCCCCAGTAGAAGGGCGTGCGTCCAAGCGGCTCGTCTACGGCTTCATACCGGAGGCTGGGGAGATGCAGGATTCGGATCTCGTCTCCCGGTGCCGTACTCTGGAAGCTTTGATAGCGGTCGAAATTTACGCTCGCGCTGCGGCCGTTGCTGGAGTGCACCAGGAAGGAGTTCGACTTCACTTCCGAGTTCACCGCGTTGGCGAAGGTCTCCGTAAATGCCTGGCGGTAAATGTAGGAGCTGAGGTATTCGATGTTGGTGACGGCACGGCTGTGCTCGCTGAAATCGCGCCGGCCGCTCACCATCATGTCGAGTCCGCCTTGATTCTTGATCTCTGGCGATCGATCCAGCATGGAGTGAAAGCGCAGCGTGAAGAAGTTCCGATCAAATCCCCGGTAGCGGAATTGCCCGTTCGGCGCCCATCCGCGCTTGCTGTAGTACTCCGACCCCAGCGTCAGATCCGTGTTGCGGTTGATGGCCCAGAAGATGGATTCGCCGAGGATGGTGCCCTTCGTCGTGGAGGTTCCAAACGTAGGAATCAGAAATCCGCTCTGCCGCCCGGTGGTGCTCACCGGATGCGTAACGTATGGCAGGAAAAAAACGGGGATGCCGAGCAGACGAAATGTGGTGTTGACGGCTCGCGCCTGGTCCTCTTCCACGGAGATCTCTTTTGCCAGCAGGCGCCAATCCGGCTTGGGCAGACGGCAAGAGGTCATGGAGCCGTCGATAACCCTATAGCCGCGCGGCCCTGTCTTGATGACCTCTTTACCGGTAAAAAGAAAGGGATTGGCGCTGGTATAGACCGATTTGTGTCCCGAGTGGCGGACCCCTATGGTTCCAATCACGTCATAGAAATGCCCGGTCTGCTGATCGAAATTGACGGTACCGTGGCTGGCGTTGATCAGCTCGTCGTCCGGTCCGCCTTCCACCTGCACATGCCCTTCCGCCTCTGCCTGTTCGGTTTCGGCGTTGTAGTGGATGCGGTCGGCACGCAGGATGTAGTCGCGATACTCGATGACCACCTCGCCGGTGAGCGACCAGTTGTCTCCCTGCTTCTTTTGCTCGTTGGCGCGGATGCGCACCGGCACTCCTGTGGGGCCGACGGCTTCAGGTTCGGCAACAGGGATGTGGCTGGCGCTGGGGGCGTCAGGGAGAGGGGTCGCGTCTGCGTTTTCCTGCGGCTGGCCGGGGGCGTCTGCGGAGGTTGTTGTCCCAGCGGTGCTCTGGGGAAACTCCTTCGTTAACTGCTGCGACCAAAGCAGCGGATGACACAGGAACAACAGCGTGATACACAAAAAGGTGTGGATGTTCATCACCTGGGGCGAGGCTAGGATATCAAAGAGCCGAGGTCCAGCGGAGGAACGCTCATCGCTCTGGCTTCAAATCAAGTACGTACTCTCGCCCTTATTGGAGCAGTGCCAATGAGTGGGAGCCCGTCCGTCCGCTACCTCCTATCCTCGCCACTGACGACAACCATCAAGAGACGCACGGAGTTTCGTCGCGGGCCGAATGGCGCGTGCAGGGATCTCCAGGAAAATGAGGATTTCAGTTGAGTACTACTTCAAGTTTGCGGTCGGATTCCCCAGAGGCGGTCCCGTCGTGGAAGCAAGAGGTGAACGAGCGGCTGGCCGCACATCGCACACGGCGTACTTACAAGGCTGAGGAGCAAGCCAGCCTCCCACTGGAGGCGGAAGGAGGCGCGTCTCGCTCTGCCCAGGTGGCTGCTCGCGTTGCGGCCCGCTATGCCAAGGCTCCCTCCTACAGCGAACTGCTGGCGCAGGAGGCTCATACCGCTGCTCGTGTTGCGGAAGCTGCTGCGCGCGAAGCGAGGGCCGCTGCACAGGCTGTCCTGGACGGCATGGAGAAGGAACTGATTCCAGAGCCGCCTGCAGCGGTTGCAGCAAAACCCAGTGCCCCTGCGGCGACCACTGCTGCAGTGCGCGAGACTGCGGTGCGCGAAACTGGAGTGCGTGAAGCTCGGGCACGCGAAACTGGTGTACGTGAAGCTGGGGCACGTGAGACTGGGGCGCTTCAATCTGGTGTCTCTGCGGCCGCGCACAAAAACGAAACCATGGATCGCGGCATCGACCTCTTTGCAGAGGCGACCATCGAGCCGGTCGAGCCTATTGCCGGAAATCTGATCGAGTTTCCCCGCGAACTGGTCGCTCCGCGCAAGGCACGGCCCCGGCTTGCGGAAGGCCCTCTCCGCGAGGAGACTCAGGCGGAAGCGCCGCAGCTAAGAATTTTCGAGGTCGACTCCGAGGCTATTTCGACAACTCCAGAGGTCGAGCACGTGATGCCGGAGTGGTCCTCTATCCGCCTGGACGCGGCAGAGGATCGCGAGCCCGATCCTCAACTCGCAAATTACCGGGACCTGCCTTTGAACGCGGCTCCCCTCGAAGACCGCCTCATGGCGGGGTTGGTGGATGTATCCCTTGCCAGCCTGGCCTTCCTGGCATTCGTGGCTGTCTTTGTGGCCTGCACGGCTCATCCTCCTACCGGCAAGCCCGCTCTCATCGCTGCCGCTGGCGCTCTGGTCTTTTTCTTCCTGCTGTATCAATTCCTGTTCTTCACCTTCTCGGAGAGCACTCCGGGGATGCGGTATGCCCGCATTGCACTCTGCACATTTGAAGATGAGAATCCCGGGCGGCGCCAGATGCAGCATCGCATCGCGGCCCTTTTCCTCTCAGCCTGCACGCTGGGCATGGGGTTTGCCTGGGCAATGTTTGATGAAGACGGCCTCGGCTGGCACGACCGCCTGTCGCATACCTACCAGCGCAGCTATCGATAGAAAAGACGCGGAGGAGCCGGGTTTTGTGCCCGCCTCCTCCGCGTCTTTCAGTTTCGTGGCGCGGCGCTCCCGTTCTTCGATACGGGGCAGGGAAACAGGTCCTTCGCCTCGCTCAGGATGACAAGCAATGGGCGGGTCGCTCTGGATGACAAAGGCTCTCCTCCGTTTTGAACCTGCCGTTTTGAACCTGTCTTGCTGTTTCTTCCGCCGTACACTCGTTCCATGAGGCTTTACGCCATCACGGACACCATGAGTCTCTCCCCGGACGCCAACACCGCTGGCGATGCGCTCGTAGCTCTCGCCTCACAGTGGGCTGCCGGTGGAGTGGAGGTGATCCAGATCCGCGAACCGCAGTTATCCTCCGGCGCGCTGGAGATCCTTGCCCGCCGAATCATCGCTGCCGTGCGCGAGGCGCAGGCCGGAGTGAATCCCGATTCACCCACAAAAATTCTGATCAATCGTCGCACGGATGTAGCGCTTGCCGCTGGTGCGGACGGCGTTCATCTTCCGGGCACGGGCGCCTTGACCCCGGCCGAATTGCGGCGTCTCTATGACGGGTGCACCCGTAAGCCGCCTATCGTCAGCGTTGCCTGCCATTCCGTCGGGGATGTAGAGCGGGCGCGTGATGCTGGCGCAACGATGGCCCTTTTCGCCCCGGTCTTCGGTAAGGTGCTGCGCCCCGATCCGGGCCATTCAGCTTCCAGTACCGGATTTCTCCCCGGCGTCGGCCTGGCGGCACTGCAGGCAGCCTGCCGGGCCGCCGGAACGATGCCGGTTTTTGCGCTGGGCGGTGTCACGCGCCAGAACGCCGCTGCCTGCATCGAGGCGGGAGCGGCGGGCGTCGCCGGGATACGCATCTTTCAATCCGGGGAGTGGCAATCGGGGGAGTAGAAAGACCCGCGGTAGAGGGCGAAATGGAGGCCGGATCGCCGCCCGCCTGTTTGACGCGCGGCGGCGTGCTCCTTAATCTGCAAGAAGGACCGATCGGGGGATCTTCCACCGGAGGCCCGTTTGCCCTGGGAGAGGCTTTGCCATGTTGATTACAGTGGTCGATCTGGAACGGGAGCCGCTTGAGTTTGACGAGATCCTGCAACCAGGCGCGATTGAATACGGTTCGGATGTAAAGCAGCTTGGCCCTTTTCAGGTTTCCGGCCGGGCAGATCTGCTGCAGGAGCATCGTGGGCCCCGGGACGTCGTGTCGGACATCCGCCTTCGCGCCAACTACGAGGGCCACTTTGAGGTGCCCTGCGCCCGCTGCGTGGAGCCGGTGAACTATGACCTCAAAGAGGATTTTGACCTCATCTTCCGCCCTACAGGTGCCGATGGTGAGGCTGCCGAGCGTTCCATTACCACATCCGAGACGGAAATCGGTTATTATCAGGGGAGTGGTCTGGAGCTTGAAGATGTTCTCCGGGAACAGGTGCTTTTATCCCTGCCCGCGAAGACGCTTTGCCGCCCGGACTGCAAGGGACTTTGCCCGCGCTGCGGTATCAATCTGAATACTGAGACGTGCACCTGCGACGAGAACAAGTCCGATCCGCGGTGGACGGCGCTCTCAGACCTTCGCAGCCGGATAAAACTTTAGAGAATCAGGCGTACCGCCTCGATCCTGGACTTGGCATAACGTGTCAGGGCAAACCTCTGCGAAGGAATCGGGATCCGCTGCGGGCGTATGAAAGGAATCTGCAATGCCTAATCCAAAACGGCGCCACTCCAAGGCCCGCACCTCCAAGCGTCGTGCACACGATGCCCTTACTGCCATTGGCCTGGCTGAATGCCCGAATTGCCATGAGCGCAAGCTGCCCCACCGTGCCTGCCCCAAGTGCGGCACCTACAAGGGACGCGAAGTCCTCGAAGTCAAGGAAGCGAAGTAACTGCACCAGACCCCGATGCTGACGGATATTGCTCTAGACGCAATGGGTTCGGACAAGGCCCCGGACCCCGAAATCCGCGGCGCTATCATGGCCTGCCGCCAATTGCCGGTGCGTGTGCACCTGGTAGGGCGTGAGGAGGAGCTGCGCCCTGCTCTCTCTGCCTATCTCCAGGGCGAAGAACTGCCGATCGTCATCCATCACGCCAGCGAAATCATTGGCATGGGTGAGAAGGCAGCGCTTGCCGTTCGCCAAAAGCGCGACAGCTCCATGCGCGTGGGGCTGCGGCTGGTCCGGGAGAAGACGGCGGGTGGATTTCTGACCGCCGGCAATACCGGGGCGGCGATGGCCTGCGCCAAGATGGTTCTCGGTGCGATCCAGGGAGTCGATCGTCCGGCCCTGGCTACCGTTATGCCAACCACAACCGGCTCTCCCTGCGTTCTGCTGGACGTCGGTGCGAACGTGGACTGTAAGCCCCAGAATCTGGAGCAGTTCGCTGTGATGGGCGAGATGTATGCCCGTCGCGTCCTCAAGATTCGTCGTCCCCGGGTTGGACTCCTCTCCATCGGAGAGGAGGAGGGCAAAGGCAATGACCTGACCCGCGAGGCCTTCCCGCTGCTCAAATCGCTCCCTATCCAATTTGTGGGCAATGTCGAAGGGCGGGATATCTTCAATGGCAATTGCGACGTCATCGTATGTGATGGATTTGTGGGCAATGTTGCCTTGAAGGTCTCGGAAGGGATCGGCAAGCTGGTTCGTGAGCTGTTGCGGGAGTCCCTCAACTCCACTGTCAAGGCGCAGGTGGGAGCGATGCTGTCTCGCCGGGCATTCAACGACTTCAAGAAGCGGCTGGATTACACGGAGTATGGCGGAGCGCCACTGCTGGGGGTTCGCGGTGTCTGCGTGGTCGGACACGGCTCCTCGAATGACCGCGCGATCTACAACGGTATTCGCGTCGCTGCAGAGTTTGCCCAGTCCGGCATCAGCGAGGACATCGAGCGCGAGTTTGGCAGCCGCCCGCGTGTCCTGGCCGCGAACGATGGTCTGTCCCAGGACCTCTAACGCAAGCACCCGCTTGCATCCTTTGGGATTCTCCCATTGAATAGCACCAGCATGACAACACAAAAGCTAGCATTTCTTTTTCCCGGACAGGGCTCGCAGTCCGTTGGCATGGGCCGCGATCTCTATGAAAAATTCCCCATCGCCCGCCAGGTCTTCGAGGAGGCGGATGAGGCTCTTGGATTCAGCCTGTCAAAGCTCTGCTTTGAGGGGCCGGAGGAGCAGTTGCGGCTCACCGAGTTTACCCAGCCTGCGATCTTTACCGTTTCGATTGCCGCGCTGAAGGTGCTCGCCAGCCATGGAGTGACGCCAGGCTATGTGGCGGGACACTCGCTGGGCGAATACTCCGCCAACGTGGCGGCACAGACGACGAGCTTTGCCGATGCTGTCCGCACCGTTCGTAACCGTGGCCGTTACATGCAGGAAGCCGTGCCTGCGGGGCAGGGAGCCATGGCCGCGATTCTTGGCATGCCCGAGGCAGACGTGGTGAAGGCATGTGAAGATGCTGCCGCGGAAACAAAATCCGTGGTCTCCGCCGCGAACAGGAACTCGTTGGAGCAGACCGTGATCTCCGGCGCGGTAGCGGGAGTCGAACGCGCCGCTGCTCTGGCGAAGGAGCGCGGCGCCAAGCGGGCCGTCATGCTGCCGGTGAGCGCGCCCTTCCACTGCGCGCTGATGCAGCCGGCACAGGACCGGCTGGCGGTGCTGCTGCGCGCCTTCGACTTTGCCGATCCCGGGACACCGATTGTCGGAAACGTGGATGCGAGGCTGATTCGGGATGCCGAGGCGGCACGCGATGCGCTGATTCGCCAGGTGACGGGTGCTGTGCTGTGGGTGGAGTCGGTCCAGTTGCTCATTCGTGAGCAGCCGGACTTCTTCGTGGAGGTGGGTCCAGGCAAGGTGCTAAGCGGACTGATGCGCCAGATTGACCGCAGCCAGAAGTGCCTGCATGTAGAGGACTCCGCGAGCCTGGAGAAGACCCTGGCAGCTCTTCAACAGGTCAGCGAGCCAGCAAGTTAAGTTAGAGAATCAGCGAGTCGGGAAGTCAACGAATCAGGGGGGCTAGCGAGTCAGCCGACTCACTAGCCCCCTGGTTGGTTGCGCTCAGTATTCCAGCTCGACCGGTGAGAAGCCGATCTGCTTTGTCTTGCCCTCGACCCATAGGAACGTCAGCGTCTTCCTCTTGTTCAGTTCCACGCCGATGACTGTGCCGGAGCCGGTGTGCTTCGACATAACAATGCGGTGGCTCGTGATCTGGCCCCAGTCGCTCGACGTTCCCCAATCCACCAGAAACGTTCCGTACTTGTAATTCGAGTACTGCTGCGGATGCTGCTGCCAGTTCGCGTCGTTGTTCCAGATGCCGTAGGCCTTTACCATGTCCTTTGCCTCAACGGCCTCAAAGAATCGATTGACGCGGTGCTCCGCGGGCCAGTTCCAGAACCAGAAGGTGAGGAAGGCGAGCACAACCACCGTCACGGCGGCACCGATCCAGAGATTGCGGCGGCGATGTGCGCGGGCCAGGTCGTACTGCGGTGCATCGAGCAATGTCACGGTAATTCCTCCATCCCTCACGGCGTATTGTGTCCATCCTACTGCAAAGCCTAAACGCTGTAGGAGTTCTGCTCCCTTTCCCGGTGGCGCTCCATTGCAAGCTCGATCAATCGGGTAATCAGCGTCTTATAGTCGATGCCGGAGGCCGCCCACAGCTTGGGGTACATGCTGATCGGGGTAAAGCCCGGCAGCGTGTTGAGCTCGTTTACATAGATGCGCTGACCTGCGCCGGGGTCCATCAGGAAGTCGACGCGCGCCAGGCCCGCACAGTCGCAGGCTTGAAAGGCGGCAACCGCCATTTGCTGGATCTGCCTGGTCTGCTGGCGCGTCAGCTTCGCCGGAATAATCGGAACCGAGCCTTCGCTCAGATACTTCGCCTCGTAATCGTAGAACTCTTTGCCGGGCACAATTTCACCAACGACGGATGCCTGCGGCTTATCGTTGCCCAGCACAGCGACTTCGATTTCGCGGGCCCGCCGCCGTGCGCCGCCAACGCCTTGCTCCACAACAATCTTGCGGTCGAACCTGGCGGCAAGATCCAGCGCCGGACCAAGCTCCTTACGGTTGTGCGCCTTGCTGATGCCGACCGACGATCCAAGGTTTGCAGGCTTCACGAACAGCGGATACTTCAACGCCGCCTCAATGCGCGCCACGGTCTTGCGCGGGCTCGCCTGCCACTCCGCGCGCAGCAGCGAGACATGCTTCACCATGGGCAAGCCGGAGAAGGCGAAGAGCTTCTTCATTACGTCCTTGTCCATGCCGGTGGAGGAGCCGAGGACCCCCGAGCCAACGTAGGCGATGCCGGCAAGTTCAAAGAGACCTTGAATGGTGCCGTCTTCGCCAAACGTCCCGTGCAGCACAGGGAAGATGACGTCGAGGCGCAGCGCCTCCCTGGGAAGGGGCTGCGCGGCGGTCTCAAAGGGTACCAGCGAGTTTGGGGAGGGCACCGGAGGCACGATCACCGCCTCTCCGCGCGCCAGCATTGCTGTGGGCGCCGGGGTGGGATCCTCTGCCGGCAGGGCCTTTGCTGTAGCAGCTTCCGGCTGCGCGGTCAGTTGTTCGGGAGCGGCAGTCAGCGTGCCGCTGCTCAGCAGGCGCTCTGCGTCCGAACCGGTAACCCAGTTGCCTTGTTTTGTAATGCCAATGGGAACGACGTCGAACTTTCTCTTGTCGATTGCCTTCAAAACCGAGGCGGCCGAGAGCAGGGAAACCTCATGCTCGCCGCTGCGCCCGCCAAACAACACACCCACACGTAGCTTTTTCATGGTCGTGTTCCATTGTAAGTGCAGGGGCTGGGAGGACGAACCTATCCCATGTGCGAATTGCGGAACAGGCGCATGGGCTTACATCTTTACCAGCCGACCTGCGTTACCAGCCGACTTGGCGCATCCGTCGAAGGATGACTGCGCTGTAGCTATTCATGCGTTCGGGCCGTCGCTTCAGGGGAGCCGGCAGAATTGCGGCGAGCCGTGCCGACTGTTGCCGGCCGATATTCCGGGCCGCGGTTCCGTCGTAGTAACGGCACGCCGACTCTGCGCCGTAAACGCCAGGGCCCCATTCGACCACGTTGAGGTACAGCTCCAGAATGCGCTGCTTGCCGAGGACGAATTCAGCTATCGGCACCAGGGTGAACTCCGCACCCTTGCGGAGAAAAGAGCGGCTGGTCCCGAAGAACAGGTTTTTGACAAGCTGCTGCGTGAGGGTGGAACCTCCGCGAATGCGGCCGCCTTCCATATCTTCCTGCGCCGCGAGTTGGATCGCGTGCCAATCGAACCCATGATGCTGGTAGAAGCGCCCATCCTCCGCGGCGATCACCGCGTGCTGAAGGTCGGGCGAGATCTGGCTGAGCGGAATGAATCGGTAGCGTTCGCGATATGGCGTGTCGTGCATCCATGCCTGCACGCGGCGCTGAATGTGTACCGCGGTTGTCGGCGGGTCAATCCAGCGGGCGGCCAGAAGCGTCAGTGCGGCGAGCGACCAGAGAAGGACGACACCGATGACAAGCCATCGGAGAAGAGACCGCGGGCGGATCGAAGGACGGAGAAAAGATCGGAGGAAACTCTTCCGCGGAGGGGTCTTCGAGAGTGCGTCTGGAAGTGTGTCTGGGATTGCGTCTGGCCTTTCAATCACCTTTCAGGATACCCGCCTGCGCCAGGGCCTGTTAACCCTAACGGAGCGGCGGCCAAGTTTTGTCATCCTGAGCCTCATTTATTTTGTCAACCTGAGCCCCATTCAGTGTTGTCGTTCTGAGCCTCATTTAGCTTTGTCATCCTGAGCGAAGCGAAGGATCTGCTTCATAACGCGAATCGCGCCATACCTTCGTTGTCGTCCCAGGGGGTTAACTCGCCCTTATTTAAAGAATTTTCTTGCCGAAGGCGGAGGAGGCGAGTTCTACCGCAAGATCGGCGGTGCGGTTGTGTTCGTCGATCACGGGGTTGACTTCGACGACTTCGAAGCTGAGCATGCCGCCGTCATCGGCGAGGATCTCCATCGCCAGGTGCGCTTCGCGATAGGTTGAACCACCGCGCACGGGAGTACCTACTCCGGGAGCGTCTTCCGGATCCACCCAGTCCATGTCGAGCGAGACATGGTATCCCGCGGTGCCGTTCTTGGCTGTGCGAATGGCATCCTCCATCACGGTGCGCATGCCTCGCTCGTCGATGTCGCGCATGGTGTAAACCGCCGTGATTCCGGCACGCTGAATATTTGCTTTCTCGGTTGCGTCCACGTCGCGGATGCCAACCAGCACGGTATTCTTTGGATCCACCTTGGGCGAAAATCCGAAGATGTTCTTCAGCGGGGCTGGCCCCAGTCCCATTAACGCGGCGAGCGGCATGCCATGCACATTGCCGCTGGGAGAGGTGTCTGGCGTGTTGATGTCGGTGTGGGCGTCGATCCAGATGAGTCCGATCTTCTGCTGCCTGCGGCGATAGAACTCCGCCACGCCCGAGACTGTGCCAACCGCGATTGAATGATCTCCTCCGAGCGCAAGCGGTGTGATGCCTTCTTCCAATGTCTTCAGCACGCGCTCGGCGGCGTTGGTGCAGGTCTCGGTGATCTCCTTCAGGTAGCGGGCGCTCCTGTCTCCGGCATGCTTGGTTTCCGCGAGGGCAACGGAGATGTTGCCGCCGTCCTCGACGACGTGCCCCAGTTCTTCCAGATGGGTCTGCATTCCGGCGACGCGCATTGCGGAGGGGCCCATATCCACGCCCCGCCGCGATTGTCCAAGATCGAGCGGTACGCCCAGAATGCGAATCTTTCTGGAGCCTGCTCCGCTGAGAACGGGATGTTCCACGTTGTGCTGCCTGACTTCCGCATCCGGCTTCTTTGTCTTGTCGGGCATGAGTCTTTTCCTTGCTTTTGGCTAGATGGGGCCTATGGGTAAATGCGGTTGAGCGTGCGGGCGAAGGGGATGGTTTCGCGAACATGATCCAGCGCGCACACCCATGCCACGACGCGTTCGATGCCCATGCCAAAACCGGAGTGAGGCACGGAGCCGTAGCGGCGCAGGTCAAGGTACCACTGGAAGGCGTCGAGTGGCAGCTTGTTCTCCTCGATGCGCTGCTTCAGCAGTTCATAGGAGCTGATGCGCTGCGATCCGCCGATGACCTCGCCATAGCCCTCAGGCGCGAGCACATCCACGCAGAGCGCGTATTTGGGATTGGCAGGGTCCGGCTCCATGTAGAAGGCCTTGACCGCTGCGGGGTAGCGATGCACCATGACTGGCCGGTCAAACTGCGATGAGATATAGGTTTCGTCCGGCGAGCCAAAATCGTTGCCGTACTCAAATTTTTGTTCGATCAGGCCCTTGGCGTACGCATCGTCGAGCATCTTCGCCGCTTCGTCGTAGCTGAGCCGGGGGAAGGGGGCCTTGATCGCCTCCAGCTTCGAGATGTCGCGGCCGATCACCTTCAGTTCCGAGGCGCGGCGCGTGAGGACGCGCTCGACGATGAAGCTGATGAAGTTCTCCGCCAGCTCCATCAGGCCGTCGAGTCCGCAGAAGGCGATCTCCGGCTCGACCATCCAGAACTCGGTCAGGTGGCGCCGCGTCTTCGATTTTTCTGCGCGAAAGGTTGGCCCAAAGGAGTAGACCTTGCCCAGCGCCAATGCTGTGCTCTCGATGTAGAGCTGGCCGCTCTGCGTCAGGTATGCCTCATCGCCAAAATACTTTACCGGGAAGAGCGTGCTGGTGCCTTCACAGGCGGCGGGGGTCAGGATCGGCGGGTCGGTAAGGATGAATCCGTGGTCGTCGAGATAATCGCGTGCCGCCTTGATGATCTCGGCGCGGATGCGCAGGATGGCGGACTGCCGCGGTGTGCGGATCCATAGGTGGCGATGCTCCATCAGGAAATCGACGCCATGTTCTTTGAGCGTGATGGGGAAGGGGTCCTCTTCGGATACGCGCTGGATCACTTGAATATCTTCGACATCCAGCTCAAAGCCGCCGGGGGCGCGGTCGTCGGCGCGGACCTTGCCGGTGACAATGACGCTTGACTCCTGCGTGAGGTGCCGGATGGTTTCGAAGATCTCCTCCGATACGGCAGCCTTGGGCACGATGCCCTGAATGGTGCCTGTTCCGTCGCGGAAGATGGGAAACAGCAGCTTGCCGCTGGCGCGCAGGTTATACAGCCAGCCGTGCAGGGTGACGCTCGCGCCTACATGCTTGCCCACCTCGGCGATGGTGGTAACGGGCGCGGTAGATGCTTCAATAGTCTGATCTGACATGAGATTCCTTCAACGGTGGCGGGAGTTGAACCCCTCAGTGCGCCACCAGCCATTCTAGCCTCTGCGTGCTCTGCCGCGAATCCCGAGGTTGAAAGGGCGGGGTTGACATGGCGGGCGTTGACAGGGGAGTGGCAGGCGAGCGGAATGGGGCGGAGAAAGATCGATTGGTGCTGGTCAAGTTGTGCTGAGGATTGGCATACTTTCCGCAATGCTGAATGATCGTGCCATCGCACCGCTCCAGGCCGGGCTTTGCGCGGTTCTGGCTGCATGCGTCTCCTTCTTCGTTGTGCGCAGCCTCCATTGGCCGCTGGTCAACGATGCTTCGCTGATGCACTACATGAGCTTCCTGATCGATAAGGGGCTGGTGCCATACCGCGATTTTGGCGATATGAACATGCCCGGAAGCCTTCTGGCGGACTGGCTTGCCGTGCACATCTTTGGCGGGGAAGCGCTGGCGTGGCGGCTCTTTGACCTGGCACTGATGGGCGTTGCCAGTCTTGCGATCCTTGCGGTTGCCCGTCCTTACGGCTGGTTTCCCGCGGCCTTTGCTGCCGGTTTGCTGGTGCTCTTTCACGGCCGCGACGGGATGGGCCAGCTTGGCCAGCGGGATCTACAGATGGCGGTGCTGATGCTGGTCGCATACGCCTTTCTCTTTCACGCTCTCCGCGAGAATCGCCCGTGGTCCATGGGCTTCTTCGGCGTTGCCGCAGGCATGGCGGTGACGATGAAGCCTACGGTCCTTCCGCTGGCGATCGCCTTGCTGGTGCTGTCCGCGGTCACGCTCTACCGGCGCAGGCTACCCATGAGGGGAATGCTCCTTCTGGGCATCGGTGGTCTTCTGTTGCCGGGGATCGCCGTGTGCGCGTGGCTCTTGCGGGAGCATGCGCTGGCTGCGTTCTGGCATTCGCTTCGCTTTACGACGCCCTACTACGCGAGCCTCGCCAGCAAGAGCCTTGGCTTCATGCTGTGGAGCAGTCTGCTACCGCCGATGCGGGTGCTTGCCTTTCTCGCCGCGGTGATTGCGTGGAAGTGTCGCGACTGGCAGACGTGGGAGGGCAGCGCCCTCATCCTGGGAGTGGCTGCCGGCATGGCCCACTACATTCTGCAGGATAAGGGCTACTCCTATCATCGCTATCTGCTGGTTGCCTTCCTCGTGCTGTGGGCAGGGATTGAATATGCGCATGCTCTCCGTGGGCGCGGAGCGCTGCAGGCCCTCGCGCTCGCAGGAGTTGCTTACGGCTGTCTGGTTCTGCCGGTGCAGTTTCTGTTGCGAGCCAGCCACGCGCAATGGAGCGAGGCTCTCGTTACCGCGCTTCAGAGCGATCTCACCGCGTTCGGCGGACCGCAATTGTCGGGCCAGGTGCAGTGCCTCGATTCCATCTCCGGCTGCGGCACGGCTCTGTATCGCATGCGGCTGCTGCCATCTACCGGGCTGCTATCGGACTTCCTCATCTTTGGCCCGGAGACACAGCCGATCGTCCGTGAGACGCGGACCCGTTTCTGGCAGGCGCTCCAGAGCAAGCCGCCGCGCGTGATTGTCGTGACGAGCTGGCTGCACCTGATCAACACCGGCGACTACAGAAAACTTGCCATGTGGCCCGATCTGGCCAGCTACCTAAGCGCCCACTATGATTTGCGAATCGAGCGCAGCTTTCCTGCAAACCTGACCGGCCAGCAGGGCTATCGAATCTATGTCCTCAAGCCTTAGGGTGTATCGACGTATAAGAACGGCCAGCCATTCCTACATGTCGATACACCCTGGCTGGCTGTTGGAGTCGAACGTCGGGCGCTACAGCTCTAGCAGCCGAAAGGCCTCCGCAGCACGCGTGGATACCGCTTCCGGCGGGTCGCCAAGGGTGTAGTTGATCTCCAGCACCGTCGCCTCAAGCCTGGGGATGGTTCTCAATTCCCGCATCGCTTCGGTCCAGTCGATGTTGCCTTCACCGGGCCACAGGTGCGAATCCTTGTCGCCCAGATTGTCGTGGATGTGTGCGGAGCGAATGCGCTCCTTGAGCGTGCCGATGACCGCCGGAATTCCTTCGCCCAGGTGCGCATGACCCAGGTCCAGGCAGACGCCTATATCGTCGAAATGTCCGGTTGCGAGAATCTCCAGGTTATTTGCCGGCGCGGTCACCTCGTTCTGAAGGTTCTCCACCAGCAGCCCCACTCCCAGCGGACGCGCGAAGGCCTGAAGGTGTTCGAGTGCAGTGAGCGAATGCTCCAGAGTTCGCGGATTCCAGGCGTCTTCGCGGTCGCCGAGGTGCAGGATCATATAGTCCAGCGGCAACTGCTCCGCCGTCTCAAGCGCACGCTTGATCTCATCCATGGCGTCGATGCGGCGAGACTTGTCGGGGTGAACCACGTTGACGGAGGGCACGCCGTCCCGGCCCATTTCCAGGTCGGGGAATACGGGCGCGTGCAATGAAAAAGCGTGCACCGGATTGGATCGGAACCACTCCGAGATCTCGCGTACCTGGGCGCGATCGGTGTAATTAAAGTGCTGCCGTGCGGCGAAAATCTCAATTGCCTGGGCCCCTCCGCGAGTCAGTTGGTCCAGCAATCCTGGATGCAGCCGCTGGCGAAGAAAAACATGCGTGGAAATCACTCTCAACATCGTTTGTATCCTGGTTCCTCAGGGCAGGGGGAGTTTGCCCCTGAAGTTATCTTCTCATCTGCGGGTATGCCGGACGGCTGTTCTGCCGCGAAGGAATCCGGAGGGTATCTGGCAGGTGACTCGCCCCGGAGACAAGGGGGCTTGCTCTAACCTCGTAGCCAGGGGCGGATATCGATCGCATGCATTCCGGCCGCGCGGGCTGACTCCAGCCCGGCATTTCCATCTTCCAAGGCAACGCAATCCGCAGGGGGTATGCCGATTCGATCGGCCGCCAGCAGGAAGACATCCGGCGCCGGCTTGGGGCGGCCAGCCTCATGGGAACTCACCACAGCGTCAAACCAATCGAGCACTCCGATGGCGCGCAGGGATGCCTCCGCCGAAGCCTGCGTGCTGCCCGTAGCTACCGCCATGGGAAGCTGTCCGCGATACCGCCGGGCGATTGCGACCACCGGCTCAACCGGGCGAAGCTCACTTGCAGGCCGATTGTGGAACTCGGCATCCCGCTCCTTCGCAATGGCCGGAATATCGACTTTCAGGCCCTTTTCGTCGGCGAGGAGCTGGATGATCTGGTCCACTGGCAGCCCCGCCCACTGGTAAAAGCGATCCTCTATTAAATCCAGATTGTGGCGGTGGAGCACCGAGTTCCAAACCTCGAAGTGCAGCGGCATCGAATCGACAAGGGTTCCGTCACAATCGAAGATCAACCCTCGGCATCCGGTAGGTATGCTCCAGCTCAACAGATTCACTCCTGCTTCGATTTGAGTTCCCTCACCATTGTTACATCTGTCACATTTGGCCGCAGGAGCAATGCTGGCGGGCGCCTGAGCTTCCAGAAGGCAAAGGGGTAGCTGCTCTACAATATCCGAACACATGTCCACATTGGTTCGTTCGCACGCGAAGATCAATCTCGGTCTTGCCATAGGCCCCACCCGTCCGGATGGCTTTCACGGACTGGTGACGATCTACCAGACGCTCGCCGTGCATGACGAGCTGACCGTCGAGGCGCACGCCGCATCGAAGACGGCTATCCGCCTGACAACAAACGATCCTCGCGTCCCGACGGACAACCGCAACACAGCCTGGCGCATGGTGGAAGCTGGCCTGGCGGCGATGAAGCAGGCTGCCGAGGTGCACATCCACATCGAGAAGAACCTGCCGGTGCAGGGCGGACTCGGCGCCGGGTCGGCAAATGCCGCCGCCGCGCTGGTGGGGCTGGAGCGTGAGCTGGATACCCGGCTTCCTGGAGAGCTTCGGCTGGAACTGGCGGCCGCGGTGGGCTCGGATGTCCCGCTCTTCCTTATTGGCGGAACGGTCCTCGGATTGAGCCGTGGCGAGGAGGTGTACCCCCTGCCCGACCTGCCGGCGACGTGGTGCGTTGTGGCTTCGCCAGCCGTGGGGGTTTCGACTCCCCAGGCATTTCGCGACTGGGATGCGCGCCACGGTGGACTGCCGGTCTCCAAGGCCGTTTCAGAATTGACCACCCCTGCGAACTCCGATAGACTCAGAAAGTTGGGTCGCACGCTGGCATCCGGGTTTGTCCCGGCCGGCTTGCACTCCTCCGGTGTCTTCTCTTCGGGAGAAGACCGGCCCGAGAATCCGCTTCTCGCGCTTGTCCGAACCGGGATTGAAAACGACTTTGAAGAGGTCGTCTTCTCGCAGCATCCCTCCCTCGGTCTAATCAAGCGCACACTTGCGGTTTCCGGCGAATCGGCTTCATCCGAGGACGCGCTGTATGCTGCCCTCTCTGGCTCCGGTTCGGCGCTCTTCGGGCTGTACGAGACACAGGTTGCAGCCCAGGCGGCTCTGGAACGGCTTCAGGCGCAGGGCGTTGCAGGCTTTCTTACCCGGACGATTCCCCGCGAGCAGTATTGGCGCGAAATGGTGTCGAACGGGTAGCGTTGCGGGCATTGTCTGCAGGGTCGAAAATGGTCGAGGGCTGGATTAGCCTCGGCGGTACTGGGCGATCGTCTAATGGTAGGACAGTGCCCTTTGGAGGCACTTGTCTAGGTTCGAATCCTAGTCGCCCAGCCAGTATTTCGCCCGGAACGGCGGTAGGGACACGGGCTCAGAGCAGATATCAGGGACGGGAAGTAGCGACCCCGGCCAATTGTTAATCGGAACATCCAACGCAAACCAGCTTGGGGGGTTCTTGTGGCGATAGAAGCAGTGGGAGTAGCAGGAGCGGACGAGGCGGCGGTTTCGCCTTCAACGCAAGAGACGTCGCGCGGCGGAGTCAAGCCGGCGGCAGAGCGCAAGCGAACGGGACGGCTGGGAGACGATAAGCGTTTCAAGCTCTTTTCCGGATCGGCCAATCGGCCGCTTGCCGAGCAGATTGCCAAGCATGTGGGCGTGGCGCTGGGGGAGACCAAGACGCAGCGCTTTGCCGATGGCGAAGTGTATTTCCAACTGCTGGAGAATGTTCGCGGCGTTGACGTTTTTGTTGTGCAGCCAACCTGCTATCCGGTGGATCAGCACCTGGTGGAGTTGCTGATTATGATCGACGCTCTGAAGCGTGCGTCGGCGGCCAGGATCACGGTGGTGGTGCCGTATTACGGATATGCGCGGCAGGATCGGAAGGACCGGCCTCGCGTGGCCATCTCGTCGAAGCTGGTGGCGGATTTGCTGACGACTGCGGGAGCGGACAGGGCTTTGTTTCTGGACCTGCATGCGGCACAGATTCAGGGCTTCTTCAATATTCCGGTAGATCACCTGTTCGCAAGCCCGGTTTTGGTGAGCTACTTCAAGGAATTGAACCTGCCGAATCTGACTGTGGTTTCGCCCGATGCGGGCGGTGTGGAGCGCGCACGGTTTTTCGCGCAGAAGATGGGTGCTCCGCTGGCCATTGTGGACAAGCGGCGCACGGACATCAACGTTACAGAAGTGATGCACGTGATTGGCGATGTGAAGGGGCATACCTGCCTGATCATCGACGACATGGTAGATACGGCAGGCACGCTGGTGAAGACCGTCGATGCGCTGCTGGGGCAGGGAGCTGCCAGTGTTTACGCCTGTGCGTCGCACCCGGTGCTTTCGGGGCCGGCCACGGAGCGAATCGTCAATTCTCGTCTTGAGCAATTGGTGGTGACGAATTCCATCCCTCTGCGGGAAGAGGCGCAGAAGGTCGCAAAGATCAAGGTGCTGTCGGTCGCGGGCCTGTTGGGCGCGGCGATTGAGAGCATCCACATGGAGACCAGCGTCAGCTCTCTCTTCAACTGAGGACTGGTCGCAAATTACCCGGCCGCGGAGGAATTCGCGGCCCGAAAAGGGAGTGGCCTGAGGCCGTGCCCGAAGGATAAGAGAAGATGACAACACCTGAAATCGTTACAGCCACGCCCCGCGAGGGCAAGTTCAACAAGAATGCCGCACGCCGGGTGCGTGTCCAGGGCAAGATTCCCGCCGTCATCTACGGCGCGAAGGAGCCGGCCCAGGCTATTGAGTTGGACCCCAAGCAGATGCAGAAGATTCTCTGGTCGGAGTCCGGCCACAACACGATCTTCGACGTTGAGATCGCCGGCAAGCGCACCAAGGCCATGATCGTGGACTGGCAGTATGAGCCGATCAAGGACAAACTGATCCACATCGACCTGAAGCGCATTGCGATGGATCAGACGATGAAGGTGGAAGTGCCGATTCAGCTGGTAGGCGTACCCGTGGGCGTCAAGGAGCAGGGTGGCATTCTCGATCAGGTTCTGCGCGAACTGGAGATCGAGTGCCTGCCGGGAGATATTCCGGCGCACATCGTCGTCGATGTAACCGGCCTGAAGATGAACGAGGGCATCCGCGTTGCCGATCTGGCGCACGATTCCAAGCTCAAGTTCCTGACCGACGAGGATGCGACCGTGGCTCACGTGGTCGCCATCCGCGAGGAGGTTGCACCTACCGCCGAAGAGACTGCTGCCGCCGCACCTGCCGAGCCCGAAGTTGTGAAGAAGGGCAAGCAGGAGACGGAAGAGGGCGAAGCCGGCAAGGGCGCGAAGAAGTAACCCTTGGCCGACGCTTTCGAAGGGCCGGAGCGGCTGGTTCGCTCCGGCACAGGTCAGAACGGGGATCAAGGCCGGGAGCGTCGCGGTGCGTTTCTGGTGATTGGCCTGGGGAATCCCGGACTGGAATACCAGTTCACGCCGCACAACGCCGGGTTTCTGGCGATTGACCGTATCGCGGAGCGGTGTGGGGTCACGGTCAACAATCGCCGCTGCCGCGCGCTGACGGCGACGGCAAGAATTGCGGGCCAGGAAGTGATTCTGGCTAAGCCTGAGACCTTCATGAACCTGAGCGGCATTGCCGTACAGGCTCTGGTGAAGGAGTTCGATGCTGACCCGCTGCAGGATCTGATCGTGCTCTATGACGATCTGGACCTGCCCCTGGGACGGCTGCAGATGAAGGAGCGCGGCAGTCCCGCCGGGCATAACGGAGCCAGGTCGGTGGCGGGAGCACTCAAGAGCGATGAGTGGCTGCGTCTGAGAATTGGAGTGGGTCCGGATATCACAGCGCCGGAAGCAGCGCGACGCGGCGGCAAGGATTACCTACTGACGCCGATGCGCAAGGCGGACCTGGCGGTGCTGGATGAGGTGCTGGATCGCGTTGCACGTGCCGTGGAAGTGGTGTTGTCGGCAGGCGTAAACGCTGCAATGAACGAGTTCAACCGTCGTGAGCGAAACAGCCCGGCGGAATAGGCAGGAAGAGCGAATGCGGGAGAAGCCCGGATTGGCATAGCAGGCCTGAAGAAGGCCCGCGGAAAAGAGAACAGAATGGATCGTGTTTATGAAGTCATGTTCATCGTTCGTCCCGACATTCAGGACGAAGAGCTGGACAAGGTAGTCGCCGCTCTGGAAGGGACGGTCACCAACGGTGGTGGAGTCCTCAAGTCGACCGAGAAGCTGGGTCGCCGCAAGCTGGCCTACACGGTGCGCAAGTTCAACGATGGCAACTACGTCCTGCTGACGGTGGAAGCTGATGGCAAGCTGATCGCGGAGTTGGAACGCCGCCTCCGCGTTACCGAGCCGGTCATCAAGTTCATCACCGTGCGCATGGACGAAGAGGACAAGCGCCTGGCGAAGGTTCGTGCCATTCGCGCCAGCCATAAGAAACTGAGCGCCCAGCCGGCTGCTCCAGTTGCCGCGCCCGTCCCGGCATCTGCGCCAGCGGCAGAGCCGATCGCACCAGCATCGGAAGTTGCCGCTCCGGCAGCGACCCCGCAGGCGACTCCCGCAACTGCCTAGAGCAGCTGCCGGAGCAGAAGATCCTGAGCGCGGGCAGTCTCCCGTGCCCTGAATTGAGGGTCTTCCCGGGTTTGGAAGACAAGATCGCGGCAGCAGGCTTTCGTGCCTGGCCGCCAAGAAGGAAGAAGAGCAAATGGCAGACGAGAACACTCCAGTAAGTGCGCCCCACAGTCCGGCGCCAGCATCCTCCGGCCCGTCTTCGGGTTCCGGTCAACGCAGCGGTGGTCGTCCCGGCGGTGGTCCCGGTGGCCGCAAGTTTTTCCGCCGCAAGAAGGTCTGCAAGTTCTGCACCGAGAAGATCGACGCGATTCCTTACCGCGATGTTCGCCTGCTGCAGGGCTTTGTAGCGGAGCGCGGAAAGATTGTGCCTCGCCGTCTGACGGGCGTTTGCACCACGCATCAGCGCCGTCTTACGCGAGCCATCAAGCAGGCCAGGAACATCGCCCTGCTGCCATTCGCAGCGCGCTTCTAGGTTTCAAACGGCAGTTGGAGTACTCCCGGTCCCGCGTCTGCGCGTTCCATCGGAGTTCCACTGCCTGCGGGACATTGGCATCCGGCCGCAGGTATGCGCCTGCGCTGACGCTGCAAGCGTTACCGCAATACTTTTTAGGTTTCTGGAGATCGCAATGGAAGTCATTCTGAAAGAAGACGTACTCAATCTCGGCCATCGCGGCGATGTCGTGAAGGTGGCCGACGGTTATGGCAGGAACTTCCTGCTGCCGAAGAAGCTGGCCATGGAAGCGAATGCTGCCAACAAGGCCGTAATCGAACAGATGAAAGCCTCGGCTGTGCGCAAGTCAGCCAAGGAGAAGGCGGAAGCAGAGGCACTTGTGGCCCAGCTTGATGCCGTGTCGCTCGCCTTCGAGCGCAAGGTCGGCGAGAACGAGCATCTCTTCGGTTCGGTTACCTCGGCGGATATCGCGCAACAGTTGGAGAGCAAGGGCTTTGCCATTGACCGCCGCAAGATCCACCTGGAAGAGCCGCTCAAGGCGCTGGGAGAGTTCCATGTTCCCATCAAGCTTCATCGCGAAGTCACCGCTCACCTCAAGGTAAGCGTCGTGCGCGAAGAAGGCGCTGCAGAGTAACGTCGTCCAAAGTCGCCATCAAGGCACTTGAGTGAATGGGGCGGAGGCGATCCGCCTCCTTTCCTACCTATATGGCTCAGGGGGCAATCTCCCGAGCTTCCGCTAGCGCCCCTCGCGCAGACGTGAGGCGAGACGATCCGGCAGGCCCGCACGCAGAATTCGCTGCTGGGCCATTTTTACGTCATAGGGAACGCGATAGAAGCTGACCGTCTTTCTGTCCCCATCGTAGAGAGCGTATGCGGCGCGCCAGTCGTGGTCGCGAGGCTGGCCGACCGAGCCGGGATTCAGCAGATACCGCAGGCCGTTGCGGAGGGGGATTTCGTATTCCTCGGCCTCGTTGCCTCCGTGGTACCGCGGCTCCAGCCGGAACCATTCCTCTTCGCTGGCGGCAAAGCCACCCTGCACATGCGTGTGGCCGAAGAATGTGATGCGGGAGTGCGCCTGCTTCAGAGGGAGCCATGCGTCCCGCAGAGACATGACATATTGATCCTCGTCGAGAACCGAACCATGGACGCAGCTCACCTCGGTTCCCTCCGATACCACGGGGCCCTCGGATAGCTGACGCAGCCAAAGAATGTGTTCGCTGGTGAGTGTGGTGCGCGTCCAGCGCGCAGCCGCCGTGGCGATGGGATTGAAGCCTACCAGAGAATCCAGACCACAGCAGGCACGATCATGGTTTCCCCGCACCATCACGGTGCCTAGACCTCTCACGCGCTCGATTACCTCATTCGGGCTTGCTCCGTATCCGACGACATCTCCAAGGTTCCACACGGTGTCGTGAGCCGGCGCGGAGGCAAGCACTGCTTCCAGCGCATCGAGATTGGCATGAATATCGGAGACGACGAGTGCGCGCATGGGCAGCCAGGGTAACCGGGGAACTCCATCGGATGATCGATCTGAAAAGAGCTCTATTCGACAATCTATCTAGGATTCATCCAGTTGCCAACCCTGCACGCGCTGGCATGCTCCGGGAAGAGGATCAACGCCCGGGATGCTGCCGAACCCAGTGGCCGGGGGCGCACTCCACCACTTTTGCCGAGGCGTCCTCCATCGACGCTGGAAGGGTGGCTAGCGGAAGGTCGCGGCTGGTTTGCATGGTGGGCACCGCGCCGAGCAGGCTCCGCGTATAGGGGTGAGCTGTCTCGCGGAAGATCTGCGATCGAGAGCCCTCTTCCAGCAGGTATCCGTGCCGCATCACCAGCACGCGGTCGGCGATACTTTGCACCACCGCGAGATCGTGCGAGATAAAGATCATCGAGAGGCCGAAGCGGGAGCGCAGGTCGCGCAGCAGCTCCAGAATCTGTGCCTGCACGGTGACGTCCAAAGCGGTAGTCGGCTCGTCGGCAATGAGCAGGCGCGGATGGCTGATGATTGCCATGGCGATGAGGATCCGCTGGCGCTGTCCCCCGGAAAACTGGTGTGGGTAGTCCGCATAGCGCGTCTCCGGCTCGGCGATCGCTACTGCCTCCATCGCCTCCAGCACCTGGCGGCGCACCTCGCGCTGGGCAAGCTCGGGATGGTGTGTGCGCAGCGCCTCGGCAATCTGCTCGCCGATGGTCATTACCGGGTTGAGCGCGGTCATCGGCTCCTGGAAGATCATTGCGATCTGCTGGCCGCGATAGGCGCGTATCTTCTCCTGGCTTAGACCGAGTAACTCATTCCCGTTAAACCGTACGGAACCCTCCACGCGCGCGGCGCTCGCCAGAAGCCCAAGGATCGCCAGCGTCGTTACGGATTTCCCTGAGCCTGACTCGCCCACAATCCCCAGCACGTCTCCTTCGGCAAGAGAGAAGTTGAGGTTGTGGACTACAGGGGATTCGCCGGTTTCTGTGCGAAACCAGATCGAAAGATTCCGAACTTCAAGGATTGCTGCCACGAGGATGATCCTAACGGAAGCGACGCCTTCGCCACAAAGGGAATAAAGATCAACAACGGACTCTGATTCACGCCATCCTAACCTCACCGACAAGAAGCGTTCATCTTCGATGGGCAGACTCGATTGCTAGAGCCACTGTGCCAATTGCAGTTCTTTATCAGATCGACCAGCACCCTCATTTCGGCCAGATCTCTCGGCCGCTGTTGGAACAGCAAGAGCCCTCTTTCGATGCCACCTTCTCTGGAGACCATGATGAAGCGAATACACCTTTCCCTCCTTCTTGCATTTGCGTTGTTGCTATGTATAAGTCCCACGCGGTGGGTGCTTGCACAGGACGCCCGAGGTTCTATCTCCGGAAGCGTTTCAGACATTAGCCAGGCCGTATTGCCGGGGGCTCTGGTTGAACTTCAGCCAATCGGCAAGCGCGTTGTCTCCGATGCCCAGGGGCAGTTCAAGATTTCAGACCTGGCGAGCGGGGAATACACCATCTCCGTATCGTATGTAGGATTCGCGCCGTTCACGACGACTGCAAAGATTGCCGCGGGACAGACGACCTATGTCAACGCCACGCTGCTGATTGCTGAGAAGGCAGATCAGGTGATTGTCTCAGGAGAGCGCCTGCATGGTGAGGCGGAGGCGATCAACATTCAGCGTACGGCGGAAGATATCGTGCAGGTGCTCCCGGCGAAGGTCATCACGAGCCTGCCGAACACCAACGTTGCGGATGCCGTGGGGCGCCTCCCCAGCGTGACGCTCGAGCGCGATGAGGGTGAGGGCAAGTATGTGCAGATTCGCGGTACGGAGCCCCGCCTGAGCAATACGACAATTGACGGGGTTAATGTGCCTTCCCCCGAGGGCAGCGTGCGCAACGTCAAACTGGACGTTCTACCTTCCGGCCTGGTGGATCGAATTGAAGTCAATAAGACCTTGTCTGCCAACCAGGATGGCGACGCCATCGGCGGATCCGTCAATCTTGTGACCAAAACCGCGGGCGAAAGACCGACCTACACCTTCGGTATCCAGGGTGGATACACGCCGATTCAGGATGGCCGCTGGGTTGATGGATTCGATGGGACTGCCGGCAGGCGCTTTGGCGCAACGAAGCGTCTGGGAGCACTGCTGGGATTTACCTACGATCATAACGATCGCGGCATTGACGATCTTGAACCATTGCCAGTGGTGGGACAGGATCCAGTAAGTGGAAAGAACCTCGCCTACTTTGCCACCGAGGACATGCGTACCTATAAGTACTACCGGACTCGCTATGGCTTTGCCGGTGGCCTTGACTACGTGATTCACCCGGGAACAAGCGCGTACGCGCGGGGATTGTTCTCTGATTTTCACGACTATGGCGATACCTGGGTCTATACGCCGAATGCCGGGGCGCTGGTCTCCCAAAACGGCTCCAGCACGCAATTTGATAACACCGGGAACATGCAGTATCGGCATTACATTCGCCGGCCAGATCAACAGATCTTCAGCATTCTCTCCGGTGTAACGCACGAGATCCGGTCCTCTATCCTCACGCTTGAGTTTGCGGGTTCCCGCTCCCATAACATTGGTGGCCAGGACTTTGCGACTTCCAACTTCAATGGACCCAGCAACGTTCAGTTCACGCTGAATGCCAGCGATCCATATCGTCCAAAGTTCAATGCCGTTGATGGCACCAATACGCTCGATCCTACGGCCTATTCAATGGTGGGCTTCAGCGCGCCCAAGTCGCACAGCACCCAACTGAACTTTCAGGGATCCGCGGACCTTGCGCAGCACTACAGCCTGAACTCGCACTATGGCACGCTGGCCGTGGGACTGAAGATCCGGAATGCGCAGAAAACGCAGAGCGAGTCAGATCTTGTCTACTCCAACCCGGATGGAAAATCCTCTATCCTGCTGAGCCAGGGACTGTCAGCGCAGTCGGCTCCAAACTACTATGACAACTCGTATAAATACGGAGCGCTTACCGACTATCGGAAACTGATCCGGCTCTTCCAGGCGAACTCTTCAGAGTTGCCCCTCGACGTCACAGCCAGCCGACTTCACTCTGACCCGGCAACCTACGATGCCAATGAGCGGGTGTATGCGGGCTATGTTATGAATAGCATTTCCTGGAGCAAGTTCCGGCTGCAGGCGGGGTTACGCATCGAAGCTACAGATGCCACCTATACTGCGAACCAGGTAATCCTGAATAACGGGGAATACCAGAGCACGCTTCCGGTCAAGGGAAGTTCGGGTTATATCAACCTGCTGCCAAGCGTGCAGTTGCAATACCAGATCGACCCCAACACCAATCTGCGCGCAAGCTACGGGCGTGGTATCTCACGGCCTAACTTCTCGGATATTGTTCCCTCGCAGCAAATCGATCCGAACACGACGCCCCCCAGCATCGTTGCTGGAAATCCTGGCCTTAGAGCGACGGGAGCGAATAACTTCGACCTGCTGGTAGAACACTTTACTCAGCCGCTCGGCGTGCTTCAGGGTGGATTCTTCTACAAGCAGCTCAACGATCCCATCTATCCCACAACTACGGCGACCACAGTTGGAGGAAAGCCGGGACAACTGAAGCAATCCGTGAATGGTCCCGACGCCTATATCCTTGGCCTTGAACTAGCCTGGGAGCAGAGGCTGTCTCGTTTGCCGGGCCTGCTGGGTGGCTTTGGCGTGTCGGCAAACTACAGCTACACGACGTCAGAGGTTACTTTCCCAAGCTCGTTCAATCGAACCGATCACGCGGCGCTGCAGCGCCAGGCTCCCAATACCTATAACGTCGGCGTGACTTATGACAAAGCGAGATTCTCCATGCGCTTTGGCCTAAGCCATAATGACGAGAATATCTACTCCTATGCTTATGGCGGAGGCGACGCAGCCACGAACAAAGATCCTATTCTTGGGTTGAAGGGACCTGGAGGAGACCAATACCTCTACGCCCACACCCAATACGATCTTCAGGGTAGCTATCGACTCTACAAGGGGCTCCAATTCGTAGCCTCAGGCCTGAATCTCAGTAATGAGGTCTTTGGGTTCTATCAAGGGAGCGGTATTTATCCAATCCAGCGGGAGTACTACCATCCCACAGCCAGCTTCGGTCTCCGCTGGACCTCTACCGCAGAGTAGGATTCTGCGAAGACACTCCAGACACCACGAGCCACTCGCCTGAGTGGCTCGTGGTGTCTATGCCGATGCTTCAACCCGCAGCCCGATGGGGTCTGAAAAAGAAGGTTGTGTGGATTATGGTGGGCCCACCAGGACTTGAACCTGGAACCAACGGATTATGAGTCCGCTGCTCTAACCAATTGAGCTATGGGCCCTTCTTGCGCGAGAAGTTCGCTTCAACAAGCATACCGAATCAGGAGTGCTCTGCAGAAGATCTTCTCTTCATCGCTGCATTCTGACTGGCGTGCTTTTAGTGTTGCACAGGCTTGCTGAAGCCGACAACATGCCTAGTCTGCCGCTCGCCGATGCCTGAGCCAGTCAAGGAGTGAGAGCAGTGTGATGGCAGCGATGATGCCTTGCGAAATCACGCAATAGAGGCACCACACCTGCAGGATATTTCGTTCAATGTATGTCAGGTACAACGCGAAGCCGAGTCCCGGCAAGGATAGCAGGAAGGTCCAGCGCCTGCGCCCGAGAAGCGAAAACAGGGCCAGCGCTGCATAGCCGACCATGCCGATTCCGGCGACGGGGACCTTTGCTATCTCAGCATAGGAACTGTGATTCACCACGCCACAATCCCAATGCTCATTGATGCTGCAGGGTTGCGTCTCATTGGAATAGTGAACGCGGAATGCGAGAAACGAAACGATGATTCCCGCAATGGCCAGGATTGCAATTCCGTAGCGCAAAGTAGCTCTCTCCTGAATTTCCAAAACTTATTACCGGCAGGGTCTGAGGGTATTCATCCCGACCAGCGGTTAATTTCTTCCATGTAGAAGTGGTATAGCCGGGCGTGCTGCTCCTCAATCCATTCTCCGTGGCGCCAGGCCATTCTGTCGAATCAATAGTGGAAGCGGTACCGAACCTCTGCATAGATCTGCCGCGGATCGTTGTAGTGAAATCCGCCGAAGGTAAAGCTGTTATCCAGCAGAACACGGTGATTCGAAAGATTAATTCCGGTTACGGAGACGGTGGCGCGCTCTCCAAAGTTCTTGCCGATGGAGAGGTCCACCGAAGTGTGCTGTGGTAGATAGTTTCCCGGGTATTGCTCATTCGGGTCTCCGTTGAGGAATCCCGATCCATAATTGACATTGATCGAACCAAATCCATTCCATGGCAGCGCGGCATGGAAGCCCACATCCAGGGTGTTGCGCTGGTCGTGATCCACCGGGGTATAGCCAGGCTCGACATCGCATTGCGGCGACGTGACGGGGTAGCAGATCAGTCCTCCAGTGATCGGGCCACGCTGCTTGGCAATCTGGTTGGAGTAGGCAAGATGTGCCTGCCCCAGCCGCCATAGCCGGGGGGATCGAAGAGATAGCTCCCATCCCTGGACGAGTGCACCATCGATCGTCACGGGGAAGTAGATGCTCGATGCCCCAACATTTGAGTGGTCGAGAAACTTGTTGATCCGCGTCTGAAAGTGGTCAGCGTCCAGCAGCCAACCGTAGAGCGGAATCTGCACGCCGAACTGATGCTCTTCATCGTGCTCGCCATGAATGGGCACAAAGGAAGTGTTCTGACTATTGGCGTATTGGATGAGTGGGCCGGAGGTAGTGAGCAAAGGAGGCGGCTGATAGAACCTGCCATAGAAACCGCGAAATACCCAGTTAAGCCTGGGGATCTGAAGCGCCGCACCGACACGCGGGCTTGTCACGCTCTCGGTAAAATCTCCTGAGAAAGTCGATTGGCGAAGACCGCCGATGAGTGTCAGCCACGGTGTCACTTTGAAGTTGTCGGAAAGATACTCTTCAATCACTCCACCAGACACTGAGTTCCGGAGGGCAAAGCTTGGAAAGCTTTGGTCATAAAACACGGA
Organism: Acidisarcina sp.; assembly: GCA_035539175.1. NCBI lineage: Bacteria > Pseudomonadati > Acidobacteriota > Terriglobia > Terriglobales > Acidobacteriaceae > Acidisarcina > Acidisarcina sp. Next base: position 392,532 of record DATLIY010000008.1, on the reverse strand, counting down.
GCCATATTTGTCGTTGTCATGTTGTCCGAATGCATAGAAGCCAGCTTGAAAGGTGTTCCTCTTGATCTGGCTGCTAACAGAGGCCTGAATGCCAGCATAGTTGGACGCACGATCTGAGGTTGTTGCAATCGGAAAGTCGCTGGAACTCGGCTCGTAGTCGGCCTGGTTGTAATGGTAGAAAGGGGACACCTGAAGCAGCGTCGATGCGCTGAACGTATGCAGCCAGGAGAGAGTGACCAGCCCATCTTTTTCATGCTGCACGTCCCGTAATCGATTCGTGTCCGCAGGATTGTAAGGAATCTGAAAGAAGTCCTGGCGAAGCTGTGCTACTAGCCGGAATTGATCGCGGGGAGTGCGGTTATACAGCAACGATACAAAGCCGCCGTAGCCATTGGCGGCATCGTGATAGGTGCGATCGATCGGCGGCGCTAACCCATAGTTGCTTCTGTTGCCGGTTAAGCTTGCGTAGTAGGCAAACTTCTCCGAGTGGCTGCCGAAGTTCAGTTGATCGTTGGTCTGCCAGTAGTTTCCCGCGCTCACTACGAGTTCGGCTTGCCGGTTCCGTTCAAAGCCGGTTCTCGGCACGACGTTCATCACGCCAAAGGTTCGATCGCCGATGTCGGCGTTATAGCTTCCCCGCTGGACTTCAAGATAGTCAATGTCCTTGGGGTCAATCTGCGCTCCCAGATTACTCGCGATATTGGTATTGGGAATCTGTACGCCGTCAATCTGCCAACTGATCTGGTGGCCGCCACGCATGTGGAGCATGTCGTGAGTCATGTAGGCACCGGGAACATAGTCGGTGATCATAGCCAGACTGTTGGTTCGATCCGCGCCCGGCGTTTGGGCGATGTCGGCGCGACCTACCAGAGTGGTGGTCGTCGCGGAATCAATGTTCACTGTCTCCTGTGTCGAAGTGACGGAGACGGACTGCTGCACGCTTTCGAGTTGTAGCGCAAAGTGCAAATAGGGTGCGGTTCCGGAGGCGACCCTAACAGCTTGTCGAATGGTTTGGAATCCCGCCTGTGCAATTGTAATGGTGTACTTGCCGAGAGGCACCGCGGCGATCGAGAAGGAGCCTTCCTCGTCGGTGACGGTGCTCAGGGCGAAGGCAGAGTCCTCCGCGTGCAGCGTAATCTGGGCGCCCTTGATGGGCCTGTGTTGCGGGTCGTGCACAATTCCATTCAGCTTGCCAAAGATATTCGCGTAGGCAAGTGTGCCGTGCAGAAGCGCCGCAAGCAGGCAAAATCGAGCAAGTGTTCGCATCCGGTCTCCTCGTCGTTCCGTGCCGATCTATTTCCTTCTGCCCACGATTCCTCGCCAGGCGCATGATCGCCCGAGCGAATTGTGGTGTGCTGGCAGAGGTTCGAGTGGTTAGAGGAGGTCTGTGGGAGGGCCACGCTTCTGGCGAGAGCGGCTGAAGGAGATGCGACGCTTCGCCTGCGTTTGCGGGGAGGATGCAGGATGGGAAACTACCTGTGCATCGATAGCGGCTGCGACATCGAGTGCGGCAGGTACATGGCTGATGCAGGGCAGAGACCCTGGCCAATAAGGGCACTTTGTGTCCATTGCTGAGACGTTTGTTCCTGCGGCGGCGGATGCCTGCGAGTTTTGCAGCATCTTCATCATGCAATGGTGCTTGCCATTTTTGCGGCAGCAAGCCGGGATCTCGCCTGTGGAGTCTGCTCCCGAAGCAAACAGGGGAAGCATCATCGGAGCAATAAGAAACAGCAGGATCGAGATGGAAATCAGTCGTCTCAGACCGCGATTATAAAGCAGGTGTTGCGAAGTCATCTAACACATAGAACGGCCAGTCAAGGATAGGCATTGCCCGCCGGTTGCAACCGCCTGATTCCACTCCAAATCGAACTTTGGCATGCGTAGCTGAGGGTCTACGTCTCACCCAGCCAGACAAGAATCTGCTTCAGGTCGGTGGGCGAGGAAGAGGTGGTTCCGCGCGGTAAGGTTGGCCCGATAGCTAAAGCCTGATTGTGCCCTTCAAACCAGACGAGGAAGCCGGATTCCTTCGCGCCGGAAAGCCGTTGCTGATTCAGCCATGTGTAGTAGGCGCCCATATCGGCATCCAGCAGCGATCCGGCGGGGTCCAGTTCTCCCGGATGAGACGCGCTGGAGAGCAACTCGTTCATGGGCCTCTGACGTTGCCGGGGAGAAAAGCGCACCAGCAGCGATATGGGTTGAGCCCGCCGCATCACCTCCCGCGCGGCCCACTGCGCAAAGGTTGTGCTGAAGATCTGCGTGCCGGACCCTTCCGTCAGCAGGCTGATTTGGAAGCGGCTGAGAAGTGCTGCGGGGCCCTCCGACGGCAGGCCAAGGTCTTGCGGCTTCATCTGCGCAAGCATGGTGCGCAGAGCTTCCGGTCCGCCGGAGCCGGACTCGATGGTTCGCTGCATACGCGTCAGAAGCGCGTTCCGCGCCGGTTCCAGGCCGCTGTAAGAGACGCAGGTGACATCCGCGTTGGAGTGCAGCGAACTTTCTCCGCCATCGATATACCAGTGGGCGTAGGGTTCCGGATGAGCTGCGGCGCGCGCAGTTATCGCGCTTAGGAGCGTCTGAAGGCCGCGCTCCGCGCTGACCTGCGTGAAGTGTACCCCGCTCGGCCGCAGCTTGCGGAACAGAGGATAGTCCGTTGCATCGACGCCGGAGCCGATCACGACGATTCCCAGCCGCGGGATGGACGGAGATTCCTCCGGGATGGCGGCGTGCCATGCGCCGGCATACTCGTCGGCGGCTGCGCGGAAGCGGTCCATCTGATGAGTCGCCCACAATGATGCAGTCAGGTGCTCAAGGAATTCGCCGGGAGCATTGACCCAGTCAAGCTTCGCAGTTTCCTCCGGCAAGGTGACTGCCGAAAATCCGGCGAGGAGCCGATCGCGTTTCTCTTTTGGCAGCGACCGAAGATATTGGAACTGGTCCTCCAGCTCTTTGCGCTCGCGGGGAAACTTCCAGTCGTAGGCGATAACTTCGTGCAACAGAACCGGTACGAGGACGGCAGGTAGCTGTCGCAACAACTCAACCTGGCTCACGGCCAACTGGCGGGCCTGGGGAGGATAGCTCTTAAAGCTCTCCGGATTGAGGTTGGCAGGCAGCATCTTCAGCAGACCTCCACCAGCGGCTTGCCTTGCGCCAGTCGCGGGGAGAATCCGAAGATCGCTCCCAGCGTAGGCACCAGATCGATGGATTCGACGGGCCTGTCAAGAACAACACCCTGCCGGATACCCGGTCCCAGAACCATCATCCATGTTGTGCGGGAGAGGGGATCGCCGGTGCGATGATGCTGAAATCCATTTCCGCCTGGGTCGGTATCGGCGTCGCGACCGAAGTCCGGCAGGATGAACATCGTGGTCTTGCCTGCATACTCTGGCTCTGATTCGATGGTCTTCCAAATCTCCGCGCAAAGCCGATCCGATCTGCGGATGCCATCGATGTAGAGCGAATATGCGCCGGAGTGCGCAATATCAATATCGTGCAACGTGATCCAGAGAAGGCTTGGTGCGAGTTCGCGCATCAAGCGCCGGGCAATGTACACCGAGAGTTCATCGGGGCTTGCAAGGCTTCGAGCATGAGCGGAGAAATCCGTTACCGAGAGCTTTAGCAGATTCTGGAGCCTTTCCATCTCCACTTCGTTCCCAGCCAGGGCCGGTGTGTTAAAGGGTGCTTCATAGTTATCCCGCAGCAGATGCTCGTAATCGCCTGATTTTTTGGACGACATCGCAGAGGCCAGAAGATGCTTCGGGAGGATGACGCCCGCTCCGAGGCCCGCTCCATATCGCCGATTGTCACTCTCGCCGATACGGTTGAATCCATTGCTTGGAGCTACAACCCATGCATCCGTGGCACGACGGCCTAGATCCTTGCGGAAGTATTCAAAGACGGTTGGGTTATGCGGAGCTACGGCGGCAAAGTTATTGAAGGTCTCATACACGCCGGTAGCGAGGCTGGCAGTTGCAACATAGTGCCCCAGGATGCCGTGGTTCACCATCTGCGCATAGAACGTCGATTGAGGAAAGAGAGTTTGCACAAGATTGGGAATATTCTCCTGGCCCTCGGGCGCAAAGGTCTCCTCGTCGCGCGCTCCTCCGCCAAAGGTAACAACCACGGCCTTCGGATGCTTGCGAGCAATGGCTGCATGCATGGGGGCAAAGCTCGTGATAGCGCTTCCTGCCGCAATGCCAACGGCGCCGCGGAGAAATTCTCTTCGGCTGCACGCGACTTGGCGGGCAACATTGGCTGCGGTCCTGTGGATCTTTGAGTGCATATCTCTGCTCAATGCATGGTCACCAGGAACGTGGTGACTTCTTTGAACTTTGCGTTCAAGTCATCCTTTTCCTGCTGACTGTATTGCTTCTGGAGAGCGATCTCCTGGTGAGCCTTCTCTCGTTCTCCCGCGTGGGAGTAGGCAAGAGCAAGGCGATAGTGCGCCTTGGAGAATGCGGGTTTCAGCGCAATGGCCTTTTCCAGGGGCACGATGCTTTCGGGCCAGCGGGATTGATATTGTTCCAGCAAGCCCATCTGATAGTAGGCTTCCGGCGAGTGCGGATCGTCTGCGATAGCTGTCTCCAGCAGTTTGCGTGCCGCACTTGCATTTTCTGGAGTGCTGGGCCGATGCAGGATGTTCGCAGCGGCATAGGTGGCAACCATCGCATTCTTCGGATGCCGTTCGGCGAAGCTCTCCAGCTTGTCGCAGCCCTTGCTTGTCTCGGGCATCAGGCTGCAACTATGCCCTAGCAACTCAGCGTACAGTGCGTTGTCAGGATCGGATACCAGGAGCCTGGAAAAGATGGGAGCGGCAAGCCCAACATCGTTCATTGAGTAGCGAGCTACTCCCAAACCCAGCAATAAGCGTGTGCTTGAGGGATAGCGTTCCAGTCCAAACTGAAAAATCCTGATCGCCGGATCAAAGGTCCAGTGGCGCAGAAACTCGATTCCCAGGGCATACATGTTTGCCTCGCTGGGATCGAGTTTTGCGGCAGCCTGCAGGTGTGCAACGGCCTGTTCGTAATGTCCCTGCCTCTCCTCGATATCGCCGAGAAGCGACTGTGCCTGCGATGAGGAATCCTTATCCGATACGCGAGACAGGACTTCATTTGCCGTTGTCGTCTGGCCGGAGTTGAAGAGTGCCAGAGCCCAGTTATAGAGCAGGTCCGGATCCGACGGGTTCCGCGACGCAGCCTTGGCGAATGCGGCTGCGGCTTGTTGCGAGCGGCCCGTTTGCAAGAGCGCCGTACCCAGCGAAGACAGAGTTTGCGCATTGCCAGGGTCAAGCGCAACGGAGCGAGTGAGCACTGGCACCGCATCCTTCTCACGATTGACCTTGAGGTAGGCCGCGCCAAGATTTGCAAGCGCGATTGCAGAAGAACTGTTCAGCGAGCAGGCCTTTTCAAGAAAGGGAATTGCAGGTGTGAATTCTCCTGATTCGGCGTAGAGAAGGCCGAGCGTTTCGGCAACCTCAAAACTATTCGGATTCCGCCGTGCGAGATCTCTGAGAGTGGATTCGGCCTCACGGCGATCTCCGCTATCCTGCGCTTTGAGTGCGGCCGCGAACGCAACCTGGTCGCTGGCGCTTAGACTCCGCGCCTTTGATGAGCTGGTATGCGTACGCTGAGTCGCTTGCCCCGGAGAGGCGCACGGAATCAGGAGGTGGAGAGATAGCAGCACTGCTGCAGGAAGGCCACGGAGGATGGTCGTGCGAGCTGTCCTGTGGACGAGAGTCCTGTGAACGAAAGTCCTCTGAACTAGGGACACGGTGGGAGAAACCTCCGGCAAACGGAGATGTTTCCACCTCCGTCTGCCGCTGAGTGTAACCGCTTAGAAGTTGTACTTCAAAGCGAATTGGAAGAAGCGCGAATCCGGAGTGAAGCTCTGGAAGAAGCGCACATTGGTGATCTGGCCGCCATCCGTACCGGTCCCGCTGTTACTAGGTTGGGCATAGGCTGGCGTATTCAAGAGGTTAAAGACATCCGTGCGGAACTGTAAGGTTTGTTCGCGGAAGGTCTTGAAGGATTTGAAGAGGGACATATCGATACGCTGATACCCAGGGCCGGCCACCTGATTTCTACCGATTCCCAGATACCGGTATGCGGCCGAGCCCGTCAACAGAGCGCTGCCGATGCCATTTGCATCGAGCGGATTTGCAAAGGAGCAGGGGTTATACCAGTTTTGCGTTGTCCTCACCTTGGTGGGGCAAGTGGTGTTCGGATTGTTGGGAGTTCCGCCGGCCTTGAATGGATCCGCAATTCGCAGTGCGCGTGCGCCGGCTCCAGCAGGAGTACTGGTGTTGCTGGTGCCTACCGTGAACGGTTCGCCGGATTGCGCACGGAACACCATGCTCAAAGACCAGCCACCTACAACAACATCAGCCATTGTGCTGTTGGAAAGATACTTCTGCCCACGTCCGAAGGGTAACGCGTAGCTGCCGTTGAGAGTGAACCGATGACGCACGTCAAAGGGAGACGAGGCATAGTTCAGGCCAATGGGCACCACATTCGTTCCCTGGTATCCAAGGTCTCCAGTGCTGCCCAACGGAGTTGGCGCGTCATCCAGAGAGTGAGACCAGGTGTAGGTAGCCAGATAGCTCAACCCTTCCGTATAACGTTTTTCGAGCTTTGCCTGAAATGCGTTATAGCTGCTATCACCCGTGTACGACGTATAGGAGAGTCCGCCGAAATCCGGGAATGGACGGAGCGGATTTACATTTGTTCCCGGAGCCGCAATCGCAACCGGCGAGTTTGGATCAGGGAATACCTGCAGGTGACGAGATACGGAACCGACATACGCAACCTGGGCGACCAGGCTGTTGGACAGCGCATATTCGGTCGACAAGTTGTACTGCTCGCTATAGGGCGTCTTCACGTTCTTGTCACTGCCGCGCAGGGTTGGTGTTGAAATTGCATTTTCAAGTCCGACTGCGATCGCATGGGAGAAGCCCGTTGCCAGGGATAATCCGTTGGTCGGGCAATTGTTTGGCAGGCAGTCGCCGTTTGGATTGGATGGAGATCCCACCACGGGAAAGTTTGAGTCGAACTCAAACGGATAGTTCTCTCCCAGGTTGGGATAGTAGCCGGTGCTTTCTACTCCGCCGAAGAAGATTCCATATCCGCCGCGAATCACGGCCTTATCGCCCGCTTTGTAAGCAAAACCAAAACGCGGAGCGACGTTGGTGTTCTGGCGGTTCACCAGCGAATTGTTACTGGTGTACTGGATGGTGACGTTGTCCTTTGCCAATAGATCGAGGAACTTTGGAGCCAGTGCCACGCCCTTGCTCTTAGTCGGGATCAGGTAGATGCCCGATCCCTTGCCCGCTGCAATCGGCCCGGTAGGCAGGAGCGCTGCCTGGTGCCCATGGCGCTCGGAGTAAGGGTCGAACAATTCATACCGAACCCCGATGTTCAGCGTCAGGCGGGGGCTCGGCTTCCAATCGTCCTGCACGTAAAATGCACGGTCCCACCGTACATCGTCTGTGTTGAACAGGTTCGAAAGGCCTGCGCCATTCATGTTGTCCGTCAGAAAATCCGCAGCGCCATAGCCGGTGTTCGCGGTGCCCGGCTTGGAGGTGTAGAGTCCGTTGAAGTTGTAGGTGCCACGCGATGCCGTCGGCTGCATGGTAGAGAAACGGATGTGCTGGAAATTGACGCCCGCTCTGAGCTGGTGATTGCCGATCGTCTTCGTTACGTTGTCGAGAATCTGAAAGACATTCTCATACTCGTTGGATACATAGAAGGTAGGCGATCCGAAGTTCGATAAGCCTCCAATTGATACATTCGGCAATCCGCCGTTTAGCGGAGCAAAGGGAATTCCGCCGAGGCCAATGGTGGCCGCGATATTCGTGTTTGCGTTCTCCTGCAGGAATCCGAAGTGGCCATAGTTATAACCAAAACGAAATTCGTTGGTCAGACTCTGGCTGAAGATGTGCGTCTCGGACCCGGCAAAGTTTTCTCCCAGATTCTTGATGCCGCCATCATCGCTGAAGTTGCCGCCGTCGAGGATCGGACCAAGCGGCGAAGGGCGGTTGCCGGGATTATTCAGATAGCTGTACCGGCCAAAGATCTGATCTTTCGGGCTGATATTCCAATCCATACGGGCATCCCATTGCCACGTGTTATCCAGGTCATTGGTCAATATGGTGTAGTTATTGTAGGTTTGCCCGGGAATACCGATGTTTGGCTTTGGGTACAGGTTCAGTATGTTCTGCGCGACGGAACTGATCTGATCGGGACACAGCTTGTTCTGGACTCCATTGCACTGCTGTAAGGCGGTGCCGCCGCTGCCCGGTCGGTAAAGTGTGGTGGTGGAGCCGTTGACCAGCGCAGGATTCAACAATTCGCTGAAATCTCCTTGACGCATCAGGGCCGTGGGAACACTCAGCTTGGCGTGTGTGGTGCCAAAGATGATGCGGTTCGCCTCCACATCTCCAAAGAAGAAAAGTTTGTCTTTGAAGAGGGGAAAGCCCAGGGTTGCGCCAAATTGATTCTGCCGGTACTTCGGAACGATGTTTACAGGATCGCTCCATTGATGAATGTTGAAGGCATCGTTGCGCACATATTCCCAAAGATCTCCGTGGACGTTGTTGGTGCCGGATTTGATGGCTGCGTTGACGACCGCGCCTGCGGAGTGGCCGAACTCGGCGCTATAGGCACCGGTCTGCACTTTGAACTCCGACAGGGCATCCGGTGGAGGCCGCACCACGAAGCTTGCTCCGTTCAGAAAGTCGACGACGTTGTTGTTGTTGTCGACACCGTCGAGGATGTAGTTATTCTGCTCAGACCGCTGACCGTTGGCGTTGAAGTCGCCTTTTCCCGCACCACGCGAACCGCTGGGTGGAGTGATCCCGGCGGTAAGCTGAGCGACGAAAACCCAGTTACGACCGTTGAGCGGCGTGTCGTTAATGGTCTTGGTATCCAGCACCTGCCCGGTGGAACCCTCTTCCGTTTGCAGCAGCGGAGGGGCCGACGTTACTTCGATCGTCTCCGACGCCGCTCCCGGCTTAAGTTGAACGTTCACAGAAACGCGGGCCTGCATGTCGACGTGCACATTTTGCTGCGATGTCTTGGAAAATCCCTGCGCCGTTACCGAGATCGAGTAATTCCCGACTTTGATCGGCTGGAAGATGTACAGGCCGCTTTCATTGGTGTGTGTCTCCAGGATGAGATTCGTGTCGGAGTTCAGCAGGGTGACCGTTGCGTTAGGGATCGATGCCCCGGTTGTGTCTGTCACAACCCCGGTGATCGCGCCCTGGTCGGCCTGCGCAAAAGCGCGGCCATGGATGCCAACCGCAAGCATTGCGAGCATGGCGACAAAGAACAGGACCCTGTGAGGATGATGATTTTGCAGGTGACGTGTACTGCGCATTTCGGACCTCCCCGAAGTGTTGCGTTAGATGGACCTTATCCGCGGAAATACCACGATGGGAACGGCGAGCATTGTTTCTACTCTTTCCATCCACCACCGGCACCAATGGCCCATTGCAAAGTTCCGGGACTCGTTAGCGAATCGCCGGCTAGGGCTCTTCCTGGTACCACTTGTGCAATTGGATCTGTACCGCGTTTTTCGTTACGTCTTATCGAGCAATCGTTTTCTTGCGCGCCTTGGGCAGGCGTCTCAGACTGAAATCAGGTGGCTCGCACTGCGATGATCTTTAGACAGGAATCGCTTCCGCGGCGAAAAGCTTCATGAGCAAAAATGAATGAGCAACCGGCTGCATCATCCGGCATCATGGGACCCTAAAATCTCCGCATAGAGGCTGTCAACACAAAAAACAACTTTGGATGTACGCTCCGGAAGCTGGCCAGATACCCACGGGTGCGAGTACCTGAGCTGGGATCTATGGATGACAAGTGCTCCTCGGTTCCCGCGTCCAGCTTGTCATCCTGAGCGCAGCGAAGGACCTGCTTCTCCACTGCACAGGGTTTTCGCCTGCCTTGACGCGGCAGCATGCCGCAACTACAACAGATAACCATAGGCATAACCACGGACAAATTAGCAGACTGTCAGGTTGCGCTGCTCGCGCGAGCAGGCTGCTGCGATTCGCCTTGGAAGCCAACTCAGGCCGCTGAAAGAGAACAGGAGACTCATGTATAGGCGCGAATTTCTCAAGACTACAGGTACTTTGATTGCTGGCGCCACGCTTTCCAATGGCGCGTTTGCCTCGGAGTCTTCCGCGACAGCGCCCCAGGCGGCAGGCCGCTTGATCCTGCCGCTGAATCGCAATTGGCGGTACAGCCGCACTGCGACGGATGCGGCGCACGCCAGGGATTTTGATGACTCAAAATTTGAGCGCGTCGTGGTTCCACATACCAATATTCGCCTGCCGTGGCACAGCTTTGACGACAGGTTATACGAGTTTGTGTCGGTTTACCGCCGCCGCTTCAAGCTACCGCTGGAGGCGCGAGGCCACCGCGTCTTTGTCGATTTTGAAGGAGTCATGACCGCTTCCACGGTCTGGTTAAACGGGGTTCGGCTGGGTGAGTATAAGGGAGGATTCACGCCGTTCTCCTTTGACCTGACCCCGCACGTAGACTTTGACGGAGAAAATGTACTGGTCGTCGATGTCGACTCCACGGAGCGCGCAGATATCCCTCCCTTTGGCTATCAGATCGACTATCTGACTTTCGGCGGAATCTATCGCGAAGTGCAGCTGCGCATCGTGCCTGACGTCTTTCTGGAGAACATCTTCGCGCGTCCCCGGGATGTGCTCTCCGATCATCCGTCCGTGGATGTGAATTGCTACCTGCAGTATACCGCAGCCGCAAAGCAGCCTCTTACGCTCGAAGTCTCCTTGAAGGATGGGGAGAAGGTTCTGGCGACAGCGACACAGCGAGTTGCGCCTGCGGCTGCCGCAGATGAGCCGATCGCTCATACCGTGCAGCTCAACAAGCTCGGCGCGATTGAACTCTGGGATCTTTCGCATCCTCGCATGTATACAGTGCAGGTGCGGCTGCTGCGCGGGACGCATGTGCTGGACGAAGATGCGCGCGCCATAGGCTTTCGCGAGGCAACTTTTACCGATCATGGATTTGAATTGAACGGCAAGGTCATCAAGCTGCGCGGGCTGGACCGGCACCAGACCTTTCCCTTTGTGGGGCAGGCGATGCCCGCCCGCGTGCAGAAGCGCGACGCGCAAATCCTGCGAAAGAACTTGAAGTGCAATATTGTTCGGACCTCTCACTATCCGCAGTCGCGCCACTTTCTGGATGAGTGTGACCGGATTGGCCTGCTTGTGCTCGAAGAGATTCCCGGATGGCAGCACATCGGAGATGAGCCATGGAAGCTGATCGCTATCGACAATGTGCGGCGCATGATACGGCGCGATTGGAACCATCCCTCCATCATCCTGTGGGGAGTGCGCATTAACGAGTCCCGGGATGATCACAGCTTCTATACCCGGACCAATGCCGTGGCGCACGAGTTGGACCCCAGCCGCCAGACGGGAGGCATTCGCTACTTCCAGGAGTCGGAGTTTCTGGAAGATGTGTTCACCATGAACGATTTTGGCTTTCCGCTGAAGAAGCCGAACCACCCGCGTTACCTGAACACGGAGTTTGTCGGCCACACGTTTCCAACCAAAAGTATCGACGATGTGGAACGAAAGACGGAACACACGCTGCGCCATGTACGCGTGCACGACCAGCTGGCATCGGATCCGCAATACGCGGGCGGCATCGGCTGGTGCGCCTTCGACTACAACACACATTCAGATTTCGGCTCGGGAGACCGCATCTGCTATCACGGCGTAACCGACATCTTCCGCGAACCCAAACCGGCGGCGGGGTTCTATAAGTCGCAATGCGAGCCATCGGAAGAAGTAGTTCTGGAGCCGGCCTTCAACTGGGCAGCCGGCGATGAGTCGCTTCGCTTCAGCAAGGCGGTTGTGTCATCGAACTGCGACCACCTCAAGTTTTACGTCAACGGAAAGCTCGTGATTGAGGCCGACCCGGATCGGACACTCTACTCGCACCTGCGCTATCCACCCTTCATCGTCGACGCCACGAAGATGGGAACGTGGGGAGAACTGCGCATCGATGGCTATATCGAGGGCAAGCAGGTGATCTCGAAGAGCTTCTCGAGCAAGGGGATCGATCAAAAGTTCGCGCTGCTGCCGGATGACACGCAACTCATCGCGGACGGTGCAGATACGACTCGCGTAGTGATGCGAGTGACCGATGAGTTCGGCGCGATTCGACCGTATGCGAACGACGCCATCGTGTTTCAACTGGAAGGACCAGCAGAACTGATAGGTGACAACCCCTTCAGCATTGTCGGAGGAACCGGTGCGATCTGGATCCGGGCCAAGGAGGAGCCGGGTACGGTGCGCCTTGTCGGCCGCCATCCTGTTTTGGGCGAACAGGAGGTGCACATCGAAATTTCGCCGGCGCCTCCAGAGAAGGTATAGCCGTTGAGCAGGCCGCCAGTCTTCCGCATCACAAGTGCGCAAGACTGGTGGCCGTTCTGTGTGCCAACTCAACGGCGCGAGTTTGACAGCCGCTCCAGCGTCCTGTTTGTATCTTGCAGATCGAATAAAATTTTGGTGCGATCGACCATCTTGCGAGGAGAACCATGTCTTACGTACTTGCATTGGATCAAGGGACGACGAGTTCGCGTGCCATTCTCTTTGGAGTCGATGGCAAGATCGTCGCGCAGGCGCAGCATGAGTTCGAGCAGATCTATCCCGACTCTGGATGGGTTGAGCACAAGCCCTACGACATCCTCACGTCGCAGCTAAGTTCCGCCGTGGAGGTACTCGGCACCGCAGGGGTTCGCCCCCGCGATCTGACGGCGCTGGGTATCACGAATCAGCGGGAGACCACCCTTATCTGGGATCGCGAAACCGGAAAGCCGATTTACAACGCCATCGTCTGGCAGGATCGCCGCACTGCAGCAGAGTGCGACCGGCTAAGGGAGTCAGGCGCGGAGGATATGGTTCGTCAAACTACGGGCCTCAGGATCGACCCTTACTTCTCGGCAACCAAGATCGCATGGATTCTGGACAACGTCTCTGGCGCAAGGCAAAGGGCCGATGCAGGGAAACTGGCGTTCGGTACGGTTGATAGCTGGCTCATCTGGAATCTGACGAGCGGCACCAGGCATATCACCGACTTCACAAATGCATCGCGCACCATGCTCTTCAACATCGTGAAGGGGTGCTGGGATGCGGACCTGCTGCGGCTCTTCAATGTTCCTGAGTGCATGATGCCGGAGGTGGTGCCCTCAAGCGGTAAGGTGGGAGACGTTACGACCACGCTGGGTCTTGGCTCAGTGCCCATTGCAGGGATCGCAGGAGACCAGCAGGCTGCGTTGTTTGGCCAACTCTGCGTGATGCCGGGCGACACGAAGAATACCTATGGCACCGGCTGCTTCCTGCTGCAGAACATCGGCAGGAAATTTGTCTCATCCGAGCAGAAGTTGATCACGACGCTCGCCTGCAGCATGAACACGCAACTGGAGTATGCGCTTGAAGGGAGCATCTTCATAGGCGGTGCGGTGGTGCAATGGCTCCGCGATAATCTGAAGCTCATCCACACCTCGTCGGACGTGCAAGCACTCGCGCAGTCGGTGACGGACGCCGACGGCGTGGTGTTTGTTCCAGCGTTTGTGGGCCTGGGAGCGCCCCACTGGGATCCCTACGCCAGCGGGCTTATCATCGGTTTGCGCCGCAGCACGCAGCCGGGGCATATCGCTCGCGCGGCGATGGAGAGCATTGCGTTTCAAGTGGCAGACGTGCTGGAGGCAATGGCAGCGGATACTGGAACGGCACTTAAGGAGCTTCGTGTGGATGGCGGCGCTGCGGCGAATGATCTATTGTTGCAATTTCAGGCAGACGTGCTGGGGATCCCTGTCGTACGCCCCGCTCAGATTGAGACAACTGCGATGGGCGCAGCCTATCTCGCAGGACTGGCGGAGGGCTTCTGGGAGAGTCCCCAGGCCATTCGCTCTCTTCGCGGGCCGGATACGAAGTTCGAGCCTGCAATGAGCGATGCAAAAGTGAAGGCGGCCAGGGAGCGCTGGCACGACGCGGTGGAGCGTTCCAAGGGCTGGTTCAAGGAGCACGACAGAAGAGGCGGGGAATAGAGCGATGAATCGTGAAGCTATGGTTAAGCGAATCTCCGAACGCACAACGCCATGGGACATGGTGATTCTCGGAGGAGGAGCAACTGGCGTCGGCGTGGCTGTGGATGCCGCATCGCGTGGCTTCGATGTGCTGTTGCTGGAGTCGCATGACTTCGGCAAGGCTACCTCCAGCCGAAGCACCAAGCTTGTGCATGGCGGCGTGCGGTATCTGGAGCAGGGCAATATATCACTGGTAATGGAGGCATTGAAGGAGCGCGGTCTGCTTCGCCAGAATGCTCCTCATCTCGTACATGATCTGGCATTCGTTGTGCCGAACTATTCCTGGTGGGAGATGCCGTTCTATGGCATTGGCCTGAAGATGTACGACCTGCTTGCCGGCAAGTACGGGTTCGGCCGTTCCCGCGTTCTCTCGCTGGAAGAGACGTTGAAGATGCTGCCAAATCTGCAGCAGGATGGCCTGCGCGGTGGGGTCGTGTACTACGACGGGCAATTCGATGATTCGCGGTTGCTCATTCATCTGATTGCCACCGCTGCCGATCATGGCGCAACCCTGCTGAATTATGCGCCGGCGATTGCAGTGACCAAGGATGAAGAGGGCTATGTCAATGGTGTTCGCATGAAAGACGAGCTGAGCGGGAAGGAGTACGACCTTCCAGCACAGGTTGTGATTAATGCGACAGGCATCTTTGCCGATCAGGTTCGCCGCATGGCCGACACCACGGTTAAGAACATGATCGTTCCCAGCCAGGGCATTCACCTGGTATTCGAGCGATCCTTTCTTCCCGGCGATAGCGCAATCATGGTCCCTCGCACCAGCGATGGCCGCGTTCTTTTTGCGATTCCTTGGCATAGGCATACGCTGGTGGGAACGACGGACACGCCGATTCCCGAGGCTGTTTATGATCCGCTCCCGTTTGAAGATGAGATCAACTTTATTCTGGAGACTGCGGCAACGTATCTGACGCGTCCGCCAACACGCAAGGATGTACTCAGCGCGTTTGTGGGGATTCGCCCCCTCGTGAAGGTGCAGGATGAGTCCACCGCAAAGACCTCGTCGATTTCGCGCGACCATACCATTCACATCGATGCCTCTGGCCTGCTGACGATTGCAGGAGGCAAGTGGACAACCTATCGCTATATGGCGGAAGACTGCGTGGATCATGCGATCACGCTGGGCCGGCTGCGCGATGCGGAGTGTGTTACGCGGAACCTAAGGCTGCATGGGTATCGTGAGGATGCGGAAGAGCTTGGCAGTTTGTGGGTCTATGGCTCCGATGCGGAAGAGATTCGCGCGCTTGCGAAAGAGGATCCCAGCCTGCTCGAGCCATTGCATCCTGCGCTGCCTTATTGCGCTGCAGAGGTGATCTGGGCCGTAAGGCAGGAGATGGCGCTTACGCTGGACGACGTGCTCTCGCGCCGGACTCGCGCACTCTTTCTGAATGCTCGCGCGGCGATAGAGATGTCCGCGGCGGTGGCGGAGCTGATGGCGCGCGAACTTCACCAGCCGGACGCCTGGGTGCGCGATCAACTCGCGACATTCAGGCGTCTGGCGGACACGTATCTTGTAGCTTCGGAGGAAACGGCTTGATTCGCTCTCCTATGTTTGGTGAGTTCATGGGTACGATGGTGATGATCCTGCTAGGAGACGGTGTGGTGGCCAGCGTGCTGCTGAAGCGTACCAAGGCGGAGAACGCAGGTTGGATGGTGATTGTCACGGGATGGGCCTTCGCGGTCCTCGCTGGCATATTCACGGCCGTGGTGTGCGGCAGCCCCGACGCGCATCTCAATCCGGCCATTACTTTGGCCTTCGCGGTGAAGAACCACAATTTCAGCGTGCTGCTGCCCTACGCAACAGCACAACTTGCGGGAGCATTCGCCGGCGCCTGCCTGGTGTGGATTCACTTTTATCCTCACTGGCGGGAGACTTCGGACGCATCTGCGAAGCTGAGCATCTTCTGCACCGCGCCCGCGATTCGCTGCCTGCCGGCAAATGTCGTGAGCGAGGTGATCGGCACCGCGATTCTGGTGCTCGTGGTTGGCGCAATGGGCTCCAGGCTGGTGCTTTCGACGGGTGCCGCAGGAGGACTCTCGCCGTACCTGGTTTCCTGCGTGGTGTGGGGCATCGGTCTCTCGCTCGGGGCAACGACAGGCTACGCGATCAATCCTGCTCGCGATCTGGGGCCTCGTCTCGCACATGCGGTGCTTCCGATTCCCGGCAAGGGTGTCTCGGATTGGGGCTACGCATTTGTACCCATCGTCGGTCCGCTGATTGGAGGCGCGATTGTGGGCCTCTTCCTGCGTGTCCTTGGAGCGTGAGTTCCCGGAGTCCGGCGATCGGCGCGGGCTGGGGGCAGGCATTCTAAAATAAACCGTGGCCCTCGCCGCTCCGACGCTCCCGCAGTCTGCCCGCTGCTCCCGCTTCTTCCAGGTTCTGGAGGCGTGGCATTTGCTGAGCCTCGATGCGCCGACGGTTGCGGGTCTCTGGGCATGGTCCTTCGCGCGAGCCGTGCATCTCCACCTGCCCTGGTCCGCGCCTTTACTGCTGGCCTTGGGAACCTGGCTTATTTACGTGGCTGACCGAATCCTCGACGGTTTTCGCGCGGACGCTGCCAGTCTGCGGCCTCGTCATCACTTCTACGCACGCCATTGGTCGGCTTTCGTTGCCATGGCTGTCGCGGGGGGCACGGTGCTGCTCTGGCTGATCGTCGAGCGAATGAATCCACGTGCTCGTCGGGAAGATACGTTTCTCTTCCTGGCGGCGTTGCTCTATTTCCTTCTTATCCATCTGCCCCTCCATCGCCTGCCCCTCCATCGCATGGAGCGATGGCTCCCCAAGGAAATGGCAGTCGGCATTCTGTTTTCTGCCGCAACGGCGGTGCCCGCCTGGTCGCGTCTGTCTATCGAAGGGTCTGTGGGTAGCCGTGCATTGCTTCCCTCTGTGTTTGCTTTCGCGGTCCTCTGCTGGCTCAACTGCGTTGCAATTGAGGCGTGGGAGGATTTTGCTTTCTTTATTCCCGGCCACAACGGAGGCTCTATCCGAGCAAACCTGACCACTCGCTACGCTGGAACCCATCTACCCGTTTTTGCCAGCCTTCTAGTTGTGGTAGCCGTGATGCTCGGCCTGGCGACATGGGCCAACACCCGCTCGCTCGCCGCGCTGGACTTTGCCATTGCCGCTTCTTCCATCCTGCTTGCGCTCCTCGATGGGCAGCGCTATCGCATCTCCCCCATGGGCCTGCGCATCGCAGCGGACGCGGTTCTTCTGACGCCGGTGCTGGTCATCCCTCTGCTCTGGTAACTCCTATGGCAGCCGCTCTCCCCAACTTCGACCCTATCGCGCGAGCGTACCGGTGGCTGGAGTATCTCAGCTTCGGGCCCATGCTCGCGCACTGCCGCTTCTCTTCCTTGCCGGAGCTGGTCCACTCCAGACGCGCCCTGGTTTTCGGAGATGGCGATGGCCGGTTCCTTGCTCGACTGCTTACATTGAATCCTCATCTGACGGCGGACGTTGTGGATTCGAGTGCCGAGATGTTGCGCCTTCTCGAACAGAGAATCTGCTCCATCGGCGCGGAGGCCCGCGAGCGGATCACGCTGCATCATGCGGGCGCTCTCAGCTTTGCTCCGCCGAAGTTCGGCTATGATCTCGTCGTCACTCACTTTTTTCTTGACTGCTTCAGCACGGAGCAGCTTGCTGCATTGTTTCGCATGCTCAGGCCGCACCTCTCCGCGGGAGCACTCTGGGCGCTCTCTGATTTCGCGATTCCTCCGGGGCCGATCGCCGCTGTTTGCGGTCGTCTCCTCGTGGCGGGGCTTTACCGCAGCTTTGGCCTGCTTACCGGGCTTCGCACTCGCACTCTGCCGGAGTATCGAGGACTTTTCGAGGACAACGGATTCACGCTCTGCCAACGCAAGACGTGGCTCCGCGGCCTGCTGGCTGGCGAAGTATGGCGCCTTACGGAACCTCCTCCGGGGCGTGGCATTACACTCATCTAGACATGCGGCAGCCGGTCTTCGCGTTGCTGCGCCAGGAGAGGCCTTGAGGATTGTCCGGTTTTGTGGAAAGTGGAGCAGTCGTGTAGCCCTTGCCGTTGCGATGGCAGGAGCTCTTTTGTCGTCTTCGTATGCGCAGGTTCAGGCTCCCGCCGCTGCCTATTCCGCCGTGGATTCCTATTCCGTCGTCGATCCAAGGATCGGCACTGGGCCGGAGGGGCACACGTTTCCCGGAGCCACGATTCCGTTTGGCATGGTGCAGCTCAGCCCGGATACGCAGATCCGCCCCTTCAAGCAAAGCTACAAGTGGGCGGCGGGCTACCGTTACGAAGATACGACGATCCTTGGTTTCTCCCATACGCATTTTTCGGGTGCAGGCCACTCGGACCTGGGAGACTTTCTGATTCAGCCAATCTCCGGGGATGTCCGTTTGGAGCCCGGCGACATCGATACGCCGAACTCCGGCTATCGCTCGCGCTTCCGCCACGAAACAGAGAAAGCGGAACCGGGATACTATGCGGTCACTCTCGAGGACTACGGCGTGCGAGCCGAGCTGACATCGTCTTCGCGGGTTGGCGTGCACCGCTATACCTTCCCTGCGGGAAAACCCGCACATCTGCTGATGGATCTGCGGTCGTCCATCTACAACTATCCCGGCAAGATTCTGTGGTCGCGAATTCGGCTGCGGGCCGACGGCACGGTAACCGGCATGCGGGAGACGCGTGGTTGGGCTCCGGGACGGCAGCTTTATTTTGCGATGCGCTTCTCGCAGCCGCTGACGGGGCATGAGCTGTATGACCGGGAAGCATTGCCAATCGAGTACAAGGGGTTCAAGACTCCGGGAACGACGGCGAGCGATATCCAGGCTATCGAAGGACGCGGCCTGATGGGCGTCTTTGACTTCGGGGCAGTCACGCAGCCCGTGGTCGTCAAGCTGGCCCTCTCCCCCACCAGCGAAGAGAACGCCATCGCGAACCTGAATGCGGAGGTTCCCGGCTTTGATTTCGACAAGGTGCGCGCCGCTGCTCGCCGGGCGTGGGAGCAGGCTCTATCGGTGATCGACATTGACGCTGCGCCGGCAATGCGGAAGAACCTTTATACGGCTCTCTACCACGCGCTGTTGGCGCCCAGCATCTCGATGGATGTGGCCGGAACCTATCGCGGCCCGGATAACGAGGTTCACAAAGCGGAGGGATTCAACTTCGTTTCCAGCTTCTCGTTGTGGGATACCTACCGCGCGGAACAGCCGCTGATGACGCTGATTGAGCCGCCGTCGCGCACCGTCGATGTGGTGCGCTCGCTGGTGGAGTCGCAGAAGGAAAGTCCCTTCGGCATCTTGCCCGTGTGGCAGTTCCAGGGCATTGAGACGTGGTGCATGATCGGCTACCACTCCGTGCCCGAGATCGCGGATGCGTATATGAAGGGCATCCGCGGCTTCGACGCCAACCAGGCGCTGGATGCCATGGTGGCAAGCGCAACCTATGCGCCCTATGGGCATCTCGACGAGTACATGAAACTCGGGTATGTGCCGGTGAACGGCGATGGCGAAGCCGCCTCGAAAACGATGGAATACGCGTTTGACGATTGGACGATTGCGCGCATGGCTCGTGCGATGGGCAGGGACGGCGTTGCGGCCACCTTCGAGAAGCGTGCCGGCTACTGGCGGAACGTCTTCAACCGGCAGAGCGGATTTGTGCAGCCCAGGCTTGCGGACGGCAGCTTTCGGGAGCCGTTCGACCCGGCCCGCGCGGGTGCGGACAGCGGCTTTACCGAAGGCAATGCCTGGCAATACTCGTGGTATCAACCGCAGGACGAGGCTGGCCTGATTCAATTGCTGGGCGGCGACGGCAGACTGGTGGCCAAGCTCGATGCCATGTTTGACGCGAAGGTGGATCCACACCAATATGCGGATGTGGAAGACATTGCAGGGATGATCGGGCAGTATATCCACGGCAATGAACCCAGCCATCACCTCGCCTATCTCTACAACTACGCTGGCCAGCCGTGGCGCACGCAGGAGCGGCTCAAGCAGATCATCGACACGCAATACAAGCCCGCTCCCGATGGACTGGTCGGCAACGACGATCTTGGGCAGATGTCGGCCTGGCTGCTCTTCAGCGCGATGGGCTTCTATCCGGTGGCGCCTGCCTCGAACGAGTACGTCATTGGCCGCCCCTTTGTAGAGAAGGCTACCCTGAACCTGCCGAGCGGGAAGCACTTCCGGGTGGTCGCCGAGAAGATGAACGAGCAGAACCGCTACGTCTCCCGGGTGTTTTTGAATGGCAAGCTCCTTACCCGCAGCTTCCTGCGCCACCAGGAGATCCTCGATGGAGGCGAATTGCGATTCATCATGGGGCCCTCGCCCAACAAGGTGTGGGCGACCGGGAAGAGCGAGCGCCCGTTTTCCCTCTCACAGGAGGCCCGCTGAACTGGCGCGCAGAACCAGCGCGCGGAACCGGTCGGCTGAACCAGCCAGCTTTCGCTGCTGTCGCAAGAGTCCCTGCCAGGCTGTTGCGGAACTATTTTCTCCGGCTGGGGTTGAACAACATGGAAAAGGCTGTCCGGGTCACCCGTTCGAGGATGCAGCAGCGGTGTCCCCTGTGGCTTGTTGTTGACGAGAGAGCAGGAACTCCTATGGCATTTCTCATGAAGAATGCATTGCTTCGCGGCGGATCGGTTCGCGGTGGATTGGTTCGCAGGGCAGTGGTTGCTTTGGCACTTTTCTCCCTCCCCCTGTTTTTATCCATTTGTCTGGTGAGTCCCGTGGCTGCGTCCGATCAGGAGACCGCGCAGGCCTCCACCCGTTCCGACGAGGCGATTGAGAGGGACGTCGTCGGGGCCATCACCGCCTCGCCAGTCCTCAACGTGCAGCCCATAACCGCTACCACCGTTTCAGGAGATGTGACGCTCGCCGGCTCCGTGGACGATGCGGCGTCAAAGGAGCTTGCTCAACTGGTGGTCTCCAAGGTGGATGGAGTGCGGTCGGTGGTGAACAACCTCGACATCGTGCCGATTGGCGCACCTGCCTCCAACGAGCCCGCGCCAGACAACCAGCAGCAGCAGCCGGCGCAGCAGGCGCAGGATAGCCAGCAACAGCCAGCGCAGCAAGATAATCAGCAGCAGCCAGCGGCAGAGCCCTCCCCCACGTATCCAGCTCGGCGCCCGCCATACGGTGCGCCTCAGCAGGCTCCCTATCCTCCGAATCAGGCCAATCAGGATGGCCCCGTGCAGATACCGCAGGGCACTCTGCTGACGGTGCGACTCATAGAGCCCCTCGATACAAAGAACCTCGGCCAGGGCGCGATGTTTGAAGTGCAATCTGCCCGGGATATCTACGTCGGCGGCGCCCTTGCGATCCCTCGCGGAGCCACTCTCGACGGGCAGGTTGTCGATATCCGGTCGGTCAAAGGTTCGCTGAGCGGGAGTTCCTCTATCTCGCTCCGGCTGAACACGCTTGTGCTGGAAGGGCGCACCTATCCCCTGGAGAGCGATGTGTGGGTTAGCAATGGACCCGGCAAGGGCGGCTATACGGCTGGCAACACCATAGCTGGCGCGGGCGTCGGAGCGGTCATCGGAGGCATCGCTGGTGGCGGCCCAGGAGCAGCCGTCGGAGCCACTGTGGGCGGCGCAACTGGCGCAGTAGCTTCGTCCGCGAGTTCAGGGCCGCGTGTTGTCCTGCGGCCGGAGACGGTTCTGAACTTCCACCTTGCCGCACCGGTAACCGTGGTTCCCGTCTCCTACCAGGAGGCGCAGCGTCTAGCCGCTTCGCAGCCACAGCAGCGTACGCCTTATGCGGATCGTCCTGGATATCCAAGGCCACGCGTAGTCTATGGCTATCCTTACCCGTATCCCTATGCATACGGCTATCCGTATCGCTACTACTATCCTCGCTACCGCGGATATTACCGGCCCTACCCAGGCTGGTAAGCCCGACCTGTTAAGCCACGCAGGGCAGGCCGCACCGCCTTGCACGTACATTCGCGAGCGTGGGGCCCGTTTCTGCCGGGCGGCCCACGCCGTATCGCGTTAGCATCCAGCCGAGGACGGGACGCTTTTGTGGATCCATCCCGCATCCCATAAACATGTGGCATCCATTGCTGATTCAGTCGCGCAAGTCGCTTTTTACTTGGTGGTCAACGTGTAACAGAATTGGTTACAAATGGCAGGCCGCGCCGAACCCAGATGCGGAAAAGACAATTGCAACTTATCTGCAGCTATGGCACATCTCATCTGTTGGATCGCTTGAACACAACGCGAACACAACTCACCGCCGGGTCTGCAAGGATGCACCAACAAAAACCGGGAGGTCTCCATGAGTGCCTTTCAGGACGTTCCCCGCATCATGCCATTTCTCTGGTTCGACTCAAATGCGGAAGAGGCAGTCGAGTTTTACCTCACCATCTTCAAGAATTCGCGCCGTCTCGGTGAGATGCGCCTGCCCGACGACAGTCTTGGGCCGAAGGGCCGCGTCCTCACCATTGCTTTTGAGCTCGATGGGCAGAAGTTTACCGCGCTGAACGGTGGTCCGATGTTTCAATTCACTGAGGCCATCTCGTTCGCGGTGCGCTGCGATTCACAGCAGGAAGTGGATGAGTATTGGTCGAAGCTTTCCGCCGGGGGCAACGAGGGCCAGTGCGGCTGGCTCAAAGATAAGTTTGGCCTCTCCTGGCAGATTGTGCCCGCGCGCCTGCCAGAGCTTCTTAAGCAGCCTAAGGCGATGCAGGCCATGCTGCAGATGAAGAAGCTCGACATCGCTGAGTTGGAACGCGCCGCGCAATCCTGATCACCGGTAGCTGCACGCCACCGGCAGTCGTGAGCATGTGGCCTGCTTCGTCCGCTAGTCTGGAAGCATCACCGTTGAACCTTCGATTTTGAGAGGCGCAGAAGCACCTGCGGCCGAGGTTCCGGGTTGGCCGCCGCCTACCCACACGGAGTAGCTGCCCGGTACAATGCTGCGACTGCCATCGGGACTGACGAGGCTGAAGGCACGCGGGTTCAGTTCGAACTTCACATCCTGTGTCTCTCCCGGCTTGAGAGAGATTCGCTGGAAGCCGAGAAGCGACCGAAGCGGCGCTCCATCGATAACACCCTTGCTCGAAAGATACAGTTGCACCACCTCGGCGCCAGCGACCTTGCCGGCATTCTTTACCGAAACCTGCACTGTCAGCGGCTGACCAGCCTGTACACTTGGCTCCAGCTTGAGACTCGAGTAGCCAAAGCTGGTAAAGCTCAGTCCGTAGCCGAAGGGATAGAGCGGCTCGCCGGTGAAGTAGCGATAGGTGCGGTTCGCCATGCTGTAGTCTTCAAACGGCGGAAGCTGCTCGACGGATTTGTAAAACGTGACCGGAAGACGGCCACTGGGATTAACGGTTCCCATCAGGACGTCTGCTACTGCGTTGCCACCTTCTTCGCCGGGATACCATGCTTCGACAATCGCAGCGGCCTTCTCGTTGATCTCATTCACGGCGAGCGCACTTCCGTTCTGCAGAACAACGTAGATCGGCTTGCCGGTCGAAGCAATGGCGCGAAAAAGATCCATCTGCGCGCGCGGAAGACCGATGTCGATGCGATCCCCACCATTGAAGCCCTCGACCGCAACCGGCATTTCTTCGCCTTCCAGTTGCGGAGAGATGCCCAGCGCCAGGATCACGGCATCCGCGCCCCTGGCTGTTTCCACTGCTTCCTGCAGCAGTGCATCGGCAGGAGGCGTCCAGAAAAATGTTATGGCGCCTCGGTCCATCGTCTCGACGTATTCGATCTTCAGCGTGTAGCGATGGCCTTTTTCAAGCTGGATGGCGGCGGTTGTGTCGAGGTCATGGCCTTTCAAGGTGCCCGTATCATGGATCAGCAGCTTGCCATCGAGATAGACCTGCACGCTGTCACCCGGTTTGCAATCCCGGCAGGCATCCCACCGTACTCCGAACTTCGTAGTGCCTGAAACTGTGGGGATCAGCGTGCCTGTCCAGCGCACGGAGTAGCCCTTCTCCGGCAAGCCAGCCGCGGGAGCCGAGTCTCTCCAGTCGAAGTCGATGTGATCGTCCACCCGCACCAGCTTTGGACTTCCGCTGAAGGTGGCATTGTCAAAGTACTCTCCCTGCAGGCCCTGCTTCTCGCCGGAGGAGCCCGGCGCGTGCAGCATATAGCTGGGCACGGTCACACTCATCCCCGTCGCCAGCACCGAGCCCTGCCGGAAGGTGACTCTGGTGTGGTTGAAGTGGGATCGAATTCCATCCAGCACGGTTACATATTGCGAGGGCGTCCCGTTATAGTTGCCCTCCAGCGTATCCAGTTGATCGGCATTTGGACCAATCACGGCTACAGATTGAAGGTTTGCCGATAAAGGCAGTGCATGATCTTTATTCTTCAGCAGGACGATGGATTCGCGTGCAACGTCGAGAGCAAGCCTGCGATGCGATGGAGAGTCGTTCTCCGAAAGAGGAATCTGGTTGAAGGGAACCATCGAAGGCGGATCAAACATGCCCAGTTGAAACCGCGCCTTGAAGAGCCGCGTGAGTGCCGCATCGAGGTCGGCCTCCTTCAGCAATCCTTGTGCAACGGCCTTGGGAAGGCTCGAATACTCGCCGCCGCAATCGAGATCGGTGCCCGCTTTCACGGCAACGGCGGAGGCCGCTTCCATGTTGCTCGCAAAGTGGTGCCCCTGGGCAATATCCCCTACAGCTCCGCAATCGGAGACGACATAGCCCTTGAACTTCCAACTCGAGCGCAGCGTCTCGCCCAGCAGC
Organism: Acidisarcina sp.; assembly: GCA_035539175.1. Taxonomy (NCBI): domain Bacteria; kingdom Pseudomonadati; phylum Acidobacteriota; class Terriglobia; order Terriglobales; family Acidobacteriaceae; genus Acidisarcina; species Acidisarcina sp. The sequence goes on along the minus strand of DATLIY010000008.1, from coordinate 367,717 downwards.
AGGTCGCTGGCACAAGCGGGCTTGCCCAATACGGAGTTATAAGCACACATCACGGATTGCGCGGAGCCATCGACAACCGTCGTCCGAAAAGCGGGTAGATAGGTGTCCTCCAGATCGTGACGGGAGACGGGCACGTCGAAGACATGGCGTAGCGGTTCGGGTCCGCTGTGCACCGCGAAATGCTTCGAGGTGGCCACCACCTTCAGATATTTCGGATCGTCTCCCTGCATGCCTCGCACGAAGGCAAGTCCCATCTGCCCCGTCAGGTAAGGATCCTCACCATAGGTCTCTTGACCGCGTCCCCAGCGAGGGTCGCGAAAGATGTTAATGTTCGGCGACCAGAATGTTAGTCCCCGGTAGATGCGGTGGTCGTTCCGCGCCAGGGCCTCACGATGCTTGACCCGCGCTTCGGTGGAGATAGTGTCGCCCACCTGCAGCATGAGCGGCGCATCCCATGTCGCGGCCATGCCAATGGCTTGCGGAAACATCGTCGCATGGCCGGCACGTGCAACGCCGTGGAGCGCTTCATTCCACCAGTTGTATGCAGGTACGCCGAGGTGATCAATTGCTGGTGCGTAGTAGATCATCTGCGCAGCTTTTTCCTCGAGCGTCATCCGCGAAATCAGATCGTGGACTCGTTCGTCAACCGGAAGCTTCGGATCGCGAAAAGGAAAATCGCCGGAGCTTTGCGCCCATATAGGTGCCGCCAGAGCGGATAGGAGCAGCGAGAGAGCCAGCACGCAGGTGGTCTTAACGTAGGTGGTCCTGGCGGTTGAAAGCCTGCGACGAGCAAGGAAATCGTGTCTCACGGAAGTATCTCCAGAAGTCTTGAAGCGCTGCACCCGCAACGCTATCAGAAATCGCTGCAATTGGGAGCGATTTCTTGAGCAGAAAATCGTTTTATCGCGAACCATGATTTTCAACAACGCAGGGCCGATGCCTTCAACAAGTACTGTGTTCCACGTCACAGGTGCTGCGGGCAGGGACGCAGATTTCTCTGCTGCGCGATGGGCCCGCAAACGCAGTCAGGACGGCCCTTTGCGGCATGTTTGACACCATTCGAGGGAGAGGACTCTAGACCAAAGTGTCATGGACGTCACCCGGAGCAAAGGTGTGTATTGCAGTTCTGAGCCATTTTCTATCCTCTGGCCAGAACCATTCCGCATCTCCGCGGAGTAGCTCGGGCCGGACGATGGCTGTGGCTGCAAAAAAAACAGAAATACGAGAACGCAGGTTTGCGGGTGCCGTCACGTTCTCATGCGTTTGCTTTTGGGTGGCCGGATGACGACCGCTGTTGCATTACTTTTGCGCCGTCTTTCCGGGACCTGCACAGTTGATCCACCTCTTCGCGCTACTCGATCGCGCATGAGGGCGAGTGCTGTTGTTCGTGGATAGCACTTAACGAGAACAACTTTTTTCTTGATTGAGAGTGCACATTATGTCGCGTAAGAACGTGAGTCTCCTGTCCTGTCTTCTTCTGCTGGCCGTCTCGGGAATTAGCTATTCCCATGCTGAGGTCAGGCAATCCCCGGCAACAAAAAAGATCAACGAACAGAACGTGGTAGCTCTTCCGGGGCACATTCATCCGCTTGCCATTGCTCGCTATGATCGCGGGCGGGTCGCGGACAGCCTTCAGCTTCCGCACATGGTGCTCGTGCTGAAACGCTCCGACCAGCAGGAGCAGGCGCTCACGACGCTCATCGATCAGCTGCATGATCCAAAGTCTCCGATGTACCATCGCTGGCTAACACCGCAGGAGTTTGGCCAGTTCTTTGGCCCGTCCAATGAGGACCTGCAGAAGCTGACCAACTGGCTGGAGGGAAGCGGCTTCAAGGTGGATGAGGTTTCGCCCGGCCGCACCACCATCATTTTTTCGGGGAATGCTGCAGAGGTCCATCACGCGTTTGGAATCGAGATCCACGCCTTCCAGGTGAATGGCGTCAGACATATTGCGAACGTAACCAATCCGCAGATTCCGGCAGCGCTTGCGCCGTTGGTTGCGGGCTTCCGCTCGTTGAACGATTTCCAGGCGAAGCCCATGCACCACGTCGTTGGCGGATTCACGAGGGATAAGGCGACCGGCGAGTGGAAGCAATCCTCCACGGTCGCGCCCAACCTCACCAGTCTTTCCGGGCCCATGGGAGACGCCCGGCTGGTTGGTCCGCAGGATTTTTACACCATCTACAACCTAAAACCGCTGCTGCAGTCGGGGATTAACGGAGCGGGCCAGACTATCGCGGTCATCGAGCAAAGCGACGTCAATCCAGCCGATGTCACTGCCTTCCGGTCGCAGTTTGGGCTGCCTGCTTATCCTGCTGCGCCCAATGCGGCCGAGGGTGGAGTCAATTACCTCAAAGGCGTTTCAGGGTATTGCGTTGATCCGGGAATCGTCGCTTCCGGTGACGAAGCAGAGGCGATTCTTGATGTTGAGTGGGCCGGAGCCGTCGCGCCCAACGCCACGATTGATGTAGTTTCCTGCGCCAGCAGCGGATCGTCGCAGGGCACGGATCTCGCTCTTACCTACATCGTGAACCACCTGGCATCCAGTGTCTCCGCCATGAGCTACAGCTATGGCGCATGCGAAGCTGCGTTGGGTGGCGCGAGCAACGCGTTCTACAGGAACACCTATCAGCAGGCTGTTGCCCAGGGGCAGACGGTAGTTGTCTCTACCGGCGACGGTGGAGCTCCGGGCTGCGATAACTTCGCTGCGAGCGCACCCAATCCTGCTACCCAGGGGAATGCGGTCAATGGCCTTGCCTCTACACCCTACAACGTTGCGGCAGGCGGTACCGATTTCAGCGATGTTTATCAGAACCTGACGAGTGCGTATTGGGATACCGCAAATGGTCCTGGCTATAGCTCGGCCCGCTCGTATATTCCTGAGACGGCGTGGAACGGCAGTTGCGCCGGTCCCGTGCTTCGTTCCTATGCTGCGGAACTCGGCCTGAATCCCGGAGCGACTCCGGAAGCCTGGTGCAACAACGCCAACTTCAAAGCGAAGTATGGCAGCTTTGTCTTCCTCGATGGTGGAGGCGGAGGCGTCAGCACTCTCTACGCCAAGCCCAATTGGCAGAGTGCTTATGGCGTTCCCAATGACGCAAAGCGCGACCTGCCGGATGTCTCGCTGTTCGCCAGTAATTTCATCTACAACCACGCGCTCGCTGTCTGTCAGTCAGACAAGGGATACTCCTGCGACATGTCCAACAGCACCGCTGCCCAGACGATGGCGGCTGGTGGAACCTCCTTCGTCGCTCCGCAGGTTGCCGGTCTGATCGCGCTGGTGAATCAGAAAACAAATGCGCGGCAGGGTCAGGCAAACTACACGCTCTACGCACTGGCCGCGAGTGAGTATGGTGCGCCTGCAACGCCCAACTCCAGTTTGCTGAGCGCCTGCAATGGTTCGCAGAAAGGGAATGGGGTGGGCACGAGCTGCATGTTCTACGACGTGAATGCCACGCCAAATCCCAGCGGCGGCACGGTCACGGATAGCATCTCGCAGCCCTGTGCAGCCGGCACGCCGAACTGCGTGGCAACTCTCAAGAAGGACGCTTACGGTCTCCTCTCCTCGTCGAGCGGCACTCAGAATACAGCGTATCCGGTGGGCAAGGGATACGATCTGGCCACCGGGCTGGGCAGCATCAACTTCACCAACCTGGTGAACAACTGGACAGTTGGATCCTCCGCTGGAACCACCTCATATCCGACAACGACCACGCTCACTGCCGCGCCCAGCACCATTCCGTGGGCGGGTGTGACGACTCTTATCGCCAGAGTTACGAACTCGACGTATGCCTCTCCGAGCGGTGTCGTGAACTTCTACAGCGGTAGCGCCAATGGCAAATTTCTAGGTACGGCGACGCTGGCTCCGGGCAAGGCTCCCATCGCGATCGCAACCTTTCAGGTCACCGGAGCCATGTTGTCTCCCGGCGCCAACAGCTTGATCGCAGTCTTTCCTGGAGATGGGGCGAATGATGCAGCCTCCACCTCCGCGGCCGCAACGGTCAACGTGGGCCTGGCTCCCGCCGCTTTGACGACTCCAACCATCACCCTCACATCGAGCGCGGCGAGCCTTTTTCTCATGCAGTCTGCGAACGTCCGCGTTACGCAGCGCGATACGTTAACTGCAACGCTGTCTCCCAGCGACGCTACCGGTACGGTGCAGTTCTTCCTGGGCTCCACTTCGCTGGGGACAGCCGCGATCTCCGGCGGCACGGCTACGCTGGGGATTGATTCCTCCCTGCTGGCGTTAGGGGCAAACAACCTGACGGCGACGTATCTCGGCAGTGCTCAATACAATCCCGCGTCTACGTCCATGCCTACGATAGTGATGGTTCTGAATAACACCGCCAGCTTTGGTTCTGTCGCGGTCGGAAGCACTTCGCCGACGCAGCAATTCCAGGTCACTTTCCTCGCAGCAACAGCGGTTGGCGCCATCAATGACCTGACCGTGGGCAGTTCGAATCAGGACTATCTGGACGGCGGCAGTACCACCTGTGCTGCGGGATCCTATGCTGCTGGAGCCAACTGCGTAGTTTCCCTAGCCTATGCGCCCAGCGTACCGGGCACCCTGCTGGGTTCCGCTGTCTTGTACGACGCAGCGAACACTCCCATAGCTGCGATTCCGCTTACCGGCCTGGGTATGGCCGCCCGCCTGTCCTTTGGGTTTGCGGCTCCTGCGGCAATCGCAAGCTCGCTCAATGGCCCATCGTCTGTCACGGTAGACGGCCGTGGGGACATCTTCATTACCGACACGCTGAACAACCGGGTCGTAGAGATTCCCAATGGCGGTTCGGCGGTAAATGTGGGAACCGGATTTATGGAGCCCGTCGGGACGGCAGTGGATGGCGCAGGGAATCTATACGTGGCGGACACCGCTTTCGGGGTTTCAAAGATTCCGAATGAGCACGGAAACCTCAATGCGGCACATCAAGCTCCTCTGGCGATCGCCGGTGGTGTCTTCCTTCCAGCGGAGGTAACGTTTGATGCCATTGGCAACCTCTATATCGCAGACACGATGAACAACCGAATCGTCAAAGTGCCTGCGGTGAATGGAGATCTCGACGTCGCTCACCCCACATACCTTGGCACCGGATTGACCAGTCCAAATGGAGTCGCAGTAGATGGCGCAGGCAACGTATTCATCGCGGATACCGGCTTTCCATCGAATCCGGCAAACGCCATCTATGGAAGGATTGTCGAGATTCCCGGAGGGACCGGAGCCCAGCAGACGCTGAACATCCAGGTGAGCGCGCCTTCTTCCATAAAGATCGATGCATCCGGTCAGCTCTTCATCGCCGACACCAATAACTTGCGGGTTCTCCAGGTCTCACCGGACCTGACGACGCAGACTCCGCTGAACCTGGCGATCAACGCCACAAACCCACAATACTTCGGTGGCATTGCCATCGATCTCAAAGGAAATCTCTGGGCGCCTGACTTCCTGAATAATCAGATTGTCAGCGTGGCTCCAAACATGCCGTTGCTCAATTTTGGGAATCAGGCAGTTTGTCCTGCGTGGTTATGCGGAGCGTTCCAGACTACGTTCGGGCCATTGACCGCGACGCTAACCAACGTCGGAAACCAGACAGCACAAAACTTCAGCGCGAACCTGCCACAGTATTTCTCGGTACAGGGCGGCACATGCAACGTTATGACTCCCGGCTTCACGCTGAATGCGGGCGGCAACTGCTCGCTCTCCGTGGTCTTCACCGTTACCGACTGGTTCCAGGGGCAAGCTTATAACCAGCCGGCGAGTGTATCGGCGACCGGAACTACTGCGAACTTCCTGGTTTACGGCTTCACCTTGTAAACCCTCGGGGCCTGCTCCAACCAGGGTCGGCCCCGGAGATTTCAGTTCGCCGCACTGTCAGGCTGCACCTTCTAGGCTGCCCCTTCGAAATGCTGTCTTCCCCGTAGGGCATCGAGGACTCCGGCGCCCCAGCGCAGCCAGCGCTTAGGAATCCGCAGGGACCATTGGGAAGCGGCACGCGGCGTCTCTGCCATGGCAGGCAGGCTGCAGGGAGCCAGATTCGGCTTGGTGTTGGCTGCGCGGATCTCTGCCAGCACCGTCTCCACATGCTCGCGCAGCAAGTCCACATCGAGCGCGCATTGGCGCACGTAAGCCGAGACGCTGATCCCGGCTTCGCCAGCACGTGCCTTCACCAGCGCACACTCCTCCGGAGCCAGCCGGACGGTGAGCGAGACGCTGCGAGCAGGCGAGGCGAGATCCCCGGAGAGATTCTTAGACGGATTTCTGGCGAGATCTCTGGAGTCGCGTTCTAACTCCCGCGCCATCTCCCGATGCACCTCTTGTCTCATCACTCCGGCAAATGTCTCTCGCGGCTCTGGGGCTTTGGCTATTAGGAGCTCTGCGGCTTCGTCTGTTGGGAAATTCGGGTGGCCCGCCACGGGCTCTTTGCAGGCAGCGTCTCCTCGCACAATGTCTTCGGCGGCCAGGGTCGAGTGTGGCCGAGGCTTCTTTCTCGTCCTCGCGGGCGCTGCTGCTTGCGTTGTCTTCTTCCTGCGCCTTGCAGGGGGCTGTGGAGCGCTTGCGGAGGATTCGACTGCGGGAGCTAGGTCCGCAGCGATCTCGGGGCTTGGGATAGCCTCAGGAGAGTTGCGGCGGAAGCGGGTTGCGTGCAGCGCCTGCTCGTAGCTCACTTCAGAGACGCGGGGCTGTGGTCCAGAGTTGACGCCCTGCGAGGAAGACCACGCAGAAAACTTCCCCAGGATGGCGTCGATATCTTCCATAGGCCGCCGCGGTGAGGTTGTAACGCGCGTCGTGGTGTTGGTCCCCATCATTCCCCTCTCGTCCGACTCGGGGATAGCATAAGTCGCACCGGGCGCGGGCTTGAAGAGAAATATCGAATAGAGACAAGTCCGTTTCCCATTCCTGCGTAAAGGAACCGCATGGACCGGAATGGGAATCAGCGCGCTACGGCTTCGCTGTCTCCGTCCAGAGGAAGGCTAATTCGTCAGCCTGGTCCTCGACCAGTTGCTGCAGAGAGACGCCGCTGCTGTGGCCGCCCTTCAGGCTGTAGTGCAACAGTACCGGCCTTCCGCTCCGGCTGGCAGCTTGCACCAGCGCCGTCATCTTGCGCGCATGCAGCGGATCAACCCTTGTATCGGAATCCCCGGAGAAGAACATGACGGCGGGATATTGGCTGGAGGGCCTGACATTCTGGTAAGGAGAATAGGCAAGAAGATAGCGGAAGTCGCTCGCGTTCTCTGCCGACCCGTATTCCGTCGTCCAAAGCCGGCCGAAGAGGAAGTCCTGGTAGCGCAGCATGTCCAGCAGCGGATAGCCGCACCAGATGGCTCCAAACAGTTCGGGCCGCTGGGTCAGCGCAGCACCCATCAGCAGTCCGCCGTTCGAGCGTCCCCGGATTGCCAATTGCCGCGCAGTCGTGTAGTGGTTGGCAATCAGGTATTCGGCAGCGGCAAAAAAGTCGTCGAAGACATTTTGCTTTTTATCGAACATACCGGCCTGATGCCAGCCCTCTCCATATTCGCCGCCGCCCCTGAGATTCGGCTGCGCAAAGAGTCCTCCCTGTGCCATCCACCAGGCATACTCCGGGTTCCATGCCGGAGTCAGGCTGACGTTAAAGCCGCCATAGGCCGTCATCAGGACTCGAGCTTTCCCGTCGAGCTTCCAGCCTCTCTTTCCCGCGACAAACATCGGAACCCGCGTCCCATCCTTCGACGTGTAAAAGACCTGCCGGACCTCATATTTTTGCGAAGGGAAGGGAACCACGGTGCGGGCGAAGATGCTGCTTTTCCCGGTCACCGTGTTGTAGCGGTAGATGGTCGGCGGCAGATTGAAGGATTCGAAGGAGTAGAAGCCCTCGCGATCGTGGGAGCCACCGTGAACCGCAGACCCCGCGCCGATGCCCGGGTAGGGAATCGAACCGATGCGTCTGCCATTTCGCGCATAGATCGAGGTCTCCAGGCGAACGTCATGGAGCCGCGAGACAAACAGCTTTCCTCCCACCAGGCTGGAGTTCTCGATCACATCCTTGCCTTCGGGAACGATGGTTCTCCATGCTGCCGGCTTCTCGCCGGGCGTGAGTTCAACGATGCGTCCTTTGGGCGCCTCGAAGTCGGTCTGCACATAGAAGTGGCCGTCCATCTCCATGGGCTGAAAACGGGCTTCCACGCCAAATACCAGGGGAAGAATCGGAGAGCCGGGCTGACGAAGGTCCTTGAGCAGAATGTCTTCGCGCCGGGCGGGCACGCCGTGAGAAAGCGTGAGGATTAGGTAGTGTCCGTCGTCGGTCACGGTCACCCGCACCAGGTCCATTTCGCCAAGCGCTTCGCCACGGTACGCGCCGCCTACGAGCCGTGTATCCGCATTGTTGCCGAAGACGTGGAAGTACACCGTCGTGGCTTGATGCTCAAAGCGCGCATAGTAGAGCCCGTTGCCCTCGGGGCTAAGCTGCACGCCGAAGTAGCGCGCGGCGGGCAGTCGGTCGGCGTAGTCCTTGCGGGTTCGGACATCAAGAACCCGCACCTGCTCCTCATCCGCACCGCCAACACGCACTCCGTAGACCAGTAAATTGCCATCCCGCGAAACATCTAGGATGTCCACCGAAGTATTCTGGTCGGGGCTCAAGCGGGTCGCGTCCACCAGCCGCTCTTCTTTTGCGGCAGCGCCTCTGCGGACATAGATGGACGCCTGATTCTCGCCTGCGAGCCGTTTCTGGTAGTAGTAGCCTCCAGCGCGCTTGCGCGGCACGGAGTAGGTATCCGTCCGCTGCAGGCTGGTGAGTTGGCGCAGGATCGCGGGCCGTATCGCCACCTGCGACAGATAGGAAGCGGTGTAGGCGTTCTGTGCTGTAATCCAGGCCCGCGTCTCAGGGCTGGTGGCGTTCTCCAGCCAGCGGTAGGAGTCGAGGATGGTCATGCCGCTGTAGCTGTCGCTCACCTGCTCGATGCGAGTCGAGGGTGGGGCGGGAAGCAATCTTCCGTCGCCGCTGTGGATGGTGGAGGAGGCGTTCTGCGAAGATGCCGACGTGCTCAGCAATGTTGTGCTCAACAATACCGTGCCCAGCCATGCCAGAGCGGACATCCATGGTCCCCGTTGCATGTTCCTCCTTGGTCCGCGGAACGCTCGCGTCTTCTGCGCGTCTTCCACGAATCCCTTCGCGGGAGATGCAGGCGCACATTCCTGCTGACCCAGCGTACACCGGACGATTCGGGCGTACATCGGGGCGATTCGGCCGGTGTGCTGGCGGATGGGCCAGACTGCTCGCATCCCGCGCTCCACATTTGCTCCTTGCGGCACCTTATAATCGGGGCTTGGACACAATTTCTCAGCGAGAATCCGGCAGCAGGGCATCTGCGCTTGCCGTGGCTGCGGGCATTCTGCTCAGCCGCCTGGTGGGACTGGTACGCGAGCGCGTCTTTGCCCATTACTTCGGCAACTCCGATGCCGCCGATGCCTTCCGCGCTGCTTTCCGCATTCCTAATTTTCTGCAGAACCTTTTTGGCGAGGGTGTCCTTTCGGCGTCGTTCATCCCGGTGTATGCGCGATTGAACGCGGAGCAGCGGCACGAAGAATCCTCGCAACTGGCCGAGGCCGTGTTTGCACTGCTCTTCTTCGTGACCTCGCTGCTGGTTGTCGCGGGAGTCTTTGCCACTCCCTGGCTCATCGACCTGATCGCTCCCGGCTTCCACGGGGAGAAGCGGTTGCTGACGATCCGGCTGGTCCAGATCCTCTTTCCCGGGGCGGCGCTGCTGGTTCTCTCCGCGTGGTGCCTGGGAATCCTCAACAGCCATCGCAGATTCTTTCTTTCGTACGCGGCTCCCGTCATCTGGAACGTTGCCATCATCGCGGCCTTCTTCTGGCAGGGAGGGCGTCAGTCCCAGAATCGCCTGGCGGTGATCATCGCTCTGGCCTCGGTCGTGGGCAGCGGATTGCAGTTTCTGATTCAGTTGCCGACCGTGCTGCGATTTCTGTGGCCGCTTCGCCTGCAACTCAAGTTCGCGTCAGAGCATGTGCGTACCGTAGCCAAAAACTTCTTTCCCGTCTTCCTCAGCCGCGGAGTGGTACAGATCAGCGCCTACATCGATTCCTGGCTTGCCAGCTTCCTGGGTACGGGAGCCGTGTCGGCGCTGGGCTACGCGCAGACGCTGTATACCCTGCCCGTAAGTCTCTTCGGCATGGCCGTCTCCGCTGCTGAGTTGCCAGCCATGTCCAGCACTCTGGGCACGGAGGACGAGATTGCGGCCACTCTGCGCCAGCGGCTTGCCCTGGGCCTGCAGCAAATTGCTTTCTTCGTGGTTCCTTCGGCTGCCGCCTTCCTCTTGCTGGGAGATGTGGTGGTGGCGACCATCTATCGCTCCGGCCACTTCAGCGGGGCAGACGTGGTCTTCGTGTGGGGCGTGCTTGCTGGTTCCGGCGTGGGGCTGTTGGCCAGCACCTCCGGACGCCTGTACTCCTCGGCATTCTATGCGCTGCGGAATACGCGTACGCCGCTCAACTTTGCCATGGTGCGGGTGGCGCTCACGCTGGGCCTGGGATATTTCTTTGCGCTGCCCTTGCCGCGACTGCTGCATATCGACCAGCATTGGGGTACTGCTGGGCTGACTCTATCTGCGGGGATTGCCGGCTGGCTGGAGTTTCTTCTGCTGCGCCGGGCACTGCACAAGAACATCGGCAAGGTGCCCTACTCCGGCAGTCGCATCGCGCGGCTGTGGATCGCGGCGGTTCTGGCCGCAGGGGTGGGATATGGCATCAAACGCGTGCTGCCCTTCCACTCCGCTTTGCTGATTGGGCCATGCGTTCTCGTCCCCTTTGGACTGGTCTATCTTGCGGTTACCCATCTCCTGGGCATTTCCATGCCTGGGACACTCTCCCGCATTCTGCGCCGCCGATAGAGGAGCGGCTGAGACTTGTGGTGCTTTCTAGCAACGGTGCAGCCAAAAAACGTAAGGCCCCGTGGCGGACGGGGCCTCATACGATTGTCAGAACGCCCTGAATTTACAGGACCTTGACGGGTTCTGCTGCTGGGGCGGAGGCGTTTGCCGCGGCCTTCTCTGGTGCACCGGGCTTGCGAATATCAATGCCGCCCTTGAAGAAGGCGCCATCCTCGATGCTGATTCGTTGCGCAATGACGTCGCCAGAGAGGGATCCCTCACTGCGGATGTCCACGCGGTCGGAGGCATTCACGTTGCCCCGCACTTTCCCAAGAACCACAATCTCCCGGGCAGTGATGTTGGCGGTTACCTGGCCATTTCGGCCAACCGTAACGCGATTGCCGGGCAAATTGATGGTGCCGTCCACCTTCCCGTCGATATACAGCGACTCCGAGCCGGTTACCTCGCCTTTAACCACCAGGCTCTTGCCGATCGTAGCCTGGTCGGCAGCGGCTGGCGCAGCGGCGGGCGTGCGGACGCTGGGTGCCTCATACGTGGGTGTTGGTGGCACAGCCGGGCGTACTGGCTCAGTGCTCGGTGGCTGGGAAGAATTGCCGGATTGGTTCGGTTTCCACATCTTTATCGTATTTCCTTTCTTCTTCTCAGAATGGCTCCTGCACTCCCCGGGAAATCTTCGCCCGCTCGGGACATACATTCAATGGAAGCCCAAAAACTGGATACAATCATTGCGTTCCAGAGTCAACCCCGGGAACCCTATGGCAGGATGGTACTCCTACCCGGCCGTGCTTTAGGTGCCGTTATCTGAATCTTAAACACTCATCGCGCCAAATTGCACGCGGAGAGGAATCTTTTCTGGTTCCGGGTGCCCGCGTACCATGGAGTAGACAGCCCTCAATTTCCCATGACCGATCGTGAACTGATTCACCGAATCCAGCGATCCGCAGGCCAACGCGCGGGTTACAAACAACTTGTACGGGAGATGGGGCTGGGCGGTGGCCGGGAACGGCGCCTGCTGCTGGAGCATCTGGCCCGTCTGACGGCCAGCGGACAATTAATAAAGCTTGATCGCGAACAGTGGGGCCTTCCCCGCGAGGTGACGACGCGGGAAAACCTGGCCGCCGGGAAGCTCGATCTGCATCGCGACGGTTACGGCTTCGTTCGGCCGGAGGTCAGGCAGGCCAGCGGCAACGAGGATATCTTCATTCCTCCGAATGAGATCAACGGAGCCATGCAAGGGGACCAGGTGCTGGTTGAGGTCGCTCCCCCGAAGCAGGATGGCCGCCGCATGGGGCGCATTGTCCGCATCCTCAGCCGCAAAAACCCAACCGTGGTCGGAATTTTCCACTATGGCGGAGGTTTCTCCGAGACGCGGCGCGGCTCCTTTCGCGGAAGCTATGAGCCGCGTGTTCCCGGCAACTACGTCACGCCCTTCGACGACCGGATGACGCAGCCCATCCTGATCGCGCCTGGCGACGAAATTATGGCAACAGCACCGGCGGATACGCCGAATCGCGTGCTGGGAAAAGAAGCGCATCTGCTGCTGGAGGAAGAGGAGGGCGATCTTGAGGGGCTGGTGGTCGACGTCGAGATCACGGACTGGCCTACTCTCTCGAAGCCTCCGCGCGGACGCGTGATCGAGGTGCTGGGCGAGCGGGATGCCTTTGGCGTCGACGTCGAAATCATGATCCGCAAGCATCATCTGCCGCACGTGTTCCCGGCAAATGTGCTGGCAGAGGCGAAAGCTGTTGCTCATCTCGATGTGGCAGAGATAGCGCGGCGCCGCGATTTTCGCGAGCTTCCCATCGTCACCATCGATGGCGAGACTGCACGCGACTTCGACGACGCTGTGCTTGTGACGGAACGTAACGATGGCGGTTACGAATTACAGGTGCACATCGCGGATGTCTCCGAATACGTGCGGGAGGGGACTGATCTGGATCTTGAGGCCCGTCTGCGTGGCACCTCCGTGTACTTCCCGGATCGCGCAGTCCCTATGCTGCCGCAGGAGCTGTCTACCGATATCTGCAGCCTGCGCCCCAATGAAGACCGGCTGGTGCTCTCCTGCCTGATGCAGATCGATGCGCAGGGCGAAGTCGAGAGCTACGAAGTCTGTAAAGGAGTCATTCGTTCTGCGCAGCGCATGACTTATACGCAGGTGCACGCGATTCTCGAGGGTGATCATGCCGTGCGCGCGCAGTTTGCTCTGCTGGTCGAGGACTTCGAACGCATGAAGACCCTGGCTCTGCTGCTCAATCAAAAGCGGCAGCGGCGCGGTTCGATTGACTTCGATCTGCCGGAGCCAATCATTGAATTTGATCAGTTTGGCGCGATGAAGAGCATTGTCCGTGCCGAGCGCAACTGGGCTCACCGCTTGATCGAGGAGTTCATGCTATCCGCCAATGAGTGTGTTGCAAGCTGGCTGGAAGATCTCGGTGTGCCGTCGATCTATCGTATTCACGAGAAGCCGGAGCCGCGGCGCGTGGTGGAGTTTGAAGACGTCGCGGCGGGCTTTGGTTACTCGCTCGGCTTCGGCGCACTGCCCGTCAAGCGAGTTCAGATGAAGTCCGATCGCCGCCAGCAGCACGGGCGAGGAAAGAATCCGCGTATGCATGAGATTCCCGAAGACATTCCGGTAACCCCGCGGATGTATCAGAAGCTGGCGATGAAGATAGCAGGCACTCCGGAGGAACGCATCGTCTCCTACCTGATGCTTCGCTCGCTCAAGCAGGCTCGCTATAGCGAGAAGAACGAAGGTCACTTCGCGCTGGCTGCCCCAACGTATACGCACTTTACCTCGCCGATTCGCCGCTATCCTGACCTGATCGTGCATCGCATCGTCAAGGCCGTTCTTACCGGCGTGGAAGGCCACGGCAGCATGGAGAAGAAACGCGCGTGGAGTCCATGGACCCATCCCAACGAAGGCGCTGCGCCGCGTCCCCACGCCAGGCCGCGGGAGAGTTTTGTCTTCGCGCACAATCCTCCGATTCCGGAGCCGGAGCTTGCGGCCATCGCGCAGGAGTGCAGCCAGACCGAACGCCGCGCCGATGACGCCGAGCGTGAGTTGGTGGAGTGGAAGAAGATCAAGTTCATGCAGGATCGCGTGGGCGAAGACTTCCACGCCATGATCCTCAACGCGACCAAGTACGGATTGTTCGTCGAGCTGGATGATTTGTTCATCGAGGGCCTGGTGCCCATCGACACGCTGGCCGGCGATCGCTTTACGTATAACGAGAACACGCGCCAGATTCTTGGTGACCGCAGTGGGCGGCGTTATTCGGCTGGGGATCGCGTACGCGTCGTGCTCGACCGTGTAAATGCAGTCGAGCGCAAACTGCAGTTCGCATTGCTTGAAGAGGGCGGAGGTGCAGGTTCCGCCAAGCCCAGCCGTGGCGGAAAAGCCAAGGCCAAGCCGAAGCGCAAGTCGCGGAATGAAAAGCGCCGCTCGCCATCGGCGCGGGGCAGCGTGAATCGCAAGGGAAAGCCCGAGGGCAAGAGGCCCAAACGGCGCAAGGGATAGCGGAGGTTCGAGCCGGGTTTCGCCTGTGAGCCGTACCTCTCTTACAATGGGGAGGAAGAACCAATCACCGCAAGTTCCGATCCGCACGACGCTGCGGGCTGGCGCTGCATCTTGAAAGGATTCCGATGGCACACATGGTTGTTTGCGCGCGTTATAAACAGGAGATGGAGGGGCTGGATGAACCGCCCTTCGACAGCGAACTCGGCAAGAAGATCTACGAAAATGTCTCCAAAAAGGCGTGGCAAGATTGGGGCGACCACCAGAAAATGCTGCTGAACGAATATCGCCTCCAGCCCTGGACCAAGGAAGCACAGTCTTTCCTGGTGGATCAGATGCAGGAGTTCTTTTTTGGCGGCGGCGGAGCAAGGCCGAAGGAATACGTTCCTCCCAGCGCGTAGTTTGCTTTTCGGGCCATTTTTGTCGCTATCAGGGCATGGCCCCTATAGCGGCACCATCGCGAAACGGCGTTTGTGGAATCGCAGGATGCGGCACCGGGATCGCGGAGAGCAGTACCGGAGACCGGGCCGCTCGTGTACACTTAGCAGAAGAACCCCGCGCGTTTCGAGCGCGGTGTCGGGACGTGGCTCAGCCTGGTAGAGCGCACCCTTGGGGTGGGTGAGGTCGCTGGTTCGAATCCAGTCGTCCCGACCATTCATTCGACGCGACCCCTGCAATATCCGGTCGAATGGCTTCCAATCCAATGACCGTATCTGCAAGCTGTGGCAGTTTTCCTGCCCTGATTTCTTACTGATACCCCATCCTCGTCTCCTGCAAAACCAGTACCTTCCATCCGGCGGATCTCCGCTGGCTTGCCATGCGATGCTTCCTCGTGAAACTTATTGGAGTGGAACAAATCCTCGACGGAGAGACCGTTCGCACGGATGGTCGTATCCACACGTCCAATGTCCTTCGCCTGGGAAGAGGAGCTTTGAGCGCTATGGGTCTACGCAGGTGCGTGAAATTTGTGTTTCTTGGCGCGATTCTTGCCTTCGCGGCGGTCCCCGGCCAGTGCCGCTCCGCAGGGCAGGGTCCTACTGCGGCGCTCTCAACCCGCTATCAGCAACTGAAAGAAGCAAGCCGGCTGATTGCGGCGGGACAACTCGCCGCAGCGGATTCTCTTCTGCTGCGGATTCTGCGGGATTACCCGAATGAGGCCCGGGCAATTGATCTTCAGGGGGTGATTCGCGCCGAGCAAGGCGATCTCTCTCAGGCTGAAGAGCGCTTTCGCCGCGCCATTGAAATCGATCCGACAATCGCAGCGGCGCATGGGAACCTCGCACACTTGCTCCATACAGAGCATCGCGATCAGGCTGCGATGGAAGAGTATGAAGCAGCACTGACACAGGAGCCTGCGAACACTGCGGCGAAGGCCGGGCTGGTGGAGATTGCCGAGCAGCAATCGCTGGCTGCTCGTAAGGCGGGAGACAATCATCAGGCGCTGGCCGTCTTAATCGAAGCCAAAAAGTACGCTCCTCATGAGCCGCGCATCTTGTTTGATTTTGGCCTGATGGCACTGGAAACGGGATTCAACCGCGATGCCGAAGCTGCCTTGCGGGAGGCGCATACCCTGGAGCCTGAAAACCTGAATTATCTCTACGGACTTGCCCGCGCAGAGATCGAGCTACAGCAGATGCCGGAGGCGGAACGCCTGATGCGCCAGTATCTGAGCCGCATGCCAGACGACGCGACGGCTCACTATGGGCTGGGACGTGTTCTCCAGATGCTGGAACGAAATGCGGAAGCAAAGCCGGAATTCACGCGTTCCATTGCTCTGCAGCCCGAGCAGACCGAGGCATACTTCCAACTGGGACAGATCGATCTGGACGAGGCAAACTTTGCGTCAGCGACCCAATACTTCGAGAAGGCTCTCTCCTTCAATCCCAAGCATGCCGGGGCTCTCACGAGTCTTGGCATCGTTGCTTACCGGCAAAAAGACTATGCAAAAGCCGAAAAATATCTGAAACCGGCTGTGGAAGCGGCTCCCACCTATCAGCTTGCGCACTACTACTACGGGCTCGCGCTGGGAAAGCTCGGCGAGAAAGAAGCTTCGGAGAAGGAGTTGAGCATCTCCTCCCGGCTGATCGAGGAAGAGCACGCGCAGAAGAAGAGCTACCTGCAGCTACAGACCGCTCCTTAGAACCTAGGCCAAATTGGCAGACGGTTCCGGCTCTGGTGGGGAATTTTTAAGTGGAGGCTGCGGCGGCTGCATTATTCCGTTGACGAATGCTGGTCTCGCATCTTAGCATCCATTCCGCGCCAAAATCGCGCAGTTTCACCTCTCAAAATAGACTCACTGTCTCCAAAAAATGCGGTTTTTTAGGGGGATCTAAGGATGACGACAAAAAATTATCAAGCGATGGTAAACGTTTCCTGCGTAAATGTTTACCCGAGCGCCACCATGGCACCGGAGCATGGCGCGCGTGGCAGCACAGGCGGGAGACTGCTGGCTAGCCCATTTCAAAACTCTTCCCGGAAAGGAAAACGTTTACATGCCGCAGCCCGAGTCCTGGCAATAATTTTCTGCCTCCTCGCAACCTTCGCCACCGCCAATGCTCAGGTCAACCAGGGAGCAATCTCGGGTGTGGTGGAAGATGGCACCGGAGCGCTGATCCCGAACGCCAAGATCACCGCGGTTGAGGTCAACTCCGGCAGCAAATATGAGACGGTTTCCACCAGTTCGGGCTCATACCGTCTCCCCAACGTCAACATTGGCACGTACAACATCACCACCGTCGCGTCCGGCTTCAGCACAGCGAACAACACGGGAGTGGTGGTGCAAGTGGGAACGACCACAGCCTTGACCATCAGCCTTCGCGTCGGAGCTGTGAATGAAACAGTCACCATCGTCTCCGACGCTCCGACGATTCAGACCGAGAGTTCGGATGTGGGCGGCGTCATCACGCCAAAGCAGGCGTTAGATCTTCCTCTCAATCTGAATGGCAGCGTCGTGAGCGGCATGCGTTCCCCGGAAGCGTTTGTCTTCCTGATTCCAGGAACGTCCGGACCTGGGACAGCCAACGGCAACGGCGGAACCTTTGAGTCAAAGATTTCTGGTGGGCAGAACTATTCAACGGAAGTCCTATTGGATGGGGCAAGCACCTTCCGTTCGGAGAATGGTTCGTCTTTTGACGAGACATCTCCCTCCGTTGAAGCTCTCTCCGAATTCAAAGTCACCACCTCGACCCTACCCGCAGAGCTGGGGCGTACAACCGGCGGTGTGGAGAGTTTTAGCACCAAGGCGGGAACCAACTCCTATCACGGAGTTATCTACGATCTCTACAAAAACGAGGCGCTCGACGCCAACAACTGGGGAAACAATCTCTATCTGGCGCATTACACCACGGCTGCCGCACGGGCTCCGTACCAACGCCCCAAGGACAAGAAGAACGACTATGGGTTAACCATGGGCGGCCCCCTGGTCATCCCCAAGCTCTACAACGGCAGGGATAAGACTTTTTTCTTCTTCTCCTGGGAGCAGTATCGGCAGACGACTGGCGGGACCACCATCTCCACGGTACCGACGGCTCTGATGCGCCAGGGCGATTTCAGCGAGACACTGACCAACCACATCGTAGACACGAATCCATGCAATGGTCAGCCGGTATATCAAGGCCAGATATTTGACCCGAAGACGACGACAACGACGGCCAGCGGTGCACTCTGCCGTACGCCTTTCCCGGGAAACAAAATTCCCGCCGGCTACGTGCTGGATAGCAACTCCGCAGCCGTCGCAAAGAATATCCTCGCGTTCTATCCGGCCCCCCAATCCTCGGGATTGACCAACAACTTCGCGTATAGCTGGTCCTTCCCCATTCTCGATACTTCGATGACGGTTCGCGTCGACCAGAATCTGACATCGAAGCAGAAGTTGTATTTCACCTTTAACTCTCGTGACAACACGCGCACCTCGACTACGCCTGCATTTCCTTCGGCGGCTGGCGCCGGGCGCTCGCAGGATTTCTTTACCCACTACATTCGCGTTGGTTATGACTACGCGGTGACACCTTCCATGCTCAACCACCTGAATGTTGGTTACAACCGTACCAACAGCAAGAACACAGGAGCGGGCGTACGATACGGCGGCGGGTGGGATGCGAAGCTGGGTATCGCTAACGGTGGCGGAAGAACATTCCCTGCGATCAATGTCGATGGAGTGCATGGCCTGGGGGATAACGTAGACGGTGACACCATCGACAACGGCTACCGCCTCAACGACACCTTCAATTGGGTGAAGGGGAAGCACGACTTCAAGTTTGGTGTTGATCTTCGATATCAGATTTACAATCCCCTCTCGGATGCCGGAGCAAGCGGAACCATCAACTTCAACAACTTCACCACCGCTGGAACGGTTCCGAGCAATGGTCTTAGCGGAAACGGTTTTGCCAGCTTGCTCCTCGGCCAGCCCGGGTTCGGTGGGTTGACGGCCTATGCCGGCCAGCCCAAGTTCCTGTCGCCGTACTATGGAGTCTTTTTCGAGGACAGCTACAAGCTCACTCCGACGCTCACGATTAACTACGGTCTGCGTTGGGATGTTGATATCAGCCGGCGTGAATCGCACGACAACATGTCGAATATCGATCTTAAGGCGACCAATCCGGATGCTGGAGGTCTACCCGGCGCGCTGGTATTTGCTGGCAAGGGAGCAGGGCGGACCGGCAGGACCAGCGAAAGATGGGTTGACACCTGGTACAAGGACTTCGGGCCGAGACTTGGTTTCGCCTGGTCTCCGAAGATGTTCGATAACAAGACCGTCATTCGCGGTGGTGGCGGCATCTTCTATGCTGGCCTGCTCTGGGCGGATTTTGGTGGTTTTCTCCGGACAGGTTTTCAGGGGAATCCGGCTTTCTCCAGCCCTGATGGCTTCAATCCGGCGTTCAACCTGGGAACAGGATTTCCCGCCTATACCAAGCCGCCAAACCTGAGTCCGTCTCAGGTCAATTTCCAGACTCCTGGCTATGTCGATCGTTCCTATGGCCGGCCTGGAATGGTGAATAACTGGAGCCTGGAAATTCAACAACAGGTGGCAACGGATTTAATCCTCGACGTTGCTTATGTTGGCCAGCGTTCCACGCATCTGCGCTCTACGTTTGACAATGTCAACTCCATTACCCCAGACAAATTTGCTCTGGGCAATCTTCTCGCTGCTCCTGTGGGCTCGCCTCGTGCCATTGCGGCAGGCATCAAGCTGCCCTATCTGGGCTATCCCACGGGACAATCCGTAGGTCAATCGCTGCGTCCCTATCCGCAGTTCTTCAACTTCAACACCGATTGCTGCCTGGAGAATCGTGGACAGGCCGGCTTCAATGCACTGGAGACGTCCTTGCAACGGCGTTTCCGCGATGGCCTCAACCTGCTCGCGTCCTATACCTGGTCCAAGACTCTGACCAATGCGGACAGCGCGCTGCCTGCCTTCTCTTCGTTCCACGGTGGCGGGCAAATCCAGAACCCCTTTGATCCCAAGGGAGAAAAGGCCATCAGCAATCAGGACACTCCGCATACGTTTGTCCTGAGCTATCTCTACGAATTGCCAGTTGGAAAGGGAAAGAAGTTCCTCTCGAAGGGTGGCATCGTGGACAAGGTGGTTGGTGGATGGCAGGTAAGTGGCGTCCAACGCTATCAGTCGGGACAACCGCTGTCCTTCTACTGCGCAACGGGAGTGCCGGCTTTTGATGGGTGCATTCGTTACAGCCGCGTGGAGGGGCAACTGCTCACCAGTAAGGCTGTACGCGCAGGGCACTTCAATCCTGCTCTGCAGCCCGCGGTGTTCGGTGCAGATCCCTATAACGCTCTAACCAACCCGGATCCCTATCGCTACTTCAACTATCAAGCGCTGATCGATCCAAATACGCCAAGTACAGTCACCAGTCGCGGTTCCTATGCCTTCGGAACGCAACCTCGAACTACGGGTGAGGTCCGAAGCTTCCGGTATCTGAGTGAGGACTTCAGTATTCAAAAAACCACGCACATCACAGAAAAGGTCAATGTCCGTTTCCAGATGGATATGATCGATGCCTTCAACCGTCACATCTTCAACCGACCGAACTCTGGGGGGCCGAACGACATCTTCAGCTTTGGATATGTCGATCCAACCTCCATGGTCAACGGTCCGCGAAATATCCAGTTCCTGATGAAAATACAGTACTAACCGCATGTACTTCACCCATGGCCGCCTCGAAAGTGGCGGCCATTTTTTTGGCGCTCCAGTGTGCGATTGAATCTGGACACCACACCTGCAACTGCTCAGAGTTACCATGCTTGCTGAATCGAATGAAAACGGAGGCAGCCAGGGAATGCAGCGAATGCGACGAATGTTTAGAAAAGGGCGTTTCTACACGAGAGCTGCGTATCGTCTGCGCCTCTTCCAGGCTCTGTGCCTGCCCTTCCTCTTGTTGCCTCTGATCGGGCTTGCCCAATCCCGCACAATCACCCCTGCGGCTGAACAGGAGATGCGTCTTGGCACCGACGCAATGCACCAGGGCAATCCGGATGAAGCATCCAGGCATTTTGCCGAAGTGACGCGGCTATCTCCCCAGTTCGCAGGAGGGCATTTCAATCTTGGGCTGGCTCGGGAGCAGCAGGGTAAGTATGAAGAATCGATCAGCGCCTTCCACTCCGCGCTGAAGTTGAACCCCGGCCTGCGAGGCGCCCACATGTTTCTTGGGATCGCCTATTACCGGTTGAATGATTACCCTCATGCTCTTGAAGCAATCCAGCGCGAAGTCAAGGTCAGTCCCCATGACCCTAAGGCTTTTATGTGGGAGGGAATTATTGAATTAGGAATGGACAAGTCGGAACTGGCAGCCGAGTCTCTCGACCAGGCAGCCAAGCTGGCGCCGCAGGATATCGACATCCTCTATCATCGCGGCCGCGCTCATCTGCTGGTCTCCAAAGACAGCTACGACGAGATGTACAAGGTAGACCCGAATTCTTTTCGAGTACACGAGGTATTGGCTCAGGCCTATGCAGAATCCGGCCGCTCGATGGATGCCGTGGCCGAATACCAGGCGGCGATCAAGCTCGCTCCCGATGAGCCTGGACTCTATCTCAAACTGGGAGACGTGTATCTGGAACTGACCCAGCTTGAAAAGGCAGAGGACGCCTATGCAAGCGAGGTTCACCGGGACCCGCATAACATGACAGCGCTCTATAGCCTGGGCAGCGTGCGGGTCCAGCGAGCTCACTACGAAGAGGCTGTCCCCCTTCTGCGAGAGGTTCTCGCCAGCATTCCTGAGAATACCGGGGCGCACTACTATCTCGCGATCGCCTACACCAATCTTGGGCAGAACATTCCTGCTGAAGAGCAGTTCAAGCAGGCCATCGCCAGCAGTCCGCGCAGCGAGTTGGCGCAACAGTCCTACTACCAGCTCTCCAGGCTATATCGCTCGATGCAGAGGATGGACGACTTCCGAACCGCCATCGCTCAATTCCAGCAGTTGAAGGAGGAGCGAGACTCGGAAAAGTCTCGGAAGCTGGAGGAGCGTATGAAGGCCCATAAGGAAGCTGGAAAAGATTCGGCTGAAAAGTGAGGAGTCCGCTGGACCTTTGCCTGGCCAGCCATCAACGGCTCTCGACCGTGCGCTTCCGCCGGCGCGCTTTTCTAGCCTGCGCCAGGTACAGTGCGAGCATGACTCCGCCGTAGGTCCGTTCATGGCAATTGCGGCAGCGAATCGGATACTGGAGCAGTGCTAGCCTCTCCAGGTCCTTCCAGCGAAAGCGAGAGAGTCGAAAGTTTGACGATGAGCAGTTGGTACAGATCATGTTCCGCTCCTCATTGCCGACCGGTGCTTCTTTTGACACCGTTCCGACTTTTTTTACACTAGCACCTTTTCGTTGACGGAAGATGTCTGATCTACGCTACAGTTAGGAAGCATTCAGCCTGAGCTGACAGAATGCAAACGTGGAGAGTCTATGGCCTGGGACGTTTCTTTCACTTGCGATATTTGCGGCAAGAAGAAGGGCGAGAGTAATCACTGGTGGATGATCATGCTGGGGGAAGTTCCCTGCTGGGAAGACGACCAGCCAAATCAGCGATTTACGCTCTTTCCGTGGAACGCAGCAGAGAGTCGTAATTCCGAGATGTACCACGTCTGCGGTCAGGGATGCGCCATGCAGGCCATGGAACGATTTATGACCAATGGCACCATCGCCGCGACTTCTGAAGCCGGGGCTGCGCAAGCTCGTTAGCGTTTTCCGCCAGGCCCTGTCTGGGTCAGACTTCGTTCAGTCTTCGAAGAGTTTGGCGGCAGGCGCCTGAAAGCGCTTTACGTTGCGCGTGCGCGTTTCGGGGGTATTGGGCGGGACCGAGAGGATGCCCAGCAGCTCACGGAGTTCGCGGCGCATTTGCTCCACAGGAACCGCTCGCTGTCCCTTGGTTGCACCTGCCGGCGCATCCTGTGGCTTCAGCACGATAGGCATCGCGGGCATGGGCAATTCCGGCTGGCCACCCTTGCGGCGTGATTCCGCCTGCAGGATCTGCCGGGCCCCCGCAATGGTGTAGCCCTCCTCGTGCAGCAGTCGCTTGATGCGAAGCGCCATCTCCACGTCCCGCTTGCGATAGAGCCGCTGCCCCGTCCCGCTCTTATTGGGGCGGAGTTGGGAAAACTCAGTCTCCCAGAAGCGCAAAACGTAGGCTTCCACAGCACAAAGGCGCGAAACCTCCCCGATCCTGAAGTAGAGCTTATCGGGGATTTCGGTCTTTACGGAAGCGCGTCGATTTGGCTGTTGATTCGGCATGATCCAGGCGTGACTCCGCCCCGAAGGGGCCGCGTCCACTGTGCAAAGTATAGGACACCGCTCCCCGGAGACGTAGCTTTCTTTTTGAGGTTGCCCTCGCTGGTTCCCGCTTCCGCTACTTAGCTACAAGGCTGGTAGTTGCGGACGACACAGGCTGGCGCTGCGTGGCGATGCCCTCCGCCGCGCGCAGATACTGTGGAGGCCATGCGATTGACTGCTTAAGTTCCACCGCCGCATGGAGAGGCCAATAGGGATCGCGCAGCAACTCACGCGCCAGCAATACCATGTCTGCCTGTCCGTTGAGCACGATCTGATCCGCTTGCTGGGCTGAGGTAATCATCCCGACCGTGCCGGTTGGGATCCCGCCTTCCCGCCGTATCCTCTCGGCGAACGGTACCTGGTAGCCAGGCCCAACTGGGATCTTTGCGTTGGGCACCACTCCTCCGGAGGAGGCATCGACCAGATCGACCCCATGGTCCTTCAGCAGGCGGGCAAGCTTCACCGATTCTTCAGTACTCCAGCCGCCCTCGACCCAGTCGGTGGCGGAGATTCGAATGAAGAGTGGCAGTTCCAACGGCCACTCCTGCCGCACCGCGTCCACGACGTTGACTACAAGGCGGGTACGATTTTCAAAGCTGCCGCCATACTCGTCGGTGCGATGGTTGCTGAGCGGCGAGAGGAACTGATGCAGCAGGTAGCCGTGCGCGGCGTGAATCTCCACGACGTCGAAGCCTGCCGCCAAGGCGCGGCGAGCCGCGGAAGCAAAGGCCTGAATGACGGTATCGATGCCGTTCCGGTCCAGCGCGATGGGTTCGGCATAGCCGGGCTTGAAAGCGATGGCGCTCGGAGCGACGACGTTCTCCCAGCCTCCTGCGGTGGGCAGAACGACATTGTCCCCCTGTGCGTCCCACGGACGGGATGTGCTTGCTTTGCGTCCCGCATGGGCCAGTTGCACCCCGGCCCGTACGCCCTGGCTGTGGATAAAGTCTACAATCCGGCTGAGCCCTGCTATGTGCGCATCTTTCCACAACCCCACATCCCACGGGCTGATGCGGCCCTCCGGCACGACGGCGGTAGCCTCCGTAATTACCAGTCCGGCGCCGCCAACTGCGCGGCTTCCCAGGTGCACCAGGTGCCACTCATTGGTAAATCCATCCTCGCTGGAGTATTCGCACATTGGCGAAACGGCGATACGGTTGGGAAAAGTAATATTGCGGAGCGTAAAAGGAGTAAATAGACCACCGAGTTCGTTCATGAGCGCCTCATAAATTGAAGGAATCCGCGGAAGAACCACAGTCCTGCCTACTCTGATGATTTCTCTGTAAGGAAGGTCGCATGGATTCTATGAAGCTGTGGCCCAGAAAGCGGCCTTGAACACGGCCAGAAGGAGCCAGGGAACCGTCCGGCTGCAGTACGCGTATCTAGGACGGTCGCACCTTGGAGCGTCAGGGGGAGTGGGATGGCCGATATTCAATGGTTCCTGCGCAGATCGAGCATTGTTCTGGCGGCAGGCTTGCTGCTGGCGACCGCCGCATGCAGCGTTCAGGTGGATCCATCGAAGGACGGGAAAGATAAGAACGTCAAGGTTCAGACGCCCTTCGGCAATGTGCAGGTCAAGACGAACGAAATGGCCGCTTCCGATGTCGGCTTGCCTGCCTACCCAGGCGCGACTTCAATTACCCGCCGTGAGGAGAAGAGCGGCGCTTCCGATGTCCAGATGGCCTTTGGCAACTGGCAGATGCGCCTGAAAGTGATCAAATACCATACGCCGGATTCCAAGGACCAGGTTTTGACTTACTACCACAAGGCGCTGGGCCGTTACGGCGATGTCGTCCAGTGCGAAGGGGCGAAGGCTGTGGGGGCTCCTGCGGTCACCCGCCAGGGCTTGGGGTGCAGTGAGCAGGACAGCGGCCCGCATGGCTCCCACTCCGCAGTCAACGCCGATGCATCCGCGCTGCTGAAAGCAGGGTCAAAGAAGCACCAGCATCTGGTGAGCATCGACAAGTCCGGCGGCGATGGGACGGACTTCTCTCTCGTGCTTCTGGACCTTCCTGCAGATGAGCCGCCAGGTAAAGACGAAGCCCGCGAAAGCAACTAGGGCCTGCTAACCTTGGCTGGGCGGCGGCTAAGTTCTGTCATCATGAGCCTCATTTAGTTTGTCTCTCTGAGCTTCATTTAGCTTTGTCATCCTGAGCGAAGCGAAGGATCTGCCTCACAGCGCAAAAATCGCGCCATCCTTCAAGACTGGATACCTTGCTGGGCTGGTTCGCTAACGTCGAAGGGCCATGGTGTGAGCCGTGGCCCTTCGACGTTAGCCTGCATAGGATCCGCAGTGCTCCAGCTATTGCTGTATCGTCTTCAGGTATCGCGTTAGATTGCTGATTCGCTGCTGTTCTTCGGCGGAGTTGGACCGATTCATGGAGTGAAGTACAGGTCCCCATACGGGCATATCCACGGAGCCGTGGGATGGAAGCTCTGACCCGAACCGAAGCACGCTGACGATGTGATCCTGAGGAAATTTATTGCCATTATTCTTGGCAAGCATTGTCAGGTCGGTTGGGTGTGTCTTGAGCGCTGCTGCCGCCGGACCGTTGCCTTTTCCATCTGTGCCGTGGCAGGTCGCACAGTAGGCTCCATACATCTCTTTTCCGGATACCGGTGATGTCGGTTTGACCGGAACCTTTTTCACACTATCCTGCTGCTGGGCCATTCCGAAAATGGCGGGTAAAAACAGGGCCGCCATAGCAAATACGAGTACATGTTTTGGCATGTGCCCTCCTTCCGGACGTGGATACTACACTATTCGCCCCAATTGCGCGATGTGACTGTGGTCACCTGCGAAATTCACGTTGAGAACAAGAGGATTAGTCGCCTTCAGGTCTCACTGTGCCCGGATTCTGGTGCAGAATCCAATCGCGATCCGCAATCGGCCAGCGGCGTCTGGTGATGGTTCATTGCTTTTGAGGATGCCGTGGGGTAGCTTCAAAGAGGAATGGAATCTCTTTGCCATCGTTGCGGGAATCCGCTGAGCGCCTCAGGCATGTTCTGTCCTCATTGCGGATCTCCGCAGTTGCGTCTGGAAGCGAGCGACGAAATGGAAGGCATGGCCTCCTCCCGCGAATTCACGGGCGAGGCGGAGCGCAGAGGGACTTCCTGGAAGCACGCCATTCGCTCGGCTCTCATTGTTGGTCTTCCCATGGGACTGCTGAGTTCTTCTCTGCTTCCTCTCTCCACAGGATCATTCCTGTGGCTTGTTGGCGGAGCGATGGCGGCGGTCGCGCTCTACCGAAGACGCTCCCAGGCGAGCTTCCTGAATCTGCGGACGGGCCTGCGGATTGGTGTTGTAGCCGGCATTGTGGCGGCGTTTTCTGCAACCGCCTGCAATGCGGGTGTTCTCCTCTTCCAGCGCCACGCGCTGCACATGAGCAAGGCCATTGACGACTCCATGGATGGCAATATCCGGGCTATGGTGGAGCAGATGGGCGGACGCATGGCCCAAACGACACCGGAAGCGCAGGCGCAGATCCGGGCTTATTTCCGCTTCCTGCTCTCACCGGATGGCAAGGCGTTTCTTAGCCTGACCAGCTCCGCCACAACCGCGCTCGGTATGATTCTTTTTGCCGCTCTGGGGGGAGTTCTAGGGGCGCGGATCTTCGCATCGCGGCGCAGTCCCCTCAGCAATTCCTAGCTAACTCCTCGTCGCTGGAATCGCAGTCTCCGCCCTTCCTCTTGCTCCACCGGCCCGGTGCTCGTATCATCCCGCCAGAGCCTTATGACAGATCAGACAGTCACACCTACCGCCGCCCTCCGCGAAAAGCACCGGATTATGTCCGCCTCGGAGATCGAGAGAACGCTCGTCCGCCTGGCGCACGAGATTGTTGAAAAGAACAACGGAGGCCAGAACCTTGGACTGGTCGGCATCAAGCGCCGCGGCGTTCCCCTGGCGGAACGGCTGGGCCGCCTGATCAGCAGCATCGAGAGGAAGCAGATCGACACGGGCATGCTGGATATTAATTTTTATCGCGACGATCTTTCCACCCGCGATCTGCGGCCTGTCGTCCGCCCCGGCTCTATCGGCTTCGATGTGGACGGCCGCAACATTATTTTGGTGGACGATGTGCTCTATACCGGGCGCACCGTTCGCGCAGCGCTCGATGCGCTCTTCGACCAGGGTCGGCCCCAGCGCGTGCAGTTGCTCGCCCTCATCGACCGTGGACACCGCGAATTGCCGATTGAAGCCAGCTTCGTGGGCCGCCTGGTGCAGACGACCGAGAAGGAGGTCATCGAGGTGAAGCTGCGTGAAATCGATGACGATGAGGAAGTATTGTTGATGGAGCGCATCGACTGAACTCCTGATCCTCGACTTGCTGAGGATCCATAACCGCGGCAGTAACGAAATATAGACTGGACTAAAGCAACCAGCCAGGCATCCGAATGTCGAAAAGCAAAGAACCGTTCAGCCCTTCGTCCCTGCAATCTGCCACCTCAGGCGTTACCAACCGCGTTGCCGGATCGGTCCTGTCCGTCAAGGACCTGAGCCTCGACGACCTCAACTCCGTGCTGCACTTCGCCACCGTGCTGGAGAACGAGGACCCGCTGCTCCGGAGCAGGAGGCTGGCCAAGCGCCGTGTCGCGCTGCTCTTCTATGAATCCAGCACGCGCACGCGAACCTCCTTTGAACTCGCAGCCAAGGCCCTGGGCGCCGACACCGCATTGATCAGCTCGTTGTCGTCCAGTATTGAGAAGGGCGAATCGCTCAAGGATACCGGCATCACCCTGCGGGCACTTGGGGCGGAAAGCATCATTCTCCGCCATCTCTCGTCGGGCGCTCCTTATTTGCTGGAGGCATCCACTGGCCTGCCCATACTCAACGCCGGAGATGGAATGCACGAGCATCCCTCGCAGGCGCTTCTCGATCTGCGCACCATGCTGACGCGATTGTTCGGCGCGGAGAAAGCCTCTGCGGTAAACGAGAAGACTCTGGATGGGGTAACGGTTTCGATTGTGGGCGATATTTTTCATAGCCGGGTTGCTCGCTCCAACGCGCTGCTGCTTCCCCGTCTTGGCGCCAAAGTGGTGTTCTGCGGACCGGTGCCGCTGCTGCCGGAGGTGGCTGCTGCCATTGGCCCCGGCATAGAGATCGAGCGCGACTTCGAGCGTGCCCTGGCTCGCTCCCAGGTCGTCATGATGCTGCGCATTCAGGCCGAGCGCCTGGCTGGCCTGCACCTTGATCTGGAAGAGTACAAGACGCGCTATCAGCTAAACCTGGAACGGCAGGCTGCCTATGCTCCCCATGCCGTTCTGCTGCACCCTGGGCCCATCATCCGCGGGCTGGAGCTTACGGCCGAGGTAGCCGATGGGCCGCAATCCGCCATTGCCGAGCAGGTACGTCACGGCGTCGCCATCCGCACGGCCCTGGTGCTGCGAGCGCTCGAAAAGGGAAAGCTTGAATCACCAGAGAAAGCAGCGAAGTCTGCGAAAGGAAGCCGCGCATGAAAACGATTCTGATCAAGGGCGGTCGCGTGATCGATCCCGCATCTTCGCTGGATGCCGAGTTCGACGTGCTTCTGCGCGGCGGCAAGGTAGCGGCCATCGAGGCACCCGGCAAGCTGAAGGGGAACAAGGACGAAGAGATTCAGGTGATCGACGCCAGGGGACTGGTGGTTGCGCCCGGGCTCGTCGATATTCACGTTCACCTGCGCGAGCCAGGACAGGGTTACAAGGAGACCATCGCGAGCGGCACGGCGGCTGCCGCGGCAGGTGGATTCACCAGCGTGTGCGCTATGCCGAATACCATTCCCGTCAATGACTCTCCTGAGACCACCCGCTGGATGCAGAGTGCGGATCGGGGAGCTGTCGTTCGCGTCTTTCCCATTGCCGCGGCAACGCGAGGCAGTGCCGGCGAAGCGCTCTCGGAGTATGGATCGCTCAAGGCTGCCGGGGCGGTGGCTGTCACCGATGACGGCAAGCCCATTCTGAACGATGCAGTGATGCGGCAGTCGCTCGCGGCTGCGGCTCGTGCCGGGCTTCCTGTGATTCAGCACGCCGAGGATACCCGCCTCACGGTGAACTGCTCCATGAACGCCGGGCCGATGGCGTTCGCTCTGGGGCTGCGTGGAATGCCGGTCGAAGCGGAATCAGGGTTGGTGGACCGCGACATTCGCCTGCTGGCTGAGTTCAAGGACGCACGTCCTCACCTGCACGTCGCACATGTTTCGACGGCTGCGGCTTTGGAGTCGATAGGCCGCGCACGACGGAATGGTTTGCGGATTACCTGCGAAGTGGCTCCCCATCATTTTTTGCTGACGGAAGAAGCGGTTGGCCTCTATAACACCAACGCCAAGATGAATCCGCCGCTACGCTCGGCAGCCGATCGCGATGCCATGGTCGCAGGCATTCTCGACGGCACCGTGGATGCTATCGCCACCGATCATGCGCCGCACGCAACGCACGAGAAAGAGCAGGAATTCGAGCGCGCACCAAATGGCATTACGGGGCTGGAAACGGCGCTGGGTTTGTCGCTGTCATGGTTACATAAGACCCACAAGCTGCCGCTTACCCGTGTGATCAGTCTGTTGAGTACACAGCCTGCTGCCGTGCTGGGGCTGAAGGGACGAGGCAGCCTTGCGGTCGGCAGCTTCGGGGATGTGGTCCTCTTTGATCCTGCAAAGGAGTGGGTCTTCGAAGCCAGCCAGTCCAGATCGAAATCGAAGAACACGCCGTTCGATGGCGTTACGATGCTGGGCAAGGTGCATACCACGATCAGCGAAGGCCGCGTGGTCTTTGCCGCGGAGTAGAGTCCTCATCCGGCCTGTGGCAGGATTTCAGGATTGAAAGGAAGCGCGGCCTCTTCGTCAGCCAGGAGCCGCGCTCCATCCTTTGTACCTCTACCCTAAAATGCCAATTTTCCGGGCGACGCGTTCGATCGTTTCGAGCGCCTGGTCGAGCTGCTCTTTCTTGTGCTCGCTTGTCATGATGGTGCGAATCCTTGCCTTGCCCTCCGGCACCGTTGGGAAGGCAATCCCCGTAGCCATTACACCCTCGTCGAAGAGTGCTTTCGAGAAGTCCATCGTCAACCGGCCATCGCCAACTATGATGGGCGTGATCGGTGTTTCGCTTGCCGGAGTAGAAATGCCGCCGATGTCAAAGCCGGAGCGGCCCAGCTCTGTCTTGAAGTAGCGAGTGTTCTCCCACAGCCGGTCAATGCGTTCGGGCTCGGTCTCCAGCAGGTCGAAGGCGGCGATGCATGAGGCCGCAACCGATGGTGGGTGCGAGGTGGAGAAGAGGAACGGGCGGGCACGATGATAGAGATAGTCAATCAAATCCCGCGAGCCGCAGACATAACCGCCGAGTGAGCCGATGGCTTTGGAGAGAGTCCCCACCTGCACATCCACGCGCCCGTGGCAGCCAAAGTGGTCTATGCTGCCACGTCCGTTGCGCCCCAGCACGCCGGAGGCATGCGCATCGTCAACCATCATGATGGCGCCATAACGCTCGGCCAGGGCCGCCAGCTTATCGACGGGGCCGATGTCGCCATCCATGGAGAAGACTCCGTCGGTGATGATCAGCTTGTGGCCCGGCTCGTTTTCGAGCTCGCGCAGAATCGATTCGCAGTGGGCCACGTCCTTGTGGCGGAAGACCTTGACCTTGGCGCGTGACAGCCGTGCGCCGTCGATGATGCTGGCGTGGTTCAGCTCGTCGGAGAGGATGAAGTCCTCTTTACCAAGGATCGCAGAGACGGTGCCGGCATTCGCTGTGAATCCGCTCTGGAAGACGACGCATGCTTCAACGTTTTTAAAGCGGGCAATCTTCTCTTCCAGTTCCATGTGGATACTCATGGTCCCGGCGATCGTCCGCACCGCACCGGAGCCGACGCCATACTTGCGCGTCGCCTCAATGGCTGCCTCTATCAACTTCGGATGTGACGTCAGCCCCAGATAGTTGTTGGAAGCGAGATTAATTACCTTCTTGCCGTCATAGGTGCAAACCGGGTTCTGCATATCCTCCAGCACGCGCAGGCGGAAGTGTGTGCCCTTATGCTTCAGCTCATCGAGCTGTGCGGTAAGGTACTGTAGCTGCGGACGCCGGGAGAGAAGAGTACTCATTTTCGAATGCCTCCATCGTGCATAAAGCACGAACTGAAAATGATACCGCGTTCACGGAGACGAGGCGAACGCGCATTGCGAGCCGCATCCCTTCGGCCTCTCGACACACGCGCCTCTCAACACTCTTGCTGCAGCTTCTTCTGCGCCGATGCGCTCCTTTGCGGTGAAGGCGCGGCGAGCTACCGTGGCGCGTGCGATTTGCGATAGACTCAGAGCGTTTGAGCAGGGAGTTCCTCATGCGGCATTCGCTTCGTTTTCTTCTCGTCGGCATTGTAGCCGTCAGCCTCAGCCAGCCACTCTATCCCCAGTCTGTCCTTGCTCCTCCTGCAGCGGAAGCGCCGCGAAAGACTGTCGAGGATGCAGCCTTACTCGACTACATTCAGAAGGCATGGGACACCCTGTCGCGTTCGATGAGCGATTGCAATTCGCTGGTTGATCCCAAGGTCACGACCACGCCCATCCTCTACCTTCCCGCCGGGATGGAAACGCCGTCGGATGTGGTCGCCATGCAGCAGCATTGCAAGGTCGATGTGGAACACCTGCCGAATAAGATCACTCACATGGGCGATGTGTCCGTCTCCTCAATCCCGCGCCCGGGGCTGCTGTATCTGCCCAACCGCTATGTAGTTCCCGGCGGCCGGTTCAACGAGATGTATGGGTGGGACAGCTTCTTCATCATCCGCGGCCTGGTGGATGATGGCCGCGCTGGTCTCGCGCACGGCATGGTGGAAAACTTCTTCTTCGAGATTGAAAACTATGGCGCCATTCTCAACGCCAATCGCACCTACTTTTTCACCCGCTCGCAACCTCCACTGCTCAGCTCCATGATCCAGGCTGTGTATGATGCCGAGAACAAAAAAGACGCGCCAAAGGCAAAGGCATGGCTGCAGCGGGCCTATGGTTACGCGGAACGGGATTACTCCCTGTGGACCCATGAGCCACACCTGGCAGGAAAGACAGGCCTGGCGCGTTACACGGATATCGGCGCGGGTCCAGTGCCGGAGATGGCCGATGACAGCCAGTATTATCCCGATGTCATCCGCTGGCTGGTTGCTCATCCGGATGTGCATACGGATTATCTGCTGCGTGCGCCGGAGGATCCTACCGCGGAGCAGGCGGAGACGCTGGCCAGGAGCAGTTGCGATGTTCGCACCTCCAGCGTCTGCGCTCATGCCTACGCCGATGGAAATCGTCTGACCGCGAACTTCTATGCTGGGGACCGCGCAATGAGGGAGAGCGGATTCGATCCGAGCTTCCGCTTCGGTCCCTTCAGCGGCTCGACTGAAAACTATGCGCCGATCTGTCTGAATAGCCTGCTCTATAAGTACGAATTGGATATGGCGCGGTTTGCCCGCCTGCTGGGCAAGAGCAGCGATCAATCCAAATGGCTGGCACGCGCGAGGGCTCGGCACGCGGCAGTCAACCGCTATCTATGGAATCCGGCGAAAGGCATGTACTACGACTATGATTTCGTAGCCGGAAAACAATCGACATATAACTACATAACTGCTTTCTATCCCCTGTGGGCTGGGCTTGCTTCGAAGCAGCAGGCGGCGCAGGTGGAGAAGCATCTCTCTGTCTTTGAACACGCAGGTGGATTGGCGATGAGCGACCACGACTCCGGCCTGCAGTGGGACCTGCCCTTCGGCTGGGCGCCTACAAACTGGTTCGCAGTCGAGGGGCTTGCCACAGCCGGCTACTACGCCGACGCTGCGCGAGTCTCGCGAGAGTTTATGCAGATGGTGCGGCAGAACTTTGAACGCGATAAGACTGTAAGGGAAAAGTACAACGTCGTAACTGGATCGACGACGGTGAATCTATCGGCAGGCTACAGGAGCAATGTCGTCGGATTTGGCTGGACGAATGCGACCTATCTCGAGATGAAGCAGTTACTAAGTGCGAGAGGCGCGCATGCGGCAACTGCTGCTGCTCACTAGCGCGCCCCCGTGGTTTGATTCACTGCTCGGTTACTTTACTGCTTAGTTTCTCTGCTGCTCAAACGGTGCCGGCAAAACCGGACGATTTCTAAGTCCGGTTTTTGCGGTTACCAGTGGAACGTGACAGTCTTCTCGACGTATCCGTCGCCGGGTCCGAATACAACCTGCAACTTCCGCAGAGATGCATTGCCTTCGCTGGGAGCTTCCACGCCATCCATCTGAACTTTTGCTTTTCTGTCGTTCATGCGAAGAAAGATGGTCTGGTGGCTCAGTGCAGGTGCGGAGAGCTTCAGCGTCAGCGAATTTGCAGCAGCCTGCTGGTCGAGTACTTTCATCTGTTGCGTGGCTGATCCTGGCTGAGGCAGGCCGTGAGAGATTCCCACCTCCACTGCCGGCAGTGGAATGCGAAGCACCCCATTCACCAGCTTTGCTCCGTTTGCACGGGAAGCAAGAGCGATCGCTGGATTTGTAGTCTTCGTAATCCGAACAGCCAGGCTACTTCCTTCGCGCGTCATCGCGAGATCCAGGTTGTCCTTGCCCAGCGGGATGTGATGCAGCTTGGCCTCATCCCAATCCGCTGGCAGGCTGGGAGTTACCTTTAATGCCTTGGCCGCAGCATTCCACTCCACTCCGAAGAGTCCCCGCATCACCGGTGAGATCACCATCGCAGACGACCATAGTTGATGAGAGGTGCTGCGTCCGAGCGGTGCGAAGTATTCTCCAGAGAGCAATTCCGTCACCGCGCCGGGATCCTGTGCCCAGGTTAGATCGGCGTTCTGCATCAGATGCGTGTAGCCTGAGAGACTGCGCCCATTGCGGTATTCCGCGAGTGACACCCACCCGGTAAACAGCGGCCACACCGTGCCCTGGTGATAACTGATCGGATCGTAGAAGCTGACCGTAGGACTAAGATCGCGTGTGCCCCAATCGGTTGAAAATTCGCTGGATGCCCAGCGAGACATCATCGGTTGCGCATGCTGCAGAGCATAGCTGCCATCCCAGGACGCTACTGCCGGATAGATAGTCGGGCTGGGATCGGTGGTGCCGTTCGCATTGCGGCTGAAGGCGTAGAAGCTTCCTCCAGGAAGCAGATATTCCTTCTCGATCTGCTCTCCAATGTGCTTTGCTCTTGCCTCGGCATCCTTGCCCAGTTGCGTGTGGCCGGTGGTCTGCGCAAGATGCGCGAACGCTGTGCTTGCCTGTTGATCGAGTGCCGCCAGATAGATCTCCTGGTGCGGCATCCCCGGTGGCCAGGACTCCACCCATCCCGTACCTTCCGTGTTTTCGTAGATGCCATCGCCATCGGAATCGTGCGAGCTTTCAAATTTCCAGGCTTTCTGTAACTCGTCCCAATGCTTCTCTACGAATTCCTGATCGCCGCTGACTCGCAGGTAGTCGTCGACAGCCATCAGCAGTAAGAGAGTGGAGTCAGCGGAGGCATAGGCATAGGGCTGGCTCTTCCAGTCAAATAGGTTGGCGCTTTGCGACCACTCGTGCGGGATCTTACCTTCAGGACTCTGACGCTTCAGCAAAAACTCAAGCTCATTGCGTGTCAGCGAGTAGTCTCCATAGCTGTTCACCGCGTAAAGGCTCCATAAGGAGTCGCGGCCAAAGTACCAGCCAAATCCGGGTCTTGATGAGTCTCCCGAGGTGTAAAAGCCCGCGACCAGCGCCGTCTCCGCATGCGATGGAGTTACTTCTACGCGCAATTGGTTGATGGCTGTCTCAGCCCATCGAAATGCTTCGTTTAACTTTGCATCCGGCGTTTCAATGCTCAGGTGATCCTGGAGAAACGTCGCGTAGTAGCTCTGCGTATCGCGGTACATCGTCTGCACAGAGGCTTGCTGCTCTTGCAGCTTTTTTGCCAGCGCGGAGTTCGTTAACTCCGTCGCTGAATCCGCTGTCACCATGAGCAGGGGGAATATCTTCTGCGTATCGCGAGAAGGATCAAAGTGCAGCACGAATTGCAGAGGATAGGTCTTTGGACGTTCCTGATACGGCGGCAGAATGCCGGGCTCCGCATTCGGCATGGCGATTGCGGCGCCATGATCCGGAGTCGTCAGGTGCAGCACATAGTAGCCGCTGTCTCCGGTCTTCACCCAATCCGTCGTGGGGCGGTCGTCGGAAAGCGCCGGCCACATCCGCTTCATCTCCGGCGTCAAGTTGAAGGTGAGCGTCATCGGCCGTACTGCTTCTATCTGGTACAGCACCAGCGCGCCTGCTCCCTCCGGCGCATGCTGCGGAGTGACAAATGTTTCGCGAATGGTGAAGTTAGCGTGGGAAAACGTAATCGTCGTGTGATCCGGTTGAACGTCGAGGTTTGACGCTAATTCGTTGACGTCGATCGGTACGGCATAATCCTTCATCTCCGCCGTGATGCGCATGTTGCTCAGGATCTTCCAGGGAAAGATCCATGCTTCATACGTGCCGTCCTGCTGTCCTAGAAGGGCGCCCCGCGGTCCGGTAACGGTAAAGGGCCGGATGGGGAGCACGGTGCTTCGAAGAGAAATCTGTTCTGCGGTGGCAAGCGGGAAGGAGGCGACGGGCCGTAGCGGAGCCGGTTGCGGAGCCTCGCTTGTCTGTGCGTTCAGCGAAAGCGCACAAAGGAAAAGAAGAGAAGAAAAGAAGTACTTGTTCATGCAATCCTCATACCCACAATCACTGGTGCATTGCCGTCTCTAGGCCAGTTGTCGCATTCGAAGTTACAGGCCGGAGGTGGACGAAGCAAGAGAGGGATGGCGCTTCAGTCTCTCCGGAAATCAAGGGGCCGTGTCGTGCGGAATGCAAAAAGAAGAGGCGGCCCCTGGGGGGAGCCGCCTGTCAAGGAGGGAAGAATCAGAATTGGAACCTTGCATAGAACTGCAGCCTACGCATGGATGTTCCATCCTGAGAGGAAATAGTGTTGGATATGGTTCCCGCATTGCCATCCTGGCAATCGACGCAGGAGTCCGGTTGATTGAGGTTCACGTGGTTGAATACGTTGAACGCCTGTGCGGAAAGCTGCATGTTGACGCTCTCCCACAGCTTAAAGTTCTTTGCGATGGACAGGTCCGTATTGAACAGTCCAGGTCCCCAAAGAGAGTCGCGTCCGAGGTTGCCATAGGTGCCCATCTTGGGACGAGCAAATCCGCCGAAGCTGTTGTTCGGCTGTCCCGGTGATTGCAGCACATAAGGAGAAGGTGTGAAGTAGGGAACCTTGTGTCCGATTGGATCAAACTTACCCTTGTGAATCTGGAAGTCTCCGCCAGTCTTGTTCAGGTAGCAGATTCCCAGGTCCTGATCGTTGCCGCAGGAGGCATAGTTGGGTGTGAATGGCAGACCGCCATCCAACGTCAGCGATCCGTTGAGTTGGAATCCACCGATGATCTGGTTCAGCCATCCCGGAACATTCGAGGCGAGCATCTTATCCCTGCCGAAGGGCAGGTCATAGGTGCCCGCAAATACGAACGCCTGGCGCCGGTTGTAGTAGCCGTTGCCCTTGCCGATCTTGGGATCGATCAGGAATTCGTAAGCCTCGTGCCCGATGGCGTGAGACCAGGTGTAGTGCGTCAGGAACTGCAGGCCAGAGGCGAAGCGCTTGTTCAGGACCACCTGCAGCGCGTTGTAGCTGCCGGTTGCCTGGTTTGCCATGTAGTCCACACGCTGCGTCCATCCGTAAGGCGCGCCAAACTTGACGCCCAACTGCCGTTGCGCAGTCCCGTCGTAGTACGGCGAGCGCTCGGGGATGGTATACAGGCAGCTATCCGGCGGCGTGGATCCCGCCGGCAGATTCGAGCAGCCTGGGTGGTTTGGATTCACCTGGTTAAAGCCAGCGATGGTCTGTTGGTTTGCCGGGAACGATGGGGACGATTCAAACATGTTGTGATAGGCTTCGCTGCCGACGTACGCGACCTGCAAAGACAGTGTCGGAGTCAACTGCTGCTGCACAGCCACGTTCCAGCCGGCCACAGTCGGCAACCGGACTTCCATGGGCCGCGCAATCGAGTAGATGCCATCTGGCAACGGATAATTGCCAGTGGAGGGAATCGGGGGGAAGGTATATCCCGGAGGTCCCTGACTGAGGTTAAAGACCGCGGCGGAGTTTGAAGCCGGGTTCAAGCTCTGCGCAACCTGCACGGGATAGGACGCTGTGAGGACACCACCGAAGGTATCGCCCGCCCATCCCTGGCCATACACGATGCCATAGCCGGCACGAACGACCGTTTTCGGCGTCACTTGATAGGCCACGCCAATACGCGGAGCAAATTCCTTCCAGTTGTTCTTGACGTTGAGGTTGTTTCCGTAAGGCCCGTAACCCGCGATGCGGACATTGCCGGTTCCAAGGTCGAGCAAGCCTCCCTGGCCTTTGCCGGTCACCGACTCAGGAGTGTAGAGCTCCCAACGGACGCCGTAGTTCAAGGTGATCTTCGGAGTCATGCGCCACTGGTCCTGAGCATAAGCAAAGAATCGCTTCTGCCGTTCCTGCGCATTGGTGTTCTGTGTCTGGGTACGCCAGAAGGTCGTGGCGTCTCCCAGCAGGAAGGTGGCAAAGCCGACGCCCGAGGAATCGGGGCCCGCCGTGCGCGACTGAGCAAAGAAGTAAGTGCCCGAGCGGAGGAAGTTGTTGCTCACCGTGGACACGATGTGGTTCAGGCCGTAGCGGGCATCCCAGCCAAATTTGATGTTGTGAGCCCCCATGGTATGGGACCAGTTGTTCACCACCTGGTACTGGCTGGTGTTCTGCAGGTTCTGGTTTGCCGATGTTCCGTACTCGATGTTCTGGCTGCCGTTGGAGCCATTGCTCGGAATGTCGATATTGAACTGCGGCATACCGCCATTCAGTGAAAGGTCGCCAACGTTGGAGTTGGGGATGCCGAGCTGGTTGCCAAGCGGCTTGTTGTAGTCAGGTCCGTTCGAAGCGATGCGTTCGCGGTAATAGCCGAAGCGGAAATCGGTGAGCCACGTCGGAGTCACAACATAGTCGCCGCCCGCCGCGATGCTCTGGTCCCGCGCTGCATTGGTGCCTGCAAAACCGCCTGCGCCAAAGCCAAGGCCACCCGCCGCTCCAAAGTAGGGCGCGCCCGACAAGGCCGAACCGAAGTACGTGTAGCGGCCAAAGAGGTGGAGCCTGTCCCGCACCTGTCCATCGACACGCGCATCGAACTGGTTGGTGTTGAAGATGCCCGATCCAGAGGCGGAGAAGTTGTTCACGATGCCTGCTCCTGCGACATTGGGCTTCGGAAGCAGCTTGAAGAAGTTGACTGCCGGCGCGGAGAGATCGCTGGCGGGAATAATGTTTCCGGCATAAGGGGTACGTCCGGTATTGGAGGCGTCAGTCAGACTGTTGGGCTTATAGATCTGGCCCTGACCGTTCTGCAGATACTCGCTCAGGTTGCAGGCTCCGCCCGAGGTGCAGGTGGTGCGCGCCAGGTCTGTCGGTACCGTGGTCAGCGTTGCCGATCCGGTCTTCTCGCGGAGCCCCTGATAATCGCCAAAGAAGAAGAGCTTCTCCTTCTTGATCGGCCCTCCTACTGATCCGCCGAACTGATTGTGGAGATTCGGCGCCAGGTATTTTCCGGTCAAAGGATCCCGGGTTGCTTCTGCAAAAGGATCGCGCGCTTGCTGCGCATCGGAGCGGCGATATTCGAAGGCCGATCCATGGAAGGCATTGCTGCCGGATTTGGTCTGGGCCGTTACCAGGCCAGCCACGGCTTTACCGAACTCTGCGTCATAGTTCTGCGAGGTCACCTTCATTTCGGAGACCGCGTCCAGGTTCGGGTTGATAATGGCAACGCCGTTGATCGGCTCCTGGTTGTCCGTGCCGTCCAGCTCGTAACCAGTGGCGAAAGGCAACTGGCCGTTGACTTCAATCTGCTGGCTGCGTTGCGGGTTGTTGGATTCACCCACGTTCCAGCCAATGTATGTCGTGCCCGGAGTCAGCAACTCGAAGGCGGTGAAGTTGCGATTCAGGTTTGGCAGGTTTTCCACAGCGCGAGCGTTCAGGATCGTGCTCACCTCCGCGCGATCTGCTTCCAGCAGCGGTGCTCCAGAGGACACTGTGACGGTATTGGAAACCGTGCCGACCTCAAGCTTGATGTCCACCTTGGGCGCCGTATCGGCGTAGACCACAATGTTGCTCACAGAAGTCTTGCTGAATCCGGTGGATTCCGCATCGACCCGGTAGGTGTCCGGGATCAGGTGCTGTACCCGGTATTCTCCGCTTCCGCTGGTCTGGGTGGTAACCGAGGTTCCCTTGGTTACGTCGACGACGGTAATGGTTGCGTTGGGAACCACCGCACCGGTGTTGTCTGTAACGGTGCCAAAGATTGAACCGTAGACTGCCTGCCCGAAGGCCGGGTGAGCCGATGCCGTTATCCACAGAAGGATAAACGCCACCAGGATTCCCGGGAAACGACGCAGGAGTCTTGTACCGGTACAAAGGTGCTGGTCAGGAATTCGACCATTGATCTCCATTTGTTAGCCTCTCAGAGTTCTTGTTAATGTGATCGTGCTTTCCGCTTTACTCGTCCGGATTGGAGTGCCAGGCCGTCTCGACGAGGTATGGCTCAGTCAAGAGATCTCTACGGAGATCCCATTTTTGACTTCCAATCGTCTCTTCCCATCCAGAATTCAATAGGATTGGCCGTTCCATTTTCGTGCAACAACCAACCGGACAAGAGCAATGCGGTGCAATGAACGACAGTTCAGTCATGTCTGCCTTTAAATTGGGCAGACATGCTAGCCTCTAGAGTGCGGGCGGCGTTGACAAGTTTTTTACGGTGATTTGACAGTGAAGAGCAGCGGACTCAATCTTTCGGCGGTGAAGCGATTGCCTTCGGCAGATGCCGCGGAGTCCCCTGAGCACCTTAAGGACCCCAGATGGATCCTGGTTCAGCGGGTTGCTGCCAGCGAATCCTTCAAGGCCTCGACGCGTCTTCGGGACTTTCTGCTGTACGTTACCGAATGTGCGATTCGCCAGGCGCCGGAAGAGGCGACGGAACAACAGATTGGCATCAATGTCTTTCAGCGTTCTCCTGGATACAACTCCAGCGAGGACAGTATCGTCCGTACGCATGCGCGTCACCTCCGGCAAAAGCTGGCGGAGTACTTCTCAACCGAGGGTGCAGCGGAAGAGATTCTGATCGATATACCCAAGGGCCGCTATCTGCCAGTGTTTCACCCCCGTGAAACGGACGTGAAACCGGCATCTCCTACGGCATCTCCTACGCCCGTGGAGGAAACGCCACCGTTGCGGGAGACCCGCCCGGCACTTTTTGCCCGGTGGAAGCACCCGAAGTATGTCATCGTAGCCGTCCTTGTGGTGGCGTGGGTCGCCTCAGTCGCCGTGGCAACCCTGGTTGGACGAAGCTGGCCGAAGCGGGCTCCGCTAGCCAACTCGGCACTCGATACGCTCTGGGCTCCCTTCCTCTCGGGGAACCCGCCGCTCGTGATCTATAGCAACGCGCTGTTCCTGGGAGATTCAAAGACCGGGCTTCGCTATCCGCCACCGGATGCCACGCCGGACCAACTCGCGCCGGAGCACTCCGTGGATACCTATACCGGAATTGGCGAGCTTGCGGCCGTCTACCAGCTTACCCGGCTCTTCGACGCGCATCAGGCAGCCTTCGTTCTGAAGCGGAGCCGCCTGGTCACGTGGGACGAGGCCAGATTGACGAACCTGGTCTTCATTGGCTCGCCCGCGGAGAATCCTTCCCTCAAGA
The DNA here is from genome assembly GCA_035539175.1 of Acidisarcina sp. Taxonomy (NCBI): domain Bacteria; kingdom Pseudomonadati; phylum Acidobacteriota; class Terriglobia; order Terriglobales; family Acidobacteriaceae; genus Acidisarcina; species Acidisarcina sp. The sequence continues at coordinate 326,847 of DATLIY010000008.1, read as the reverse complement.
TCCTGCCCTCGACCATGGATTTCACGATGGTCTCCGGACCGGATTCTGCGGGAGTGGTCAACCAGCATCCCAGGCCAGGCGAACCTGCGCTGTTCACCCGGCAGGAGCACCCCCTCACCAAGGACTATGCAATCGTCGCGCTGCTGCCGGGGGTAGAGGCGGGGAAGAAGATGCTGATGCTCTCCGGACTTACGACGCTGGGCACCCAGGCCGCAGTGGAGTACGTCTGCAGCCCTGAGAGCGTTGGCGAACTACTGAAGGCCGCCTCGCTCCCGAAGGGGCAGATCCGGCCGTTCGAGGCGGTGCTGGAGGTCTCCCTTGGAGGCGGCGTCCCGTTGCAGACCAGGCTAGTGGCTATCCGCGTTCACTAGCGGGATTCAACCCCGGATGACTACTCTATATTCTGCAGCTTGAGCTGGTTGGCGGAGTTGATTTTCGAAGTGGCTTCGAGTTCGCGCTTCGCGTCAGCCTCCCTCCCCAGACTGCGGTACGCCTGCCCCAGCAAGGTATGTGTCATGGTGTTGCTGGGATCCATCTTCTCGGCATGCTGCAGATACAGGACTGCCGATTGAGGGTCGTTGCGCCGCAGAAATACCTTACCCAGTTGAATGAAGGGTCCGGTACTCGACATATCCAGCGAGATCGCCTTGGTCAAAACCTCTTGCGCCTTTTGATACTGGCCACTCCGCGTATACGCATCGCCCAGCCGGTCATAAACCGGAGGATAAGCAGGATTTAGCTCGCGCTCTTGCTCGAACTGCTCGAGTGCGTGCGGAATATCGGATTTGAAGAGAAAAACCTCGCCGAGCTTGAAATGCGCCAGCGGCAATGTGGGAGAGACTGTAAGAGCCTTCTGAGCATTCTCGGCGGCAAGCTCCGGGAGATCCGCGCGCAGCAACATCCCCGCCAGCAGCAGGTATGCGGCTCCGGAGTCTTGAGCGACACCGTACTGGGCGGCGAAAGCGCCACGTGCCTGGTCATAGTGCTGCGAGTTCATATAGCAGAGGCCCAGCACATAGTTGGCATCGGCGTTGGCATTCGGAGTCCACTGCCGCACCTTCTCCAGGTATGGAATTGCGGCTGCGGGTTGTCCCATGCGGTACAGGGTCAGTCCCCGCAACTGTACCGACTCGATGTCGGACGGATCCTCCGCCATTGCTTTCGCAAATGTGCGTTCCGCCTCCGTCAGCTTTCCTGTCCGGTAGAAGGCAATCGCCAGTTCACGGTTCACTCCTTTTATCGGAGGCTGGGCCGTTGCCAACTGCTGCAGGATGGCAATTGCGTCTTCTGTCCGGCCATGCTCCAGCTTCTGCTGAGCGTCCGCCAGCGTCGGCGCGGGCTTTGCTGCGTCAGGGAGTGCCGGTGCCGCGGGGGATTGTCCGAAGCAGGGAACACCGGGTTGGCAGAAGAGCGCGGCCAGGAAAACCGCGACCAGGAAACTGCGGAAAGAAAAACTACGGAAAGAAAAATTGCGCATAGCGAATTAGAGAATACGCCAGCCGGCGGCGGATGGCGTAGTGGGGATGCTAGGATTTGCTTGATGCCCTTCTGGTCCAGGCTGTTCTTGGGAGTGCTCCTGCTGCCTCTTGCTGCAAGTCTTGCTCAGGCGCCACCCGCCCGCCACCATTCTCCTCCATCGCACGTTCTCACGCCCCCCTATCCGGCGAGCGCAGAGCATCCGGCTCCTGCGTGGTTCGTCGACGTTGCGGCCCAGGCCGGGGTGCAGATGGAGAATATCAACGGAGAAGAAAATACCAAGAAATACATCATCGAGACCACAGGAAGCGGAGTTGCGATCTTCGACTACGACCACGATGGATGGCCCGACATCTTCCTGGTCAACGGGGACTCGCTGGACGAGCCGAATAAGGGGTCGCATCCCACAAGCCACCTCTACCACAATAACCATGACGGCACCTTCACGGATGTCACTCGCGCTGCGGGGCTTACAGCCAGCGGATGGGGCCAGGGCGCCTGCGTCGGCGACTACGACAACGACGGCTACGATGATCTGTACGTCACCTACTATGGCAAGAATCGTCTCTATCACAATGAAGGCAATGGAACCTTCAAAGAGGTAGCCGAGCAGGCCGGCGTTGCAGGAACCGGCGGTGAGTGGGGGGCAGGGTGCGCCTTTGTGGATTATGACCGCGACGGCAAGCTGGACCTGATCGTCTCCAATTATGTTCACTTCGATGTCAAAACCGCCCCCCGCCCTGGACAGGGTGTGATGTGCATCTGGAAGGGCACACCGGTCATGTGCGGTCCACGCGGGCTGGAGTCCACGCCGAACGTGCTCTATCACAATCTTGGCGGAGGCAGGTTTGCCAACGTCAGCAAGGCCAGCGGGATTGAAAAGACGGAGGGGCACTACTGCCTGAGTGTCTCCACGCTCGACTATAACGGCGATGGCTGGCCGGATATTTATGTAGCCTGCGACAGTACTCCCAGCATTCTTTACCGCAACAATAAAGATGGGACCTTCACCGATGTCGCGGTGGAAGCGGCGGTCGCCTTCAATGAGGATGGCCGCGAGCAGGCTGGCATGGGCTCCTCCGTTGCGGACTACGATGGCGACGGGCTGCCGGATATTTTCAAGACCAACTTCTCCGATGACACCTCGTCCCTCTACCGCAACAATGGAGACGGCACCTTCACCTCCACGGTGTATGAGGCCGGGCTGGGGCTGAACACCCAGTACCTTGGCTGGGGAGTGATGTTCCTGGATCTGGACAACGACGGCTGGCCGGATGTGATGATCGTGAATGGCCATGTCTATCCCGAAGTAGATAGTGCGCATCTTGGCTCAAGCTATCGGGAGCCGCGGCTTGTCTACTGGAACCAGGGAAATGGAAAATTTCTCGACATCAGTCAAAAGTCAGGCCCCGGCTGCCTCGTGCCGAAGTCGAGCAGGGGGCTTGCGATTGCGGATCTGTGGAATGATGGGCGCGAATCGGCTGTTGTGAACAACATGGGCAGCAAGCCGTTATTGCTCGTCAATCAGGCAGCAAACAAGAACCACTGGCTCGGCGCCGCGCTGGTGGGGACCCGGTCGAATCGCGACGGCATAGGCGCCACCGTTACCGTTGTGGCGGGAGGCCGCAGGCTGGTGCAAGAGGTTCGAAGCGGCTCCAGCTATCTCTCCAACAACGATATGCGTCTCCATTTCGGGCTAGGCACGAGTACGCATATCGATCGCGTGGAAGTACGCTGGCCCAGCGGCCTGAAGGAGGTATTTCCGCCGCCCGCGGTCGATCGCATGGTGACGCTCACGGAAGGATCGGGAACACCATCGATTCCAGCGCCTTCGGTCTCAGCGCCTTCTGCTCCAACGTCGGCCGTTCCCGCGTCCGCCGTTCCCGCGTCTACTGTCCCATAGCTGCAAAGAACAGGGAAGCGCCCCCCCCCGGCTATCTCCCAGAGGCGGAAAGGCCGAGAGCCTTCACGATTTCGGGGTCAGCGGTCGTCACTCCATTCGCCTTGGTCACGACTCCAAAGTTGGCCTGGTAATCCCACATCGCCCAGCCGATATGGTCCTTCTCCAGGGCTACGCGCATGTCGTGCAGCCACTGGGCTCTCATGGCTGCGGGCGCGTAATCGCGAAGCACTCCAAACTCACCGCAATACACTGGCGCGTGGTGCATCTGGGACCAGAGTGCGGCAAACTCGATCGTCTTCTCCACGCGATCCGCATCCCATCGCCCCAGGCCGTATTGCTCTAGAAAGTATTTGCCGGCAAGATCCGGCTCCTGATTGAGATTGGGAGATACCGCGTCTGCCGATGAGGGATAGGGAATCGCGCGCAGCGGCTGAACCTCCGGACTGGTCCACGTAGCTCCTTGATGGGTAAATGGAAAGGGCTCGTAATCGTGGAAGGTATAGATGACGTTGGTTTGGCTTAGCGGCTCCAGCATCAACAGGTCTTCCAGGCCGGACCAGCGCGCTCCAGCGGCGATGATGGTGTGCTTCGGCGCAACGCCTCGGATAGCATCGGCGACGACATTCTCGATCCCCTGCCAGCGATAGGGATCGTCCTGCTCGGGCTCGTTCATGATCTCGAAGAAGACGTGCTCCGGATCGGAAGACGCAAAGTGTGCCGCGAGTGCCCGCCACAGCGAGGTAAAGTGTTTCACGCTGTCCGTCCCCTGGCGCAGCGGAGCCTTGTAGCTGCTCTCGGGGTGGATGTCGAGGATGACGGCCAGATGATTCGCCAGCATGATCTTGACCACGCGGTCCAGCTCGGTCATAAAGTCGGTGGAGTTGCCGTTGCGCTGCCACTCCACTAAAGGATCGGCGTCGATGCTCAGGCGCACATGGTCAAAGCCCATCCGGGCGATCAATGCGATGTCGTCCGCCGTTGTGTAGGTCTGCAGGCGCTCTCTGGAATAGTTGTGTGGCGATTGCGCAAACCACATGCTCGCATTGATGCCGTGCCGCAGGTGCTGTGCGCGCCCGGCGGCAAGATCGGGCTCAACATTCGTTGATCGTTCTGCCTGAAGCGGAGCAGCGCCGAGCAGCGAAGCCACGACCAGAATGGCAGCCGGAAGCACACGCCGGAGTCCACAACGGAGTCTTTGTCGAAACATGCCACCCAGTCTACTGCTCCGCTCCTGGCTTTCGTCTCAGGAATCTTTCGAGGGAGACCATTCAACCCATGGAAGCGACTCCGGTGCGGGATGCTAACATCCGGGCATGGCGCTGGTGGAACTGCGCAGTATTTCGAAGAGCTATCCGCGACGCAAGGGAATGCGCAGCGAAGAGCATTTTGTCGTCACCGATGTTTCGCTTTCGATGGAGCGGGGCGAAACGCTCGGGCTCGTGGGCGAATCGGGATCGGGCAAGAGCACGATTGCGCGTATTCTCCTGGGGCTGGTGCCTCCCACCTCGGGGACCGTGAGTTTCGCGGGAGTAGAGCTCACAACGGCGAGCAAGAAGGAGATGCAGCGGTTGCGCCGCCGCCTGCAGCCGGTGTTCCAGGATCCTTTCGCGGCTCTGAATCCTCGCATGCGAATTGCAGACATCATCGCGGAGCCGCTCCTTATTCATCGCCGCGATTCGCAGATCGACGCCAGCCGGGAGGGGCTGCGCCGTCAAACGCGGGAGCTGCTGCGTGCCGTCGGGATGGATGACTCGGCGCTGCTGCGCTATCCGCATGAGTTCTCCGGCGGCCAGCGGCAGCGCATCAATATCGCCAGGGCGTTGGCCTTGCGCCCGGAGCTTCTCGTCCTGGACGAGCCGGTGTCGGCGCTCGATGTCAGCGTAGGGGCGCAGATCGTGAATCTGCTGCGGGAGCTGCAGCGTGATTTCAGCCTGACGTATCTGTTCATCTCTCATTCCATGCCGCTGGTGCATTATCTGGCGGACCGGATCGCCGTCATGCGCGGCGGCAGAATTGTGGAAACCGGCAACAGTGAGGATGTATGTCTGCGGCCGCGCGATCCCTATACCCAGGCTCTGATCGCCGCAACGCCAGAGATCGTGCCAGCCTGAGCCGGCTTCAGGACCCGCGACGTTACAATCAGGAAGTATGACTCTTGCGCCCAACCTGCACAGCAGCTGGCTGTTTATCGCTTCCTTCATAGCCGGCGCGCTGAATGCAATGGCTGGCGGAGGGTCCTTTCTATCGTTTCCCGCGCTTCTTGGGGTGGGGGTACTGCCGATCCAGGCAAATGCAACCAACACCGTTGCACTATGGCCGGGGCAATTCACTTCCATCGCGGCGTATCGGGAAGAGCTGCGGGGGAACGGCAGGCTTATTCTTCCGCTGGGCGGAGCGGCGCTCACCGGGGGATTTCTGGGCGCGCTTGTGCTGTTGCGCACCGGACAGGCGACCTTTCTCCACCTGGTTCCGTGGCTGCTGCTGGTGGCTGCTTTGCTGTTTGCGGCCAGCGGGCCGGTCTCTCGATGGCTGCGATCCCGCCAGTTGCATCCCCACAAAACGAAGACTTCGCTTCCCTTGCTCGTGGTCGCGATGTCCGTGGTCTGCTTTTACATCGGCTACTTTGGTGCCGGATCGGGGTTTCTGATCATCTCCGTGCTTGCGCTCTTTGGTATCGAGGAGATGAATCAAATCAATGCGTTGAAGGTGGTCTCCACCACGCTGGCGAATGGCATTGCGGTGGTCACATTCATCGTTCGCGGGCAAATCCTGTGGCGGTACTGCCTGTTGATGATGCTCACGGCCGCCGTGGGTGGCTATGTGGGAGCCCGCTGGTCCCGTCGGCTCAATGGCGGTGTTCTCCGCTCGCTCATCGTTCTACTCGGCCTTGGCATGGCCGCATATTTCTTCTGGAGGCAGAGGTAAATCTGTGATTTCTGCCTGGGTTTCAAACAGCATAGGTTCCGGCGCCGCATTCTGCACCACCGTCTCGTTTCTGCCTCAATTGATACGAGTCTGGCGGCTGAAGTCGGCGCGGGATATCTCAATCGTCATGTTTCTGCTGTTTTCCGTGGGATTGGCACTGTGGCTGGCGTATGGGCTGATGATCCATTCCTGGCCGGTGATCCTGTCGAATGGATGCACGCTGCTCTTCTCGCTGGCAATTCTAGGGTTAAAGGTGAAATACGACAGGCGCGATGCCCGGCTTCTGCGAAGCGGCAACCCTCAGGCACAATAGGAGTAGAGGATTTATGAGTCACGAAGGAATTCGTATGGTTTCAGAAGAGCAGGCGCGCAAGGAGCAGGAAGCGCAACGCGATCTTCCCCATGAGGCGATCGAGCCGGTAAAGGTGCGCGTCCACAAGACCGAGGGCAAGGGTATGGAGATCGACTGGAAGGACGGTCATCACAGCGCCTGGACCTTTGCGTGGCTTCGGAATGCCTGTCCTTGCGCCACCTGTAACGAGGAGCGCAAGGCCGCTGGCCGCCAGCCCGGAGAGCCGAAGGCAGCCTCCAAGACGCTGCTTCCGATGTATGCGCCGCCGGTGCGGCCGGAGACGGTTACTCCGGTGGGCCGCTATGCCATCAGCTTTCATTGGACGGACGGCCACCAGAGCGGGATCTATTCGTGGGATTATCTGCGCCGCACCTGCCCGTGCGATGCGTGCCGCGCTGCCGATCTGAAGATTCCGGCTCACGAGGGCTGATTCCAGGCGGCCGACGCTACGGCAGGAGTTGCGGCTGCCTCTGGAGAAGGGGCTCGGCTTGCGACCCTACTTCCTGCTGCGCGGCGGCCTGCGGTGCCGCTGCCCGGATCAGGGTTATCGCCTGCTCCGCATCCTTGGCCACTACCAGCAGACTGCGGTTCGCGGCGCGCAGAAAGCCTTGCTCCACGGCGTGGTCCAGAAAACTCAGCAGGCGGTCATAGTAGCCGTCCGTATTCACCAGGATGCAGGGGTTCCGGTGAATTTCGAGCTGCGCCCAGGTCAGGATTTCCAGAAACTCGTCGAGTGTGCCGTAGCCGCCTGGCAGCGCGATAAAGGCATCGGAGAGGGAAGCCATCTTCGCCTTGCGCTCATGCATGCTTCCGACGATATGAAGCTCGGTCAGGTTGCTGTGCGCGATCTCCTTTGCGGCGAGGGCTTCGGGAAGCACGCCGATGACCTCGGCTCCCGCGGTCAGGGCGGCATCCGCCACCGCGCCCATCAGGCCGACGGATGCACCGCCATAGACCAGCCCCCATCCCGCGGCTGCCAGGCAGCGGCCCAGCTGGATTGCTTCCAGCAGGTACTCGGGTTTGGCCCCGTCACTCGAACCACAGAAGACGCACACGTGCAGCGAAGCAGAAGGAACACGGTTCATGATGCCTAACAGGATAGCGCCACGAGCGTCGAATGGCTCATGGGCGATACACTGTTCATAGGAAGTTCATTGCGGACCAGCAGGTTTCCAGGGACCGCAATCACCGGCCTTGGCCTACCTCCACGAGAGAAGGATTTTGCAGCATTTACTTGACAAACTGAACCCCCAGCAGCGGGCCGCTGTTGAGGCGATTGACGGTCCTGTCCTTATCCTCGCAGGGGCAGGCTCGGGGAAGACGCGCGTCATCACGCACCGCATCGCCTATCTGATCGAGGAGCGCGGAGTCGCGCCTGACGCCATCCTCGCGGTCACCTTTACCAATAAGGCCGCGGCGGAGATGGCCGAGCGCGTCGACAAGCTGCTGCCGCACGGCTCGCTGGCAAAGCCCTTGCTGTGCACCTTTCACAGCTTCTGCGTGCGCGCCCTGCGGCGGGATATCGAGACTCTGCGCGTTGGCGGCCAGGGGTTGACGCGGGATTTTGCCATCTATGACGAGTCGGATCAGCAAGCAGTCGTCAAGCAGGCAATGCGACGGCTGGGCATGGATGACAAGCAGTTGACGCCTCGGGTTGTGCTGTCGCGCATCTCCTGGGCGAAGAACCACATGCTCAATCCGCAGGAAGCCTACCTGCAATCCACCGATCCGACCGCCGAGCGTGTCGCCCATGTGTATGAGGCCTACACCAAGGAGCTGCGCAAGAACAACGCTCTCGATTTCGACGATCTGCTGCTGGAGACGGTGCGCCTGCTGCGTTCGTCGGCAGAGGTGCGCGAGCGCTACAACCGGCGCTACCGCTACGTTCTGATCGACGAGTACCAGGATACGAATCGCCCGCAATACGAGATTATGAAGCTGCTCGCGGGCAAGGATCAGAACATCTGCGTGGTCGGCGACGAGGATCAGAGCATCTACTCGTGGCGCGGCGCGGACATCCGCAACATTCTTGACTTCGAGCGCGAGTTTCCCGGAGCCAAAACGATTCGTCTGGAGCAGAATTACCGCTCGACGGAAACCATTCTTGAGGCGGCATCGGCGGTAGTTGCCAACAACGCCCAGCGCAAGGGAAAGGCGCTGTGGACAGAGCGCGAGGGCGGTCCGCTGGTGGGCTACTACGAGGCTCCCGATGGCGAGAATGAAGCGCTTTTTATTGCCGATTACATCCAGAAATATCTGCGCAAGGCAGGGGAAGAGCAGGAGGCCCCGCGCGTTGCCGTGCTGTATCGCACCAACTCGCAATCGCGCCTGGTGGAAGAGGCGCTGCGCCGCTATGGGATCCCTTACACCATGGTTGGAGGCTTCTCCTTCTACGACCGCGCCGAGATCAAGGACCTGCTCAGCTATCTGAAGCTGGTGCAGAATCCGAACGACTCGGTCGCCCTGCAACGGGTGGTCAACACGCCAGTCCGTGGCATTGGCAAAACGACGCTGGAAACGCTGGAACGGCTTGCACTGGAGACCGGAGCCAGTACGTGGAACGCCATGGGGCACGCCATCCGGAATCGCCTGCTGCCGCAGCGCGCCTGCATCGCGCTCGAGAACTTTCGCAGCATCATCAATGACGCACGCGCCATGCTGGCCTCGGAGTTTGCCGAGAAGCTGGCCGCGGATGTCTCGAATAATGTCTCGGGCGTTGTGTCGGGCGATGTCTCGAACGATGTGTCGAGCGAGGACTCCGCCGAGGCCATCCTTCCCGCGGAGACAGCCGAGGCCGAGGAGGCGGATGTCAGCTTCGACTTTGGCGAGGCTTCCCAGGGAACCCTGGAGCTGAATGCCGGAGACACGGCGCTTCCTGAGGAAGATCTGCCGGTAAACGCCGTGGACTTTAACCCGTTTCTCGACGCGGCCCCTGCTGCCTATCGCAAGGCGACGCCGAAGAAGAAGGTGGAGGTTGCCGCAGCCGCCGAACCTGAGCCAGCTCCGGTTGAGGGCTTCCGCAAATCCGGCGATCCGGCTACCTTGCCGGAATTGATCCGCTTCCTCATCGATCGCAGCGGGTACATCCGTTCGCTGGAGGAGGAGGGAACGCCCGAAGCCTTCTCCCGCATCGAAAATCTCAAGGAACTGGCAAATGCGGCGCAGGATGCGCAACAGCGCGGAGAAACCCTTTCAGAGTTCCTGGATCACGCCGCGCTGGTCAGCGATACGGATCAATACCAACCCGATGCGCGCGTTACCTTGATGACTCTGCATGCGGCGAAAGGATTGGAGTTCCCGCTTGTTCTGCTGGGGGGCATGGAGGAGGGGCTTTTCCCCCATTCGCGGACACTGAACGACCCGAATGGCCTCGAAGAGGAGCGGCGGCTCTGCTATGTGGGCATGACCCGCGCCATGGATGCGCTGGTGCTGACCCGGGCGCGCTACCGCCGCCGCTTCGGCAACGATATGCCGGAGGCGAGCATGCCGTCGCGCTTTCTCGAGGAGATTCCGCACCGGCTGCTGGAAGATCTGGGCGGCGGCGCGACGCAGCGGTCGTCCACGTGGAACGCGTATGCCACGCCCTACCCCACGCGTGGCCGCCACAGTGGAGAGGATTTCGAAGGCAGCCGCCACTACAGCTACGAGGACGAGGACCAGAGCGCCGGCTCACGCCGCAACTCCCCGGCCTCCACACCGAAAAGGCCGGATACCGGGTCGCTGGATAATATTGCGAAGTTCTTTTCTTCGCGCTCCGGGAGCGCGGCCCGCCCTCGACTGGAGGTTCCGGAAGCCACCGGGGCTCGTGGATTTGGCAAGGGGCAGCGGGTCCTCCACCCGAAATATGGCGAGGGTGTCGTCTTCCATCGCGAAGGAGACGGTGAAGATGCGAAGATTACGGTACAATTTGCAAAATTCGGAATAAAAAAACTGGTAGAGAAATTCGCCCAGTTGCAGAGGTTGTAACCAGCATCGCTGCAGGCTGCCCGGGTGACAGGATTTCGGTTGTGTCTGGGCAGGATGTCGATGGGTAGTTGGAAACTGGTGGCATTTTGCGCCACACATACAAGATCGGAGAGAGTGAAACATGGCAGATACAACGAAGATTGAAGACAAGCTCGAACGGAAGAAAGTGAAGCGTGCAGCGCGGAAAAAGGCTGCTCCCAAGGCTCCTCGTACCGGTGCTCGCGGCGAAAACAAGAAAAAAATAAAGAAGATGGCCCGCGGAGCCAGCAAGCGGTAAAACAGTAATCTGTTAGGAACTTCAGAGGAACCTTGCGGCCTGTCTCGCAGAAATGCGCGACAGGCTGGATGATTCGTCGTAATTCGCGGCGAAGGAGTCTGGGTCTGTCTAGTCAGCTTTTTGCACGCAAGTCGATCGACAAACTGATCAGCGATTCCGAACAGCCGGACCAACGCCTGAAGAAGACGCTCGGCCCGTGGTCGCTCACCGCCCTGGGAATCGGCGCGGTGATTGGCTCCGGCATCTTCACCGTCATCGGCACGGCCATTGCGGGGGAGAAGTTCGACACCTCCTCTATCGTCAACTCTCCTCTGCTCGACTACCTCATTCACCACAAGGCGCTGATCGGGAGACCTGGAGCCGGGCCGGCATTGGCTGTCTCCCTGTTGCTTGTGGCTGTAGTTTGCGCCTTGACCGCGCTGTGTTATGCCGAGATGGCGTCCATGATCCCCATCGCCGGCAGCGCCTATACCTATACCTACGCCACCATGGGAGAACTGGTAGCGTGGATTATCGGCTGGGACCTTATCCTCGAATATGCCGTCTCGAATATGGCAGTAAGCGTAGGCTTTGCGGCGCATATGGTGGACCTGCTGGACTGGTTTGGAGTCCATCCAGCACTGCGATGGATCTCGCCTGCGTTTCTACCCTCCGGACTGCAGAATTTTGACGGCGCGATGCTCTACGCTCCCGGCTGGCATTTCGGCTTCAATATCCCCGCATTCGTAATCGTTATGCTGATCACCGTAGTTCTTGTCCGGGGCATCCGCGAGTCGGCGGAGGCGAACAACATCATGGTGATCCTGAAGATCTCCGCGATCCTCATCTTCGTTTTTGCCGCAGCCGGATTCGTCAAGCCGCATAACTGGCATCCCTTTTTCCCCAACGGATGGTCGGGCATGCTGACGGGCGGCAGCATCATCTTCTTTACCTACATCGGATTCGATTCTGTCTCCACCGCTGCCGAAGAGTGCCGCAATCCGCAGCGTGACGTGCCGCTCGGCATTATGGCGACGCTGATCGTCTGCACCCTGCTCTATGTAGCTGTGGCGGTTGTGCTTACAGGGCTGGTGCCGTGGAACTCGCTGGTGGGCAACGCTGCCCCGGTGGTCAACACTCTCAAGCAGCTCTCGCTCGCGCCCGGCGGTGCCCATCTGCATTGGATCCGGCTGGTGATTCTGTTCGGCGCCATGCTGGGCATGATCTCCTCCATCTTGGTCTTCCAGATGGGACAGGCACGCGTGTGGTTTTCCATGTCCCGCGACGGGTTGTTCCCCAAATGGTTCAGCCGGGTGCATCCACGGTTTCGCACGCCCTCAGCCGCAACCTGGATGGCGGGTTTTGTAGTGGGAATTCCAGCGGGTTTGCTGGATATTGGTACACTTGCCGATGTGGCCAATATCGGTACGCTCTTCGCATTTACATTGGTATCGATCGGCGTGTTGATTCTTCGCTTCCGCGAGCCGGAACGGCATCGGAGCTTTCGCGCTCCCGGAGGTCCAGTGGTTCCGCTGCTGAGCCTAGTTTTCTGTATGCTGCTGATGGCTGGCCTGCCCATCTTTAACTGGCTGTGCTTCTTTGTATGGCTGGCGATTGGCCTGGTAATCTACTTCTTCTACAGCCGCAAACGCAGCAGCTTTGCGCCGGGCAATGCCGGGTATCTGGAACGCGGATGAATAGCTTTGCCATTCCGGGCGATTGGCTCCGCAGGCTGCCCAAGGCCGAATTGCATCTCCACCTCGAAGGCACGATTGAACCTGCGACACTGGTCGAACTGAGCCAGCGGCACGACCGCAAGCGGACAAGGACCTCGATGACGCTGGACGAGGCGAAGTCGCTCTACCGCTACCAGGACTTCAGCGGGTTCATGCTCGCCTTTAAAGCCATCACAGAACGGCTGCGCACGCCGGAAGACTACGAGCTGATTACTTACCGCATGATCGAGCGGCTGGCCCAGCAGGGAGTGGTCCATGCAGAGGTGTATGTCTCGGTTGGCGTCATCTACTATTGGCGCCGCGAGGAGTGCGAGGCCGATCCTTTCCTGATCGATCGCATCTTTGCCGGCATGGAACGCGGCCGCCAGCGTGGCGAGCGGGACTTCGGCACCACGCTTTACTGGATCTTCGACGCGGTCCGCCACTTTGGTCCTGAGGAGGCCGCCCGCGTCTTCCGCAAGGCAGCAGCGCTGAAACAGGATGCGCCCAGCATCATCGGCATCGGCATCGGCGGAGATGAACGGCGCACCGGATCCGAGCCCTTTCGCGATCTCTACGCCGAGGCGCGCGATGCCGGTCTGCACCTGACCGCGCACGCTGGCGAGACCGTCGGCCCGGAAGGGATCTGGGCCGCGCTGAACATTGGAGCGGAGCGCCTGGGGCACGCTTTGTCGGCAATCGAAGACCGTGAGTTGATGGATGTCCTTGCCGAGCGCCAGATCCCGGTGGAGATATGCGTTACCTCCAACGTGCGTACGGGATGTTGTAATTCCCCGGCGCGGCACCCCCTTCGGCAGTACTTTGACGCTGGGCTGATGGTGACCTTGAACTCGGACGATCCTGCCATGTTCGAGAGCGATATCGAGGCGGAATATCTTCTGGCTCACAGGGAGTTCGATTTTTCCGCAGACCACCTGCGCGAGCTGGCCGCCAACTCCATCGAGGCGAGTTTCCTCGATCCCGAGCGCAAAGTGGAACTCCTGCACAAAATTGAATCCATCCGCTGAAAGGACTGCCTCGCCGGACGAGGATGGCATCAAGGTGTTAGAGCGGCGAGAGAGAAAGCTGCGCTATGATGACCTTAGAAGTTTGAAGTATGCCGCCCCGCGCAGAGATGATCCAGGAGACGAAGCAGCGGGGAGGAAAAGGAAACTGCCGTCATGACTCTGCCGGAATGCAGATGTGAGAGCAAAGCGATCAAGACCATCGGCTGGGCGTCGTTAGCGCTCGGCGCAGTCACTCTGGGCGTAATTCTCGGGCGCGAATTGCGCCTCCGCTACAAGTTCAAGCGGCGCACGCCCTACGACTTCTATTCGCATGCCGGGGATAGGATGCCGACCGCCGATTACGGCGTGGGCGTCTAGTCGGACGGGCGATTGCTTCCGATCAGGCTGAATCTTGGGCTAGATCGGAGACTGAATCCTGGTGCTGAATCTTGGCGCCGTGCGGCTTCAGACATGCGTGTGTGCCGACTAGATATGTCAGACAAAAAACAGGCTCCGGGAACTCCCGGAGCCTGTTTCCATTTAGGTTGACCCAGACACTGTTCGCTAACTTGACGGCTGCACCAGTTGCCGCAACACGTACTGCAGGATGCCGCCGTTTTCGTAGTAGAGAATCTCCTGCGGAGTGTCGATGCGGACATTCGCCGGGAAGGTGATCTTTCTGCCGTCCTTACCTGTCGCGGTTACAGTCAGGGTGCGCCCCCCGGCAAACTTTGAATCCAGCAGCGCCCGCAGACCGGGGAAGTCGAAGACCTCTTCTCCCGTCAGTCCCAGGCTCTGGGTATTCTGGCCGCTGGCAAACTGCAGCGGCAGGATACCCATGCCCACCAGATTCGAGCGGTGGATGCGTTCGTAGCTTTCCGCGATGACTGCGCGCACGCCGAGCAGTCGGGGTCCCTTCGCCGCCCAGTCGCGGGAGGATCCGGAGCCGTACTCCTTGCCCGCGAGGATGACCAGTGGGACACCCCGCTCCGCGTACTTCACCGACGCGTCGAAGATGCTCATCTGCTCGCCTTCGGGTAGCAGGCGGGTCACGCCGCCCTCCGTTCCCGGAGCCAGCTTGTTGCGCAGGCGAACGTTGGCGAAGGTGCCGCGAACCATGACTTCATGGTTTCCGCGACGGGAGCCGTAGGAGTTGAAGTCCGCAGCCTTCACGCCATGATCCAGCAGATACTTGCCCGCGGGGCCATCCACCTTGATGGAGCCGGCGGGCGAAATGTGATCCGTGGTCACGCTGTCTCCCAGCACTGCAAGCACTCTCGCTCCGCGGATATCCTCGACTGCTGCGGGGTTCGCCGGCATGCCGTCGAAGTAGGGAGCCTTGCGGATATAGGTCGAATCCGGCTCCCACTGGTAGGTGCCGCCGACGGGAAACTTCAGGTTCTGCCAGTTGGCATCGCCATCCGTCACGGTGGAGTACTCCTTGAGGAAGATGCCGGTATTGATCGCGGAGGCAACTGTCTCGGAGACCTCCTTCTGCGACGGCCAGATGTCCTTGAGATATACCGGCGAGCCGTCCTTGCCCTTTCCGAGCGGCTCTGCCTGGAAGTCGTGGTCGATGCGCCCTGCCAGCGCGTAGGCCACCACCAGCGGAGGAGACATAAGGTAGTTGGCGCGCACTTCGGAGTTGATGCGACCCTCGAAGTTGCGGTTTCCGCTGAGCACGGAGACCGCGACGAGGCCGTGATCTTCGATCGACTGCGATACATCGGTGGGCAGCGGACCGGAGTTGCCAATGCAGGTCGTACATCCGTAGCCCACTACGTTGAACCGCAGCTTATCCAGGTATGGAAGCAAACCCGCGTTCTGGTAGTAGTCCGTAACCACCCGCGAGCCTGGCGCGAGGGAAGTCTTGACCCACGGCGGCACGGAGAGGCCCTTTTCGACAGCTTTCTTTGCCAACAGCCCGGCAGCTACCATTACCGAGGGATTCGACGTATTGGTGCAACTCGTGATGGCTGCGATCACGATGGAGCCGTGATCCATATATCGATCCACGTCCACGCCGAAGCGCTCCTTGACGCTGGCGGCATGGCCCTGCTCCGGCACGCCGGCAGCTGAGTTGGTTGCTCCGCCGAGCGAAGCATGTCCGCCCTCGCCCTCCCAGCGCTCTACGTTCCGCACGCCATTCGGAGCCGCATTGGGCCCGAGCAGGTCGGGGAGCTGTTCCTTGAAGCTTGCACCCGCATCACGCAGCAGAACTCGATCCTGGGGGCGCTTGGGTCCGGCGACGCTCGGCTCCACGGTGGAGAGATCCAGCGCAATCGTTGCCGAGTACTCCGCCTCCGGCGACTGGGCGGTGTGGAAGAGGCCCTGCTCCTTGTAGTACGCCTCAACCAGCGCGATCTGCTCCTCGCTGCGTCCGGTCAGTTGCAGGTATTGGAGCGTCGCCGCGTCCACCGGGAAGATGCCGCAGGTGGCGCCGTATTCGGGCGCCATGTTGCTGATGGTGGCGCGGTCGGCCAGCGGAAGCTCGCTGATGCCGGGACCGTAGAACTCGACGAACTTGCCCACCACTCCGAGCTTGCGCAGCATCTGGGTTACGGTCAGCACCAGGTCGGTCGCGGTCGCACCCTCCTTCAGCTTGCCGGTAAGTTTGAATCCCACGACCTGCGGAACCAGCATGGACACAGGCTGCCCCAGCATGGCCGCTTCGGCTTCAATCCCGCCGACTCCCCAGCCCAGCACGCCCAGGCCATTGATCATGGTGGTGTGCGAATCCGTACCCACCAGCGTGTCGGGATAGGCGCGCAGCTTGCCGTCGGCTTCGGTGGTGAAGACTACCCGCGCCAGATATTCGAGGTTGACCTGGTGGCAGATTCCCATGCCAGGCGGCACGGCGGAGAAGTTGCGGAAGGCCGACTGGCCCCATTTCAGAAAGGCATACCGCTCGCGATTCCGCTGAAACTCCAGCATGGCATTGGCATTGTAGGAGTTAGCTGTGCCGTACTCGTCCACCTGCACCGAATGGTCGATCACCAGCTCGGCGGGCTGCAGCGGATTGATCTTCTCCGGGTCGCCGCCGAGCGTCTTCATGGCGTCGCGCATGGCCGCCAGATCAACCACTGCGGGGACTCCGGTGAAATCCTGCATCAGTACTCGTGCCGGCATGTACGCGATCTCGCGCGAGGGCTCGGCCTTCGGATCCCACTTGGCCAGAAATTCAATATCCGCGGAGGTAACGGACTTGCCATCCTCGTGCCGCAGCAGGTTTTCCAGCAGGATACGCAGGCTGTAGGGGAGCCGCGCCAGCGGAATGCCCTTCTGCTCCAGCGCGCTCAGACGGAATATTTCATAGGTGCGATTACCAGACTTCAGCTCGGACTGGCTGCCAAAACTGTTACCAATGGTCTTCATGCCCAACCTTCCCTTTCGATGTGTGACGGTCTTCGTCGAGATGGCGCAAGGTATTCGGCGCGGGGCTAATACGCGCTGCGGGAATTCCTCAGGATTAGAAGCTTAGTCAGGAGAGGGCAATTCGTCCACGGTCGGGACGGCCACGGCGAAAACGTCGCAGGGATACGACTCGAAACGGATTGCATGTGCCGGGATTCATCGCTCTTCGGGTCTCATTTTAACGTGATCGCGTTCTCTTCAGCTACCGTCGCGGAAGCAGCGGCAGCAAGGAAGGGCCAGCTCAGTTCCCTGTGGCGGTCATCCAGAGGAGCAGGGCATTGAGTCCCAGGATGACGGACGCGGTGATCCAGCCGAGGACGCGGGTGATCCTGCCGTTGACGAACCGTCCCATTACCGCGGAGTCGTTGGTGAGAATCAGAAGTGGAATCAGCGCGAAGGGTAGCGTGAAGCTGAGCGCTACCTGCGACAGGATCAGGATCTTCAGCGGGTCCAGTCCGATGGCGATAACAACGATCGCCGGTACCAGCGTGAGCAGCCGCCGCAGAAAGATGCTGAAGTGGACCTGGAGAAATCCTTCCAGGATGATCTGCCCGGCCATGGTGCCGACCGTCGACGACGACAGGCCGGAGCACAGCAGCGCCACTGCGAACACGGTCGCCGAGATGGGGCCAAGGAGCGGCCCGAGAGTCTGGTGCGCCTCCTCGATCGACATGCCGGTTCGTCCCGTTCCGGCGAATGCCGCGGCGGCCACCACGATCATCGCGGAGTTCACCAGCCATGCACCGTTCATCGCCGCGAAGACGTCGATAGCCTCAAAGCGCAGATGCCGCAGGCGGTTCAGATAGATGCCCTTGGGGGAGGTGTGGCTTTCCGCACGCACGCGGGGCTGCACCAGCGCGGAGTGCAGGTAGACAACGTGCGGCATGACGGTTGCCCCCAGCATGCCGACGGCAATATAGATGCTCTTTTTGTCAATCATCGGCACGACGGTGTGGAAGGCGATCTGTCTCCAGTCAATGTGCACGAAAAAGAGCTCCACCATATAGCAGGCGCCGATCACGAAGACGAAGGCCATGATGGCGACCTCCAGGCTGCGGAATCCCCATAGCTCGAAGGCGAGAATCAGGAAGACGCAGACCGCCGAAGCAAGCGCTGCCAGCAGCAGGATGGTGGGCTTGGCAAAACCATATCGTGCGAGCCATGGCCCGAACAGCAGGTAGAAGCCCAGCGCCGCGCCAAGAAACTCCGCCAGATCCGTAGCCAGTGCCGAGAGCTCCGCCGCGATCCACAGGCCAATGGTTGTGCGACGGGAGAAGTGCCTGCGGCAGTTCTGCGGCAGCGTATGGCCGGTGGCGATGCCCAGCTTGGCCGAGAGGTACTGGATCAGGATCGCCATCGCGTTCGACCACAGCAGTACCCACAGCAGCTTGTACCCAAACTGAGTGCCGCCATCGAAGTTGGTGGCGAAGTTTCCCGGGTCGATGTACGCGATACTGGCGACGAAGGCAGGCCCGAAGTAATACCAAAGCTCCGCCGTCCGCAGTTTGGGCAGCCGAAGGCTGGACCGCCATCGCGATTTGCCGGGGGACTGCGTCGCAGATGGGGTAACGGGGGCCATAGGATTCGACGTGGATCGATAGAGCATTCCAGCGATGGCGGGAACCGGTACTGCTGCTGCCCCCTCAGTATAGATGCGTCAGCAGGAGTCCGCAGAATCGTCCCGGTGGAAGCCAGCCGGTTTGACTTTGCGGATGCTGTTTGCTGAGATAACCATTCGGGTACAGTGGGAAGAGGAGTGAACATATTATGAAAGTTCTCGTCATCGGATCAGGAGGCCGCGAGCATGCTCTCGCCTGGGCCATCCGCAACTCTAACCGAGTGGACGAGGTGGTTTGCGCTCCCGGTAACGGCGGCATCGCCTCTGTGGCGCGCTGCATACCTGCCAGCCAGAAGGACCTGGGCGACCTGCTCCGGGTAGTGGCCGCCGAGAAGCCCGACCTGACGGTTGTGGGGCCGGAGCTCCCGCTCTCGCTCGGGTTTGTGGACGAGCTGCGCCGCCGCAGCATCCCGGTCTTTGGCCCGACGCGCGCCGCTGCCATGCTGGAGACGAGCAAGGCCTTCGCCAAGCGCTTTCTGCAGCGGCACAATATTCCAACCGCGGCCTATGCCGTCTGTACCAGCGAGCAGGAGGCACGTGCCTCCATCGACCTCTTTCACACGCCGTTAGTGGTCAAGGCCGATGGCCTGGCTGCCGGAAAGGGTGTACTCATCTGCCAGTCGAAGCGCGAGGCGCTCGATGCGGTATCGGGTCTCTTTTCGGGCAAGCTGCTGGGTTCGGTGGAGCGCACCGTCCTGATTGAAGAGTTTCTTGAGGGAGAAGAGGTCTCCTTTCTGCTGCTGAGCGATGGCAAGCACGTTGTGCCGCTGGTTCCGGCCCAGGACCACAAGCGTATCGGTGAAGGAGACACCGGGCCGAATACCGGCGGAATGGGCGCCTATTCGACCGATGACATTCTTGACGTCAAAATGCGCGACTGGCTGATTAACCACGTGGCGCAGCCAACCATTGATGGTATGGCCGCCGAGGATACCCCCTTTGTTGGCGTCCTCTACGTGGGCCTGATGATGACCGCGCGTGGACCCATGGTGCTGGAGTTCAACGCACGCTTTGGGGATCCTGAAACGCAGGCCATCCTCATGCGCCTGGAGAGCGACCTGGTGGAGGGGCTGGAGGCATGCGTCGAAGGCCGGTTGAGCGAGACGGAATTCCGCTGGCGGCCGGGCGCTTCCGCCTGCGTCATTGCCAGCTCGGAGGGATATCCCGGCAGCTACGCCACGGGCAAAGTGATCACCGGCCTGAACCAGACATATCCCGGGGTTCAGGTCTTCCACTCGGGAACGGCGCTGATCGATGGCGAGTACCTGACCAGCGGAGGGCGCGTGCTCGGCGTGACGGCCGCGGCGGGGAATCTGGAATCCGCCCTGGGGCTCGTCTATGACGCTCTTGCCAAGATCCACTTCGACGGAATGTACTATCGTCGTGACATTGGACACCGGGCGCTCAAGCCCAGACGCTGACTTCAAGACGAATCGGAAGCAGGGAGAGGCTGAACCCATGCGGACTCCGGGCATTACGTTCAAGGAATTGCTGGCGGACAACGAAGCGAACGCTGTGAAGTGGCAGAACTGGTTCGAGGCGCATCCACAGGCACTGGAGGTGCTTTGCGATGTAGCCGGTTCGAAGACTATAGGGGAGCTGGTCCATCACATCTTCATTGTGCAACTGCGCCTTTCGCAGCGGCTCCTGGGAGAGCCGGTGCATGGCTTCGATAACGATCCGGTGACCGCTCCCGAGGTTCTCTTCTCGCTGGCAGACGAGGGCCGTAGCAATCTGCGCCGCTTTCTCCAGCACACCAACGAAGCCCACGCCGGGGAGATTATCCACTTCACACTCCGCAGTGGGCGCCAGGTTTCGGTCAGCCGCCGCAAGTTGTTTGTCCACATCATGATCCACGGCATCCGGCACTGGGCGCAGATCAGCACGCTGCTGCGGCAGAATGGCTATCACCCGGGTTGGGGAGCCGACTTCCTCGACAGCACCGCAATGGTCTAAAAGATATGTTTAGGGATGTGGCCTGAGATTTGGCCCAGGATTCCGAAGTCTCAGAGGGGACGTGCGAGCGCAGTCTCTTCCCCTGCCAGTTCGCAGAGGAAGAGACTGGCAGCCTTAAGCATCCAGCTTCTTTGCCACCAACTCATTCAGCAGAGCGGGATTGGCCTGCCCCTTCGAGAGGCGCATGACCTGACCGACAAAGAAGGCAGCCACTGTCTTTTTGCCAGCGCGGTATTGCTCTACCTGCTTTGGGTTTCCCGCGATGATCTCGTCGATCATCGCCTCCAGCGCGGCGGGATCGCTGATCTGCTGCGGCTTCTCGCGTTCATAGACGACTGGGAAATCCTCGCTCTTTTCGAATGCTATGTCGAAGATCTGCTTCAACTGCTTGCTGGAGAGGTCGCCCTTTTCGGCCAGATCCGCCGCGAAGACAAGCCCGTCCATCGTCACCGGCGATTGCGCAAGCTCGATTCCGGCAGCCTTGAGGCGTCCGGTCAGTTCGCTCAGGAAGAGATTCGTCAGCCGTTTCGGGCTCTTCGCCTTCTTTGCCGAGGCTTCAAAGGTGTCCGCGAACTCCCGTGTAGCCGTCAGCGTCTGCGCATCCTGCTCGCTCAGGTCATAGTCGGCGATCATGCGTGCGCGCCGCGCTTCCGGCAGCTCGGGCAGCGACTTCGCAATCTCCGCCTTCCACTCCGCCGTAACGATCAGCGGCGGCAGGTCCGGCTCCGGGAAGTAGCGATAATCGTGGGCCTGCTCCTTCGAGCGCATCGAGTAGGTACGGCCATCCTGAGCGTTCCAGGTTCGCGACTCCTGTACGACGCGGCCGCTGGATTCGATCACCTCTACCTGGCGCTCGATCTCATACTCCAGCGCGGCGCGAACAAAACGGAAGCTGTTGACGTTCTTTACCTCGGCCTTGGTGCCGAACTCCTTCTGCCCGCGCGGCCGCACGCTCACGTTGGCGTCGCAGCGCAGGGAGCCTTCTTCCATGTTGCAGTCGCTCACGCCGGTGTAGAGCAGGATCTCTTTCAGCCGCGTCAAATACTCGTAAGCCTCGTCTGGCGTGCGCATATCCGGCTCGCTCACGATTTCAATCAGTGGCGTGCCGCAGCGGTTCAGGTCGACGTAGGTGTGCGTGGCTGAGTCGCGGAATCCGTCATGGATGCTCTTGCCCGCATCCTCTTCCATATGCAGCCGCGTGATGCCGATGCGCTTGGTCCCTGCCGGCGTGGGGACATCGATCCAACCGTGCTCGCCAAGCGGCTTGTCATACTGCGAAATCTGGTAGCCCTTGGGCAGGTCGGGATAGAAGTAGTTCTTGCGCGCAAAGATGGAGCGCTCCCGCACCTCGCAGTTGATGGCCATCGACGCCAGTACGGCGAACTCCACTGCCCGGTAGTTGAGCACCGGCAGGGAGCCGGGCAGGCCCAGGCAATTGGGGCAGATGTGGGTGTTGGGCTCGGCTCCGTACTTTGAGGAGCAGCCGCAAAAGGCCTTGGTCTCGGTCAGTAACTGGACGTGGACCTCGAGACCGATCACCGGCTCATACTTCGAAAGAATCTCAGGGGCAATACTGGTTGTGGCAGCCATGACTGCCTTTGATTCTAGCAGTGTGGATCGCCGCTGGAAGCCACAATCCGCTCTCTCCTGCCGCTCTCTCTCGCGGCTCTCCCCCGAGGCCGGGGCGCATACCGCCGGGGCTCCCGGATCTGGTTTATTCACCCTGCTTTCATAGAGACGCTACAATCGCTCATCGGAATTCCGCCGAGACGATTCTTCGGAGCCTCAATGAGAATTGCTTTTCTGAAAGCCTGCGCTGCCCTGGTTTTTGCCGCTGCAACCTTTTCTGCCACCGGGTTGCCCGCGCAGCAGCCTGACCCGGCAAACCGCGCGCTGGCGCACGACATTTTCGCGCAGTTGATCGAGATCAACACCACGGATTCTGTCGGCAGCACCACGACCGCTGCCCGGGCCATGCAGCAACGGCTGCTGGATGCTGGCTTTCCCGCTGCCGATATGCAGTTGCTCGGCCCGAATGACCGCAAAGGAAACCTGGTGGTCCGTTATCGCGGCACCGGCGCCAAAAAGCCGGTCCTCATCATCGGCCATTTGGATGTGGTCGAGGCGCGGCGCGAAGACTGGACTACCGATCCCTTCAAGTTTGTCGAGAAGGATGGCTTCTACTATGGCCGCGGCACGCAGGATATGAAGGAGGACGACGCCCTGTTCGTCGCCAACTTCATCCGCCTGTGGAAGGAGGGTTACAAGCCCGATCGCGATATCATCCTTGCGCTTACCGCCGACGAGGAGGGTGGCAAATCCAATGGCGTCGCCTGGCTGCTGAAGAATCACCGCAACCTGATCGATGCGGCGTTCGTCATCAACCCCGACTCGGGAGGCATCGACCTCAGCCATGGCAAACCTCTGCTCGTCGCGGTAGAGGCGACCGAGAAGGTCTACGCCGATTACCAGTTGATGGTTACGAATCCCGGAGGCCACAGCTCGCTGCCGCGGCCGGACAACGCCATTTATCATCTTGCCGATGCGCTCGTGCGCCTGCAGCAGTATTCCTTCCCGTTCGAGCTGAACCCGGTCACCCGGACCTATTTCGCCCGCCTGTCCTCGCGCACCAGCGGCCAGACCGCCGCCGACATGCAGGCGATCCTGAAGCCGTTGCCCGATCCGGAAGCCATCCAGCGCCTCTCGCGGGATCCGCTGTACAACTCCACTATGCGGACCACCTGCGTCGCCACGCGCCTCAACGCGGGCCACGCCAACAATGCGCTTCCGCAGACAGCGCAGGCCAACGTCAATTGCCGCATCTTTCCGGGCCATTCGCCGGAGCAGATCCGCAAGCAGTTGATCGGCGTCTTTGCGGACGACAAGGTGACGGTGAAATATGTGAGCGATGCCGGCGAAGCCTTCGATACCGCTCCGGAAAGGACCGTGATCGCGCCGCCGCCGCCGCTTCCCGAGGTCTTCGACCCGCTGGAGCGCATCGCCGCCGAATTCTGGCCCGGCGCTCCGGTTGTGCCCATCATGGAAACCGGCGCCTCGGACAGCATCTACATCGCCGACGCCGGAATCCCCAGCTATGGCTTCTCCGCCGTGGCGCTGGAGAGCGGCGATATGCGCGCCCACGGCAAGGACGAGCGCATCCCCGTCAACTCCTACTACCAGGCCGTAGAGTTCTATTACAGATATCTAAAGGCGATCAGCGGAGGGAAGTAAGAAGGCGGTCCTTCTGCCAAATGATACCCGGCGAGGGCGGATTAAAAAGCAGTGCGGACTGTCTTCGGATAGACCGTATTCACCCGCAATCGCAAGGTTTGGCGTCGAAACCCTACCCTGGCATTTCCAGCTGAGTGCTAAGGCGATGATGCTCCAACGTACGAAGAGAGCGTTTATCGGGACCTACCCAGCAGCACATCGCCGCGTTGGTTCGGCTTCTTCCCAAATGGGCAAAGCTCAAAACTTGATCGGGGAAATCACAAACCTGTAGCACCCCTGTTTTTGCACCTCGCGGATGCTCAAGGGTTGTTGCGAGTGCGCCCGGTCATACGGCACGTCGACCTTGAGTGGGCTCCCGAACAAGCACGCTTTCCAGCACAGCGGGAAGATGACGATCGTGTCCGGGTGAGCAAGGACTTCCGGGGTGACTGCTGGAGCTACCAGTGTGCCTCGCACATACACCGCTTGGTCAGTAGCGGTGTATGGGTTGTTCTCTTCGTCGATGTATCGCAAGCACCAGTGCATGTCCTTAGCCCATGAAGACCCGGATTGCACGTCAGCTAACATCTGCCCAATGACAGCATTCCTAACTGCGGGGGCGGACATCGGATACGGCGTCATAGTATCGACTTTAATTCCGGTTAGGCTCGGGTTCGTGGGATGGGGGAAGATGTCCGTTACCTGCACCACCTTGTATGAGCCAGCAACTGTTCGTTGCTGTTCCATCGCCATTGGAGACCTTGCTCTGAGCATGTGCATGAACTCAATCAGAAAATCCCTGTGCTTCGCCCACGACGCGAACTTGTCACGCTCCATTAACTCAAGCTGCGACCGCCATTGCTTCTCGAGGCGTCCGAATACAGAGTCGGGATGTGTAACGGCATCGTAGTCGGTTCCCTCGGCGTAGTCATAAAACCCTTCGCCCTGTCCGATTTCCTTAGTGCTGACCGGCCTCCATTCCTGAGTCTCTTTCTCAAAACAGAAAAGAGGTCTAGGCTCCTCCTTGCGTGACGGGCCGATGAACCCTTGCATGTAACACTGCGGGAGCCAATGGTCTTTTCTTCCCGTCAGTTTGAAGTTCTTTTCGATTGAGGACATTCGCCATACCTTTCGTTTCTCCGCGAGATCAGGAATTGATAATGATAAGTCGGCCAGTGTACCGGAATCACATAATCGGCTCGGGGCAGGAAAATCGGACACTGCGGCGTCTATATGGAATAACCGGGATGGCTAATGGTTTACCCTTAGAGCACTATGACCGATCCATTTACCTGCAACAAAGAGCAAGCGATAACTCGGTTCAAAAATGCGCTATTGCTCGTTGCTCCCGAATACTTTTGTGTAGAGTTGCCCGACGGTAGCCAAGCTTGCCAGGAACGAGTTTTTGCCTATGAGCTTTATCATCAAGTGAGATTGCAGTTCACAGAGTATTGGTATGTAAATGGCGAGTTTCGCAAGGGTCTGAGTTTGGTTCCGCGCGTCAATAGAAGAGATTGGGTGATCCCGGATCTAGTCATTCATCAGCCAGCAACAATAGAAAATAACCTGGTTGCTGTTGAGATCAAGAGTTCGCCGGATTTGGCTCCTACGGACCTGTTGGCGGATTTGAAGAAGCTCGAGATGTTCACAGATCCGGAGCAGGGTCTTGGATTTGCAATCGGGATCATGCTGATTGTGAATGCTGACTTCAATTGCGTTTTTTCGCGAGCTAGCGATGACGTCAAAGCATCAATCGCTCAGATACTTGAGAAGGGACCGAGAGTCGCTATTTGGAATATCGCTAGACCTGAGGCTGATGGCGATTATGGCGATGGGCGCCTAGGTTCAAATTGTCTAACGATATTCAAAGCTTGTGATGTGAGTAAACGACTAGCGTCGCAAGCCCGTTGACGACCGCGTTAGTCCTCATATGTCGGCTCCTGTTGACCGATCCTGGCCTCGGTTGTTGCCAACAGGTCTTAGCGCTCGGGGGAGAGAAAGTTTCTCAGTCTGCCCCAAAGGTTCCGGGCGTTTGGTCGGCACTCGGAGAGCAATTGTGATCGATCCTTGAGTTAGTTCCGAAGCGGTAATTCGGTCACAACGGCGTGGAGTGCATTCAGGACCTCGCTTACTCGAACGGGAACGCGGCTTTCGGTCAAACCTGCCTCCTTCGCAGAACTCTCACAACGGACGCACCATCCCCCACCTCGCCTGACCCCTGTTAAACTGGGTACTGGCATGATCCTCCCGTTTGTCCGCGAGCTACTGGCGGATTTGGAGCATTCGGAGTCGTTTGAGCGTGTCCGGCGGCATCTTGCTCTCGGCAGAGGGCGTCGTCGTGTCTCGGGGCTGACTTCCACCGCCCGCGCCCTGTATCTGCCACTCTTTGCCAAGGCCGCCGATGCGCCGGTGATCGTGATTGTGGCCGACAACAAGGCGGCGGAAACCCTGCAGACTGCTGTCCGCGCCGGATGCGACCTCACAGGAGCCTGCTCTCCCGATGCCGTCGTCACTCTGCCTGCCCACGATGTTCTTCCCTTTGAAAACCTCTCGCCACACCCCGATGTGCAGGAGCAGCGTGCCGCGGCTCTGTGGAAGATCGCAACCGGGGCGGCCTCAATTGTGATTGCGCCGGTGGAAGCCGCGGCCATGCGCCTCTTCTCTGCCGACTATTACGCCAATCTTGCGCGCACCCTGCGTCGCGGCGAAGAGGTTGACCTCGAAGCGCTGGTCGTCCACCTCGCCAGCGTTGGGTATACGGCCCTGGATGTGGTCGAAATGCCCGGCCAGTTCACCCGTCGCGGCGGCATCCTTGACGTCTATTCGCCGGAGGCGGATCGCCCGGTGCGCGTGGAGTTCTTCGGCGACGAAATCGAGTCCATCCGAAAGTTCGATCCTGAGACGCAACGCTCTTCCACGCCGCTGGATGAGGCGGAGCTGCTCCCGCTCACGGAGACGCCGATCAATGAGCGCCTGCTGGCGGCTGTGCATACGCGGCTCTCGGGCGAGCGGCTTGAGTCGTCGGACGATGACCTGGTTGCACAATCCA